>JBDTYA010000279.1:0-11218 GCA_040005915.1 Ilumatobacteraceae bacterium
CGAAACTGTCGTATGGCAATCAGCGGGATCGACGAGCCGGGGGTCGCCGGTGCATTCGCCGCGGTGCGCAGCGGTGATGTCGAGGGGCTGCGCAAGCTGCTGCACGAGCACCCGGGGCTGGTCACGAAATCGTTCGGCTCCGAGCATGATCGCGCGCGCGGCATGGGCCGCACCCTGTTGCACGTCGCCACGGACTGGCCGGGTCACTTCCCACGCGGTGTCGAAACCGTCACCGCATTGATCGACGCCGGTGCCGACGTCAATGCCAGGTTCAGCGGCCCGCACACCGAGACGCCGCTGCACTGGGCCGCGAGCAGTGACGATGTCGGCGTGATCGACGCGTTGCTCGACGCCGGCGCCGACATCGAGGCGCGCGGCGCCGTGATCGGCGGTGGCACGGCGATGGCCGACGCGACCGCCTTCGGTCAATGGTCGGCGGCCCGTCGATTGCTCGAGCGCGGCGCGACGACCAGTCGATGGGAAGCGTCGGCACTCGGGTTGTTGGGCCGCGTCGAAGCTGGTTTCGCCGACGATCCACAGGCCTGGGTCGACGATGCAACCCCGTGCTTGTGGGGTGCTTGCCACGGTGGCCATCTCGACGTTGCCGAGTACCTCGTCGGCAGGGGTGCCGACCCGAACTGGATCGGTTGGGACGATCTCACCTCGCTCGATGTCGCCGAACGAGCCGGAGCCGCCGATGTTGCGGCCTGGTTGCGAAAGATCGGCGCGAAATCGGCCGCCGAGCTCGGCGACCGTTTGCGCTGAGCCTCGCTGGGGTACCCATCATCGGAACCCGGAGGATCGATGTCGACCGTTGCTGTGATCGCCAACACCCGCAAGATTGAGAAGAAGGACGCCCGACGCTTGCGAACGTCGCTCGCCGCGGCCGGCTTGACCGCGCGATGGTACGAGGTCGAGAAGGGATCCGATTCGAAAGGCGCCGCCAAGAAGGCGTTGAAGCACAATGCGACGACCATCGTGGTGTGCGGCGGCGATGGCAGCGTGCGATCAGCGTCGGAGGCGATTGTCGGCACCGAGGCCGCGCTCGCTGTGGTGCCGAGCGGTACCGCAAACCTGTTCGCCTCGGGCCTCGAACTACCGACCGATATCGACGAGATCGTCGATGTGATCGTCCGTGGCGACCGGCGCAGCATCGATACAGCGACGTGCAACGGCCTGACGTTCAACGTGATGGCCGGCAGCGGATTCGACGTCGCGATGCTCAGCGAGGCCGAGGACGCCAAGGAGCGGATCGGCACCTTTGCGTATGTCGGCGCCGCCGTTCGCGAGAGCCGCAATCGCAAGATGTTCGACATCACGGTCGTCGTCGACGGCGAGGACTTCTACGAGGGCCCGGCCAGCTGCGTTTTGGTCGGCAACACCGGGTCGTTGAAGGGCGGGGTCGAGGCGTTCCCCGACGCGAGTTCGACCGACGGCCGGCTGCATGTGGCAGCAGTGACCGCCACAGGTATGCGGGAATGGGCCAACCTGATGCTGACGGCGGTTCTACGTAAGCAGCAGTGGTCCGGGCACTCCGAGATCGGTGTCGGCGAGACGATCACGGTCAAGTTCGACCGCAAGCGCCGCTTCGAACTGGACGGTGGTGTGAAGGGCAAGGCCAAGAAGCTCGAGTTCGAGATCCGGCCCCGGTCGCTCATCATCTGCGCGCCGGCCGACTAGGTCTCGCCGGTGGCTGCCGCGGCAGCTCCACGGGATTGGGCATCACGCGTCCTGAAGTGGCGTCGGCGACGCGACATCGGTGTCGCCGCGTCGCCCGTTCGGTGCAGACAGGTTGAACCGTCGCCACAATCCGTGTCGTGCGTGACCGTGAACGGCCTCGCCCTCGCCCGGGCGCTCCGCAAGTACCTGAGCTGGCGCAACCCCTCACACTCGCGACCCGAAACTCCTCGAGGGCCGAACGACGCTACCGGGCCAACTAGCTGAGGGTCGCCGTTCGGTCGGGGTTCGAACCCTGGGCCGGGGCTGTAGACGTTCCCTGCGGATGCTCCGACACGGGGTCGCCCAATCGCTGGGCCCGCCCTCCGAAGACTATTGCAACGATCGTGAACCATCCCCAACCGATCACCAGGCCGGCGATGACATCGGTCAACCAGTGAACGCCGAGCAGAGCGCGGCTGGCCGCCACCGACACGGCGATGAGGGCGGCGACCGCCGCCAACAGCGCCCGAACACGACGCGACTTGTCGCGACCCAGGATCAGCGCGGCAGCCATCCAGCATGCCGATGCCGCAACCGTGTGGCCAGAGGGGAACGAGTATCCGTGCGCGGCCACCAGGCGGAGCACCGAGGGTCGGTCTCTGCGGACGATGACCTTGAGAAGGTTGTTCAACGCAAGTTCGCCGACACCGATGACCGCTACGAACACGAACACTTCACGGCTCCGTCTACGAAAGAAGTCCACGCAGGCGGTGACCAGCAGAAGCAGGACGATCACCGGGGTGCTCCCGAGTTGTGTGATGAGCTTCATGGCATGTGCGGTCGAGGATGAGGCGTGCTTCGAGCCCCACTCGGCAATGGACTTGTCGGCCGAGGCGAACCCGGTGTGGCCATCGATCATGTCGAGAATCACTCCGACGAAGAGTGACACGAAGAAGAGCACCAACAAGCTCATCGTCAACAGGAAGCCGCCGGCCGTCTTGCGATCCATCCGTTGGTGGAGGAACCGCCTGAAGCGAGGGTGCCGGGAAAGCGACCGCCGAACGGCTTGCTCGGCTGCAGCAGGATCGACCGGATCTGCCGAGATCGTGCGTGACGCGGAGAGAGCGAAGGCCACGAGGGCGGCCACCACGCCGCACACCAGGATGACAATTGTGGGTTTCATCAGCGTCGACTAGGCCGGGGTGAGTTCGGACGAAGGCTCGGCGAGCCGATGATCATCGCGGTTGGTGCCGTCCAGCGGGAGGTGCAAGTCTTCTGCCGAACGGCGAATGACCAGCGCTGAAGCGAGCACCGAGGCCCCGCCCAGCAAAGCGCCGAAGATCACGTCGGTCAAGAAGTGCATGCCGCGGTACAGCCGGGCCAACGCCACCAGCACCGGCAAGACGCCAGCGACGAACACGCCGATCGCCCTGATCCATCGGCGCCGGGTGTGCCAGAAGAGAACGATGACGATCGCCGAGTAGATGACGGCTGCCGCGGTGTGACCGGACGGATAGCTGGTCCCGACAGGGGAGGTGTCGAGCTTTTGAACGTCGGGGCGCGGGCGGCCGACCAGGGTCGTCACCGTGATGAAGGTCAGGGCTTCGAGGATCAGCGGGACGACGACCATCAGCGGTTCGAGCCATCGTTTCCACACGATCAACATGACCGTGGCCACGACTGCCGTCACGACGATCTTCACGACGGTGTCGGACAACATCGATCCGGCGAAGCTCAACGAGTTCCATCTCGGGGTGCGGTGTGCGACGAACCACCGCGAGATCGACTCGTCGGTACGGACGATTGCAGAGTGCTTCAGCGGGTGGGTCAACAACCACCCGACCGAAAACCAGATCGCAGTGAATGCTGCGTAGATGCCGAGCAGGGTCAGTGCTTCGCGGCGTCTCACGACCCAGGTATCACGAAGGCGTAGAGATGACATCGGTCACGCGTACCCGATGCCTCGACGAGCCAAACGGGACGCTGTCGACTTTACCAACGCCTTACTTGGCGGGGAGAGACGAGGTGCCCTTTGGCGGCGAATGCGACCAGCGGCGGGATGAGCCGGTGGCGGGGCTGCTCCTCCGGCCGGTACTGCGGCACGTCTCCGAGACGTCGGCGACGATCTCGGTCGAGACCTGTCAGCGAATGCGCGGTCGAGCCGCGGGGTCGTTCAACGTACTTTCTGCGTCGCAGACATGGAGTACTTGTCTGCATTCGCCGGCTCCTTCGCCGCTCTAGTCGACTGCTCCGCAAGCACGGCATGCAGGCAGGTCGGGAGACCGCGCCGCCGGCGACCATTCGGCGCAGGCGGGTGGACTCCTCTTTCGTTCGCCGCCGAGATCGTGTTCGCCGGGATCCGATGGCCAGCCGAGTGCACAGGCCCGGCCACACGAACGAGCAGAGTGCGTGAGGCCTACGGTGCCTCGAGGCGCCGATGCGTGAAGGTAGACAGGCAGAAGAGACCGTACGCGGCGAACCCGATGCCGACCACGACGACAACGAAAACACCCCACGAGTGAGTCGCGACGCGGCGCAACGCCCCATCGAGACCAGTGGCCTGATTGACGTCGTAGGTCATCGCCGATCGCAGGAGGAAGAAGCCCACGAGGCTGAACCCGATGCCACGGCCGACCTCGCCGACCCGGCCGAGGCGCTCTGTCCACTTGGCTCGATCGCCGTTGATCCCCGACATGTCGAGCTCGTCTTCGACGTCGGCCTTCAGGCCCTTGGAGATCCTGTACAGACCGACGGCGATCACGATGACACCGGCTACCCCGATGATGACCCGGCCGAATGTGTGCGACATGAAGCTGGCCGAGATGTCCGTGACCTTGCTGTTGCCGTTCGGCGTCTTGCCGGTGTGGCGGGCCAGCCCGATCGCACTCGCCGCGAATGTGATGTACATCACGGCACTGGCGATGTAGCCGATGCGGTGAGCGATCGCCTTGGCGTCCTTCCCACCTGGAAGGAAAGCCGACACGAGCCGCCACGCCGCGTAGAGCAGCATGCCGACGGCGAGCAGCCAGAGGAGAAGCGTGCCGCCACCCGACCCGGCCACGGTTTTGATCGCACCGACCGGGCTGGCCTCTTGATCACCGGTTGCCGAAGGGCCGCTCGTCCGACCCGACGCCTTCACCGCGACAGCAAGTGCGAGATAGCCGGCGATCACATAGACGACACCCTTGGCGAACCACCCGATACGCCCGATCTTGACCAGGCCTGGATGTTCGGCCGCAAGGTTGCCGACAGGGTTGTGAATCGAATCAACGTGGTGACGCACAGAGGGCATGGCCTGGTGTTCCCGAACGACTTGGAGGTCAAACGCCTCGTGAACGACCCAGCGTCACGGCGGCCTCGCGGTGCAGCCGCCCGAAGTTGTAGTACGCCGCGCACGCTCCCTCCGACGACACCATGCATGTGCCGATCGGTGTTTCCGGTGTGCACGCGGTGCCGAACACCTTGCACTCCCACGGTTTGATGACGCCCTTCAACACCTCGCCGCACTGGCAGGCCTTCGGGTCTGCGACACGAACGCCGGGTACCTCGTACTTCAACTCGGCGTCCCACTTGGCGAACTCGGGCCGCAGTCGTAGCGCGCTCTGCGAGATGAACCCGAGACCGCGCCACTCGAAGTGCGGTCGCAACTCGAACACCTCGGCGAGGATCTGCAGCGCGCGCGGGTTGCCCTCGTCGCGCACGACTCGCGCGTACTGGTTCTCGATCTCGCAGCGACCCTCGCGGATTTGCATCAACAGCATCACGATCGCCTGCAGGATGTCGAGCGGCTCGAAGCCGGCGGTCACCAACGGCTTACCGTACTTCTCGGACACGAATCGATATGGGCGGTTGCCGACGACGGTCGAGACGTGGCCGGGCCCCAGGAATCCGTCGAGCCGTAGGTCGGGTGACTCGAGGATCGCCTTGATCGGTGGCACGATCGTGACGTGGTTCGAGAAGACATGGAAGTTGGTCACGTCGAGTTCGCGGGCCCGTAGCAACGTGACCGCAGTGGACGGCGCCGTTGTCTCGAAGCCGACTGCGAAGAACACGACCGCGCGGTCGGGGTTGTCGACGGCGATCTGCAGCGCGTCGAGTGGGGAGTAGACGAAACGCACGTCGGCCCCACGGGCCTTGGCACCCAACAGGTTGCCCTTGCTGCCGGGCACGCGCATCATGTCGCCGAAGGACGTGAAGATCACGCCAGGTGTCTCGGCGATGGCGATGGCATCGTCGACGCGTCCCATCGGGATCACACAGACCGGGCACCCGGGGCCGTGCACCAGCTCGACGTTCTCCGGCAGTACGTGCTCGATGCCGTGGCGGTAGATCGTGTGGGTGTGCCCGCCGCAGACCTCCATGAATTTGAAGTGGTCGTGGCCGGCAAGTTCGGTGATGGTGGCGACCAGGGCCCGGGCCGCCACCGGATCGCGGTATTCGTCGACGAACTTCATCGACCCGTCACCCGCCCGGCACGGTCGTGGCAGGGACGGTCGTGGCAGGCACGGTCGTGGCAGCGATGGTCGTCGAGGGCGCATTCATCAAGGCTTCGACTTCGTCGGTGAACATCTCGCCCATCATCTGCAACGAAGCGAGTGCCAGCCGGGCCTCTTCCTCGTCGATCTTCGACATCGCAAAGCCGACGTGTATCAGCACCCAGTCGCCGGGAACGAGGTGCTCGTCCTCGAGGAGGCCGATGTTGATCATCCGCCCCACTCCGCTGACGTCGACCTTGGCGAGGTGCTCGTACTGGGGATGCATCTCAACGATTTGACCCGGAATTCCGAGGCACATATCAGCTCTCCTTCTCGGCGACGATCTCGACCCTCACGGTCACCTCGGGTTGCACTTTGAACATCAGGATCCGCGGCGGCTCCATCCCGAAGTCGCGGATGTCGAACACCGAGACGCCGGTCATGCTCACGCTGTTGTCACCGGACGAGGCGACCCCCATCTCGTCCTCGTAGGCGCGGGTGACACCTCGGAACGTCAGGTCGCCGCCGACGGTGTAACGCGCCGGATCCTTCGTCTGCTTCATCACCTTGAGATCACCCGTGATCGTCGGATAGCGGCGGGCGTCGATCCTCCTGTGCATCTCGCGGTCTTCGAGACCGTTTCCCGATGTGAGGTTCTCGACGGGGAACTCGATGTGGCCGAGCGCCTGATCGACGTCGACCGCGCCGTCGCTGATGTCGAGCTCGAGCCACCCCTCGAGACCTGCGGCCTCGGTGTGGATCGGATGCACGTTCGAACGAGCCTCGACCCACACCTTGGACCGAGTGGGCATGATCACGTAACGGGTCACGAACGACTACATCTCGCGCATCTTGAGATATCGGGCAATGTCGGGCAACGACTTGACGACCAGCGTGGCGACCAGTCCCAGCAGCGCCGAGTAGACCAGTTTGTGGATCATGGTTGTAGCTCCTTCTGTGCGGGGGAGAAGATGTCGTCGAGGACGCGGTGTACGGCCTTGACAGCCGGGGCGATCGCATCCGATACGGGCTGCGACAAGCCGATGCCTTCCTCGAGCGTCAACGGTTGACACCCGACGATGATGACGTGTGGCAACTCGCCGCCCATCCCGGCCAGCAGGCCCAGCACCACGGCGGGGCTCATCGAGTGGGCGTCGGCGGTCGACGGGTCGATCGACTCGACGTCGGGCTCGAAGGTCACCACGGTGCCGGGTGCCTCGCCCAGAGGGATGGCGTCGATCAGTACCAGCACGTCGTAGCCCTCAAGCAGTTCGAATGCCAGGTGCACGCCGCGGATCCCGAAATCAGCCACGGTGACTCCGTCGTGCAGACCAGCGTCCGATGCCGTCGCGCCGATGTGCTTGATCACCTCGACGCCGAATCCATCGTCGCCGAGGAAGATGTTGCCGATGCCGGCTACCAGCACTCGTGACCGTCGTGGCTGTTCGAGCACTTCGATCTCGTCGGGATGGAAGTAGAGGAAGCGCCCTTGCCACTCGAACATGTCGGAGGCCGGGTCATCGTCGAGAGCAACCGCAACGTGTTGATCGCCGTCGACATCGTTGAACACACCCTTCACCGTTGCGAGCTGGCCCGCGTAGAACAGATCGTGAGCGTCGGCCCGTCGTGACGGCCGCAGCCGTACATGCGTGCCGCTGCCGACCTCGACCCCTCCGATCCACATCGTGTCGGTGAACGGATCGAACGAAGCGTCCTGGCCCGGATCCCACCACGGCTGCTGCTGCGGGCTCACGGCATCGGTCGGCTCGTCACCGCGCGGTTCGAAGAACATCGGGATGTCGTCGGTCGGCGCGTCCTTGATCGGGCGAAGCGACCGAACGGCTCCGTGCAACCGCGACCAGATCTCGTCGGGCATGTCGTCGCACCGATCGATGATCGCCGCGGCGCGCGCATCGGTGCCGCGGGCCTCGGCTTTCTCAGCGTCGGTCAAGGTCATGACACGCAACGCCAGGATCTCGTCGATCTCCGTGGAGTCGCAGAAGTCGCCGGTGCTCTCCGGCGCGATGGCAGGGAAGTCGTAGAGGATGATTGGCGACGACAACATCACGTCGCTGCTGACGGAGTCGCCGATCAACACCGGGAACGTGCCTTCGCTGGTGCAACCGGCGACGGCGGCCTCGGCATACGCGGGTGGTTCGAGCAACGAGATGAACGAACCGTCGTCGACGGCCAGCAAGGTGTGCACGGCGATCAACGAACTGCGCATCACCGTGTCCCGATCCGTGCCCTCGTCGCCATCGGGCCACGCCGTAGCGTTCTCGACGACGATCGACACCTTCAGCAACGGCCCGTCGTCAACCTGTTCCGTCGAGATCCGAACGAGTCCGGCGACCTCTTGACGCCGGCGGATCATCCTGCCGACGACGTCGCCGCGATGGTCGCGAAGGGCCTCCGTCTCCTCGCCGGCCGACAGCCTGAACGCGTGTTGGCTGGTTGCGTCGGCGACGGGCAGCAACCCGACAGGGGCGAGGTCGATCTCGCGATCGAGCGCCTCGTCCCACGCCACGACGGTGCGGCCGTCGAGCACCACGCTGTCGACCGTTTCGAACGTGGACCCACCGTCGATCGAGCGCTCGACATCGCGATGCTGCACCTGGAGGCAGCGGATCCGCACACTGAGCAGCGGATGCTCGCCTGGCTCGACGATGACCTCGCTGCGCATCGACCACCGTTCGGATCCACTCGATCGGGCGACGTCGGGCGGGGCGAGTACTCCGAACTGCCAGCGCAGCTGGTTCTTCTGCGCCGACGCACGGTACGGGTAGAGCACGTATCCCTCGTACAGCACGGTGTCTGCCACCAGACGGGCCGAGGCGAAGCGATCGGGCGCAGGTGTCGGGGGCGGGTCGGTGGTCGGGGTCATACGTCTTCACCCGCCTCTTTCAACAACCGCTCGAACGTCTCGTCCCACGTCATCAAGGCGCGGTCGGCCTTGTAGCGCTGCAGTGCATCGAGTGACCCTCGACTCAATCGCAGCCAACCCGTGTTCGGGAAGTAGAGGTCCATCATGTCTCGCCACAGTGCGACGGGCAGCCGGTACGACGCCTCCTCGCTCCACGAGACAGGCGCGGCGTTGAGGCCCGCCGCGCTGCGGCCGAACACCGTGCCGCTGAACATCGCCACGATCGGGACCTCGCCATCGTCGAGCGAGTGCATGTACTTGGTGGAGACGATCTCGAAGTCGTAGGTGCAGGTGATCGGCAGATCGACCTCGGTGCTGCCGGTGAAACCGCTGACCGTCGTGCTGAGGTTGGTCCACAGGAATGGCCTCAGCGTCTCGCCCCAACGTGGCGTCTCGCCGAACAGCTCGGTCAGTCGCCCCTCCTCGTCGTGGTCGTAGTGACGGCGCTTCGGCTCGATCATGATCTGGCTTCGCAGGGCGATCGCATGAACCGGCTCGGCATCGGCGGCGGTGATTCGCAATCGCAGGACCAAGGTCGGCACCGCGGCGTAGGCCTCGACGCGCGCTCCGACGACCTCGAACGACACCGGGCTCATCGCCCGGCACCCCGCGGCGCGGTCGTGGCGGGCGCAATCATCGCCGGACGCGCCCGATGACGAACCCGGTCGAAGAAGGCTTCGAGTGCGGCGTGTGCTTCCGTCCCGCCGTCGAACCCCTTCCATAACCTGCGCAGTTCGCCGACCAGCTCGTAGCAGACGTCGATGGGGACCAAATAGCACTCGGCCTGGGCACCTTCGACCGTGCCTCCCCTCCGCTCGGCGCTACGCACGAGGAACGCCTCGACGTCGGGCAACAGCGTGGCGAGATCGGGATTGGCGTCGACGATGTCGCCCCATGCGTCGAGCGACAGCTCCGACTCCGTCGCGCCAGCGGGGCCTGGATAGAACGCGGCGACCTGGTTCATCGTCGAGTTCATGAAGAAGAACGCCACGCCGACAGGGATCTGCAGGGAGTCCCACTGTGCCGACGACAGCTCGAAATCAGGGAACGAGACGTACCGATCAGGCACGGCGCGAAAGCGAGCCCCGCCCGCGCCCTGCGGCGCGAAGACGAGGTAGCACGGCCGGCAGGCGCACATCAGAGCACGGGACTCGAGGTCGACGACATGGCCGTGCTCGTCGGGGATCAGCTCAGCGCACAATTCGCAGCGTTCGCCCGGGCGCGGCTTCGGTTGCAGCGGCATGTCGCGGATCCTCTTGAGGACCGCGCTGAGCGGCTGCGGGCCGCTCACGAAACGCCGACACCCGGTTCGAGGGCGGCGCCACACCCTGTTGCCGGATCGAACACGGCATTCGGCTTCGTGCCGAGCGAGATGGGTGTCGACACACCTGTCGTCTCCGGCTCCTCGACATCGATGATCGTGATCTCCGGCGCGGCCTCCATGATCGCCCGCTCGACTGTGTTGCGAAGCGTGATGGCCGACGAAGGGCACCCGTCACAGCTACCGAGCAGGCGAAGTCGCACCGTGCCGGACAGTTCATCGATCTCGAGCAGTTCCACATCGCCGCCGTGCCCGGCGAGGAACGGCCGTACGCCTTCGAGAGCTCCGGCGATCCGGGCCTCGACGTCGTCGGGATGTAGCCCGTTCGCCACGAGCAGGCTGGCCAGTAGCTCGTCGTCGGTGATGTGTGCGATCAGGTCTGGTGCGTGACGGCCGGCGAGGTCCATGACGCGCGCCAATGCGTCGCCGTACAGTTCACTGACGAGCTGCAGCAGCTCGACCGCCTGATCGAACACCCGGGGTTCGGCCCGGGCCCGCAGCGCCTCGAGCCGGAGCTCGATGGCCTCGCCGATGTCCTGCTCGCCGGTGACGGTCAAGCCAGATCCTCGAAGTTGTACGTGGTCGGGGAGTGGACCTTGTCGAGCACATGACCCTTGCCCATGTACATGTGCACCCCACACGGCAGGCACGGGTCGAAGCTGCGCACCGTGCGCATGATGTCGATGCCCTTGAAGTGCTCGAGGTCGTTCTCCTCGAAGATCGGGCACCCTTGCACTGCGTCCTCGTACGGGCCCGGTGTGCCGTAGACGTCGCGTGGGTTGGCATTCCACGGGGTCGGCGGGTACGGGTGGTAGTTGGCGATCTTGCCGTCGCGGATCA
>JBDTYA010000280.1:0-7655 GCA_040005915.1 Ilumatobacteraceae bacterium
CCGGACGGGTCGGGATCGATCTCGGTGATGACGGTGGCGGGCTGGTCGAGCTGGGCGATGATCCGAGGGTTCTGGCCACGGTTGCCGGCGATGAACAGTCCGGCGGTCCCGTCGCTCGCCTGTCCGGCAGCGAAGATGTTCTTCCCCGCTGGGTGGTAGGCGGCGACGTCTGTGCGTTCGAGGAAACTGATGTCGGTGCGCGTCTCGGGCTTCCCGGCGGTGCGCCACAGCAGGTGGTCGTCGGCGACTGCCGGCGCGATCAACGCCTTGCCCGTGGGGTACGACCACGTGACTCGTGTGTTGCTCGACAGGTAGCCGCTGGGCAGCGCCTGCGTGCCGTCGAATACCGTGACCGAATTCAGCAGCACCCGGTCGCCGGTCGGCGACCATCGGATCGGCCCGACGTTGTCGCGGGTCAGCTCCGTCAAGCAACCCGTGGTCGCGCCGCCTGGGCTGACGCTGTACAGACGGGTACCGATCTCGAACGTCACTTCAGGCGTCGGGCCCGGCGGGGAGAAGACGCAGGCACCCGTGGGCAGGGCGATGGTGCTGGTTGCGATCGCGGCAGGTGCGGTTGCAGGGACAGTCGTGACCGTGGTCGGCGGCACCGTGTTGCTGGGCGTGCCGAGCGGCGGCAACGTCTGCGGCGACGTCGAGCCTTCGTCGACGTTGCATCCCGCAGCGAGCAGCGTGATGCCCACTGCCAGACACGCGATTCGGTTCATCGCCTGCAACGGTAGATCGGCCGTGACAGGCTGGTGAACGATGCATGCCCTGCGGAACGCAATCGTGATGGGCATGTTGATCTCGGGTTGCTCAGGTGATGCGGCGACCGGCGATTCGACAACCGCGCCCGCAACATCATCGACCAGCACGACAGTCGTCGCGCCGACGTCCACGACGTCGCCGGCCCCCACATCGACGACCAGCTCTACGGCGGTCCCGCGACCGTTGAGGTATGTGTTCCCGTTCACCGGGAGGAAGATCAGCTACGGCCATCGCCATCACGACTATCCGGCGACCGATGTGTTCGGCTGCGGCGCCGATGTGGTCGCTCCGATCGGTGGCACGATCGAGGAGACCCGTACCTTCGACCCGTGGGTCCCCAAGGTCAACGACCCGGCTACGCGTGGCGGCAAGTACGTGTCGATGTTGGGCGACGACGGCGTGCGTTACTACTTCGCCCACCTCGACTCCGTCGCCGTGCAACCCGGCGACCTCGTCGATGGCGGCTCGCCCCTCGGTGTGATGGGACAGACGGGCAATGCCCGCAACTCGGCGTGCCACACCCACTTCGGGATCTCGTGGCCGTGTGATGGCACCGAGTGGGGCGTTCGCCGCGGCGAGATCTGGCCGTGGAAGTACCTCGATGCGTGGAGGGACGCCGAACAGTTGTCGCCGGTCGACGAGATCAGGGGAGCCGAAGCGGCGAACCCCGGGGCGTGCTCGAAGGCAGAGCTGGATCCGAGCGCAGCCGACGCCTAGCTCGGCGCCGGTGTGGCGTCGCCGATCGGTCGCACTGCAGCCCTGGCAGACGTGCTTCAATGGCGGCGGGTGGGCTCGAGTCAACACGGAGGGGAACATCGATGAAGAACTTCATGAAGGAGTTCAAGGACTTCATTGCGACGGGCAACATGATCGAACTGGCTGTCGCGTTCATCTTGGGTTTGGCGGTGAAGGCGGTCATCGACGCGTTCATGGCGGGTGTCGCCAATCCATTGATCGGTGCGATCGTCGGCAAGCCGAACCTCGACAACTTCCTGACCTTCACCGTGCGCAAGGGCACCGCGAACCAGTCGACCATTTCGTTCGGCGTCGTGCTGACCCAGCTCATCTCGCTGATCATCGTCGGCTTGGTCCTGTTCATGTTCGTGAAGGCCTACAACAAGATGCGCAAGCCGGTCGAGGCTGCCCCTCCAGGGCCCAACGAGATCGACCTCCTCACGCAGATCCGAGACGAGTTGCGCACCCGCGGCTGAACGCTCCCAGCGTCGCGACCGCCCAACTTCGGGCGCGCTGACTATCGAAATCGGTGCGGCGCTAGATTCAATGGACTATGAGAATGCGGCGCGAGGTCACCCTTACTGTGATCTGCGCCCTCCTGGTGGCCTGCTCGGCAGCTGCATCCGGGCCGGACAGCTCGCTCGACCCCACAGTGGCCGGAGTCGGTGTGCTTCCCGGAGGCAACCCGGTGATCGAAGTGATCGCCAGCGATCCGACGACCACCGTCGGTGCGACCGAAGTGCCGACCACTACCACGACGGCGCTGCCGTTGATCGGCTCGCTCGCCGCCGGCAACCGGCTGTTGATGATCGGCGACTCCGTCACCGCATCCGCCGCCAAGCGCTACGGCGGCGAGTGGTGCAAGACATTGGTGCCGCTCGGCTGGAAGGTCGAGGTCGACGCGGAGCCGAGTCGTTTCGTCGACTTCGGCAACCAGGTGCTCGACAAACGGCTCTCGGCGAAGTGGGACGCTGCGTATGTCTTCCTTGGCAGCAACTACCTGGGTGACCAGCAGGCCTACCGCAAGCAGTTGGAGAAGATCATCGAGCGCCTGTCGCCGATACCGATCGTGCTGCTGACGGTGACGCTGTTCGACGAGAGTCGCCAACAGGTCAACGATGCCATCACGTTGGTCGGTGCCGAGTTCCCCAACGTGCATCTGCTCGATTGGAGCTCGATCGCCGGAGCCGACCCCACCAAGATCCTGCGCGGAGACGGCCTGCACCTGACCAACGACGGCCGAACAGTGCTGGCTGCGACCGTGGCCGGCGTCCTCGGCCCGGCGCCGGCGGCCGATGGTGACTGCCTCACCACTTCGTTCACCAACGACTCGGGCGCCAGCGTCAACGGCAGCGACACGCCACCGGCCCACCCCGGGCCGCCTACCCAGACCACCGTTCATTCGCCGACCCCGACGACCGCCGGTGGCGGTGCTGGCACTCCGACCACCAGACCCCCGACCGCCACGCCATCGCCCACGACCCAACCGCCGCCGACGACCGTTCAGCCGACGACCCCGCCGCCAACAGCCCCGCCTGCTGTGACGGTCCCACGACGAACCGTGCCACCGACCGTTGCGCCGGCGTCTTCCGTTCCCTGACCGTCGCCTTGCGTGGGAGAATGGGCCATGGAATACCGACGATTGGGCCGCACAGCACTGCAGGTCAGCGAACTGTGCCTCGGCACGATGAACTTCGGTCCGGAGACGCCGGAGGATGAATCGCACGCGATCATGGATCGGGCGCTCGAGCTGGGCATCAACTTCTTCGACACGGCGAATCGCTACGGCGGGAGCAAGGGCGCGGGCACGACGGAGGAGATCATCGGCCGTTGGTTCGCGCAAGGTGGCGGCCGCCGCGAGAAGGTGGTGTTGGCCACCAAGCTGTACGGAGCGATGACAGATTGGCCGAACGACGGCCGGCTGTCGGCGCGGCACATCCGCATGGCCTGCGACGAGAGCCTGCGGCGCATGCAGACCGATCACATCGACCTGTACCAAATGCACCACGTCGACCGCAACGCGCCGTGGGACGAGATCTGGCAGGGCATCGACACGCTCGTGCAGCAGGGCAAGATCACATACGTCGGCAGCAGCAACTTCGCCGGCTGGCACATCACCCAGGCCAACGAGCGTGCCAAGGCTCGCGGTTCTCTCGGTCTTGTCAGCGAGCAGAGCCACTACAACCTGCTGGTCCGCACGGTCGAGCTCGAGGTGTTGCCGGCGTGCCGTGACTACGGCGTCGGCTTGATCCCGTGGAGCCCGCTTTCAGGTGGCGTGCTCGGCGGCGTGCTCGGCAATGAATCGAGTGCCCGCAGGCGTTCGCCGAACGCGGTCCAGCGAATCGAGAAGTTCAGGCCGCAGCTCGAGAAGTGGGAGAACCTGTGCGCAGAGATGGGCGAGGAGCCCGCCGCGGTGGCCTTGGCCTGGTTGCTGCACCAGGACGGCGTCACCTGCCCGATCATCGGCCCGCGAACCATGGCCCAGCTCGACGGAGCCTCGCTGCGCGCCCTGGAGCTGAAGCTCGACGAGTCGACCCTGGCCGCCATCGACGTGATCTTCCCCGGCCCGGGAGGCACGGCGCCCGAGGCGTACGCCTGGTAACCACGTCGGCGACGAGCTGGATCGGTCGCCCGGTCCTGAATGCCGCAATGGCCGAGTCACGGGGCGAGGCTTCGGAAGCCGGGCGCGGGGATGTTGCGGAGGACTGCGTAGGCGATGAGGACGACGGGCGCCAGTGCGGCGGACCATCGGCCGATGTTTTGCGGCAGGCGGATCGCCGGCGCTCCCCGTGAGGCCCGGAGCCAGACGACCCAGGCGGCGACGATCGCGGCCAGCACGACCGGCGTGAACACGTTGTAGCTCAGTGCTGACCCGATGTGGCCGTGCAGCATCTGGTACGTGCCACGGGTCAGGCCGCACCCGGGGCACCACAACCCGGTCATCTGATGGAAGGCGCACCCTGGGAACCGCGAGCCGGCGGCGCCGGGATCGTGGGTGGCCACGAACCCCGCAGTGACCGCCAATGCGGCACCGCACGCAACCGGAGCAACCCGGCGGGCGAAGTCGCGGTGCACCGATGCCGATAGGCCGACTTCCATCGCTGCATCGTACGACGTGTGGCGTTGTGGACCAGAGGTTTCCCCGCCACTATGGACGGCCATGTTGCAGGTCCAAGCGCTCGCGGTGGAAGTTGGTGGTCGTCAGATCATCGACGGCGCCTCATTCACCGTGATGTCGCGCGACAAGGTCGGCCTGGTCGGCCGCAACGGGGCGGGCAAGACCACCCTGTTCCGCGTGCTCGGCGGCGCACTGGAACCAACCGGCGGCAAGATCCTGCGCAAGGGCGGTTTCGGCTATCTGCCCCAGGATCCGCGGATCGCCGGGCTTCTCGACGGGCGCACCGCCATCACCCATGTGCTCAGCGGTCGCGGTATCGATGAGGAGCTGATCCGCCTCGAGAAGCTGCGCATCACGATGGAGGAGGACGCCAGCGATCGCAACGTCAGCCGGTACAGCCAGGCCCAGGACGAGTTCGCCACCTCCGGCGGATACGGCGCCGAGAGCGAAGCTCGAGCAATGGCCGCCGGCCTCGGCCTGCACGGTGATCGGCTCGAGCTGCCGATCGGGGTGCTCAGTGGCGGCGAACGCCGGCGCGTCGAGTTGGCTCGAATCCTGTTTGCCGGGTCCGACGTCCTCCTGCTCGATGAGCCGACCAACCACCTCGACATCGATGCCAAGACGTGGCTGCTGCAGTTCCTGCGGACCTACCGTGGCGCTCTGCTGGTCATCAGCCACGACCTCGAGCTACTCGACGAGGCCATCACACGGGTGTTGCACCTCGATCGCCCGGCCGAGGAAGCGGTGGGCGAACTCGTCGAATACAAGGGCACCTACAGCCAGTACCGCGCGGCGCGCGCCGCCGACGAGGAGCGCCTTTCGAAGAAGGCCGTGCTACAGGCCAAGGAGATCGCTCGCATCCAGACGATCGTCGACCGCTTCGGGGCCAAGGCCACCAAGGCAGCGATGGCGCACAGCAAGGAGAAGCAGATCGTCCGGCTCGAGGCTCAGCGCGTGCAGGTCTCCAAGGGCGACCGCACCCTCCGCGTCAAGTTCCCCGATCCGCCGGCCAGCGGCGGCACCGTCATCACAGCCAGAGACATGTCGAAGGGCTATGGCGGGCCTGCCGTGTTCGAAGACGTCTCCTTCGACGTCGGCCGCGGCGACCGGCTGTTGGTGCTCGGCCTCAACGGTGCGGGTAAGACGAGTCTCCTGCGAATCCTCGCCGGCGAGACGACCGCCAACGTCGGCCACTTCAACTTCGGCCACAACGTCAACGTCGGCTACTACGCGCAGGAGCACGACAACCTGCAGCCGGAAGCGACGCTGCTCGACAACATCCGCGCCGCGGTGCCCAGCGACGTGGTCCTCACCGAGACGCAGCTCCGCGGGATGCTCGGAATGATGGGTCTCACCGGCGAGAAGGTGTACCAGGAGAGCGGCACGCTGTCGGGCGGAGAGAAGACGAAGTTGGCGCTGGCGATGTTGATGGTCGGCCGTAACAACCTGCTGCTGCTCGATGAGCCGACCAACAACCTCGACCCACCCAGCCGCCAGTCGGTCACCGACTCGTTGAAGTCGTGGAAGGGCACGATCGTCTTCGTCAGCCACGACACCGAGTTCGTCGAACAACTGCACCCGACGAAGGTGTTGCTGATGCCCGATGGACAGGTCGACTACTTCAACAACGACTGGCTGGAGCTCGTCTCGTTGGCGTGATCAACTGACGGTCACCGGCGTACCGGCGAAGGGCTTGTTGACCATCTCGAAGAAGTCGTTGCCCTTGTCGTCGACGACGATGAACGCGGGGAAGTCCTGGACCTCGATCTTCCAGATCGCTTCCATACCGAGCTCGGCGTACTCCAACACCTCGACCTTGGTGATGCAATCCTGTGCGAGACGCGCTGCGGGGCCGCCGATCGACCCGAGGTAGAAGCCGCCGTAGGCCTGGCATGCCTCGGTGACCTGCCGGCTGCGGTTGCCCTTGGCCAACATGACGAAGCTGCCGCCCGCCGCCTGGAACTCGGCGACGTAGCTGTCCATGCGACCGGCGGTCGTCGGGCCGAACGACCCGCTGGCCATGCCGGCAGGTGTCTTGGCCGGGCCGGCGTAGTACACGCAGTAGTCGCGCATGTACTGCGGCAGGCCGAGTCCTTCGTCGAGCCGTTCCTTCAACTTGGCGTGGGCGATGTCGCGGGCGACGACCATGGGTCCCGTGAGCATGACCCGGGTCTTGACGGGGTAGCGCCCGAGCTCGGCGCGGATCTCGTCCATCGGCCGGTTGAGATCGATGGCCACAGCGTCACCGTCGAGATGCTCGTCGACCACCTCCGGGAGGAAGCGGGCAGGATCGGTTTCGAGTTGTTCGAGGAAGACACCGTCGCGGGTGATCTTGCCGACGGCCTGGCGGTCGGCGCTGCAGGAGACGGCCATGGCGACCGGACAGCTCGCGCCGTGGCGCGGCAGGCGGATGATGCGCACGTCGTGGCAGAAGTACTTGCCTCCGAACTGTGCACCGATGCCGGTCTGCTGACTGAGTGTCAACACCTGTGCCTCGAGGTCCGGATCGCGGAAGGCGCGTCCCGTGATCGAGCCGGTGATCGGCAGACCGTCGAGATAGTGCGTGCTGGCGAGCTTGGCGGTCTCGACTGCGAACTCGGCGGACGTGCCTCCGATGACGACCGCGAGATGATACGGGGGGCATGCCGCGGTGCCGAGCGTCTTCATCTTCTCGAACAACCACGGCAACAACGCCTTTTCGTTGAGCAACGCCTTCGTCTCCTGGAAGAGGTAGCTCTTGTTGGCGCTGCCGCCACCCTTGGCGATGAACAGGAACCTGTAGGTGTCGCCGTCGACGGCTGCGATCTTGATCTCGGCCGGCAGGTTGTTGCCGGTGTTCTTCTCCTCGTACATCGTCAGTGGGGCCATCTGGCTGTAACGGAGGTTGGAGGTGAGGTACGTGTTGTAGACACCGCGGGCGATTGCTTCCTCGTCGCCTCCGCCGGTCACGACGAACTGACCCTTCTTGGCCTTGATGATCGCGGTGCCGGTGTCCTGGCACATCGGCAGCACTCCGCCCGCGGCGATGTTGGCG
>JBDTYA010000281.1:0-11228 GCA_040005915.1 Ilumatobacteraceae bacterium
CGACGAGATCCATCTCCATGCCGAAGGTCTGGCTCTCCTCGACGGTGATGACGCCGTCCTTGCCGACCTTGTCGATTGCCTCCGAGATCATCTGGCCGATCTCGTTGTCGGCCGCCGAGATCGAGGCGACCTGTGCGATCTGATCCTTCGAGTCGACTTCCTTGGCGAGGTCCTTGATCGATGCGACAGCGGCTTCGACGGCGGCCTCGATGCCCTTCTTGAGGGTCATCGGGTTGGCGCCGGCGGCGACGTTGCGCAGACCTTCGTGAACCATGCTCCAAGCCAGGACGGTGGCCGTGGTGGTGCCGTCACCGGCGACATCGTCGGTCTTCTTGGCAACTTCCTTGACCAGCTCGGCGCCGATCTTCTCGTAGGGATCCTCGAGATCGATCTCCTTAGCGATCGAAACACCGTCGTTGGTGATGGTGGGAGCGCCCCACTTCTTCTCCAGGACGACGTTGCGGCCCTTCGGCCCCAGGGTGACGCGCACCGCGTCGGCGAGCTTGTTCATGCCAGCTTCCAGTGCGCGACGAGCCTGCTCGTCGAATGCGATCATTTTCGCCATTGCTTGTGCCTCCACGATGAGGGGATATGTCATTCGCACTCACAGTGCGAGAGTGCTAGCACTCTAGACCGGCGAGTGCTAATGCGGCAACCCGTACCGGTGGGATCAACCGGCAATCGAAAGTCTGTCGCTGCCACGGCGCCCAGCGACCCGGCAGCGACAAAGTTTCGGGGTGAGTGGAGGGAGGGAGCGGCGCGGGTGGGGGCGCGCGGGGTGCCGTTAGTGTCGAGGCGATGGAAGTGGCGGTCGTCGGTGGCGGTGTGGCCGGTCTCGGCGCGGCACTGGCGCTGGCCGGGCTCGGGCACAGGGTGCTGGTCTTCGAGGGCGATGACACGCCGATGCCGCTCTCGGCCGACGAGGCGTTCGACTGGGATCGTCGGGGCGCGCCGCAGGTGCGACACAGCCACGCGTTCCTCGCCCGGCTCGTCGGTCTGCTGAAGAGCGACTACCCCGATCTCTACCGACGACTGCTCGACGAGGGCGCGACGGAGATGCGGTTCGGCGACGACCTTCCGGCGACGATGCTCGACTTTCATCGCGAGCCCGCCGACGACGAGTTGACGATGCTGGCTTGCAGGCGCACGACGTTCGAATGGGTGTTGCGCCGCGCCGCGCTCGAAGAAGGCGGAGTCGAGTTCCGCACCGGGGTTGCGGTCACGGGACTGACGGCCGAGCAGACCGCGACGGTGCCGCACATCACGGGCGTACGGCTTGCCGACGGCACCGTGTCGCGCGCCGATCTGGTCGTGGTCGCCGCCGGCCGGCGCAGCTCGTTGCCGGATTGGCTCTCAGCGGTCGGGTGTGCCCCGATAGAAGAAGTTGTCGACGACACGGGCATCGTGTACTTCAGTCGCTTCTACAGGTTGACCGAGGGCGCCGGCTACCCGCCGCGGACCGGACCGATCGGAGGCGACCTCGGCTACCTCAAGTACGGCGTGTTCGTCGGCGACAACCGCACGTTCTCGGTCACGTTGGCAACTCCGACCGACGATCAGGAGCTCCGCAAGATCCTCGGTGATCCTGTTGTGTTCGATTCGTGTGCGCGCCAACTCGTGGCAACGGCCCCCTGGCTCGACGGTCGAGCCGAGCCGATCACCGAGTCGGTCCATGCGATGGCCGGGCTCATCAACCGCTGGCGCAACTTCGTCGTCGACGGTCAGGTCGTGGCGACCGGCTTCATCCCGATCGGAGACGCGGTGCTGTGCACCAACCCGCTGTACGGACGGGGTTGTTCGACGGCGTTCTGGGGCGCCCACCTGATGGTCGCGGCGATCGACGCGAACGCCAGTGACACCGAACAGATGCTGCTCGACTACGACGCCGCGCTGCGCGCCGAGATCTATCCCTGGTACCGCGCCAGCGTCGACCAGGATGCCGAGGCCCGGCGCGTCGCAGCGGCCTTGCTGGCAGGCCACGATCCCGACCGCGACACGTCGGATCAGCGCACGTTCATGCGCGCCGTGTTTCGCGACGGCCTGCTGCCTGCCTTGCGCCGCGACCCGGTGGTGCTGCGAGCGTTCTTCCGGGCCCTCAACCTACTGACGGCGCCCGACACGATGATCAGGGATCAGGACGTGGGCGCCCGGGTGCTGGCCGTTTGGCAGGACCGAGACAACCGTCCTCCCGAGCCGGCCCTGGGTCCCAAGGGCCGAGCCGATCTGTTGGCCCTAATCGCCTAGATCGTCGATGCCCTTGGAGATGTTGCCCAACACGTTGCGCAGCTCCGAGGCGCCGGGAAGCTCGATGAGGTCGGTGTCCTCGAGGCGGGAATCGTCGAGCATCAGCCAGATGATGACGCCCACCACCGACCCGATCATCGGAAAGATGATGAACGCCCACAGCTGCGACAGCGCCCCGGTGTGCGAGTCGGCGAACAGCGCGGTGGCGAGGCTGCGCACCGGGTTCACCGAGGTGTTGTCGACCGGGATCGAGATGATGTGGATCAGCGTCAACGTGAGGCCGATGACGAGGCCGCCGAAACCCGGCGCGAACTTCTTGGTCGTCGTGAACAGCATGACCATCACCAGCAACCCGGTGAGCAGGACCTCGACGACGATCGCCGATCCCAATCCGTAGTACTTGCCGGACCACAGGTTGGCATCGAACTGGCCGCGCTGGAAGCCGTCGCGACCACTGGCGATCCCGTAGATCACCGCGGCACCACCGATGCCACCGACCACCTGCCCGATCCAGGCGTAGACCGCGTGGGCCATGTCGACCTTTCGGGCCAGCAACATCCCCAGCGTGACCGCCGGGTTGATGTGACAACCGGAGATGGGTCCGATCACGTACCACATGGTCAGCAGCGACAACCCGAACCCGAGGGCGACGATGAGGATCTTCAGAAGGCCTGCTCCGGTCGATGCGTCACCGTCGGGAAGCAGGCCGAGCGAAGGAAGCAGGATGGCCACGCCGGGACCGCCGAGCATCAGAACCAGGGTGCCGACGAGTTCGGCGGCGAGTATGCGACCGTTGTTCTGTGGTTCCATGTTGCGAACCATATTCGGTCGGGCATCATGGATTGTCTGATCGTCGGGTACCTTGCTGTGGAATGGCTCGTCGTCGCAGTGAGTCGATGCTCGTCACGGTGTACGACGCCGGTTCTGTGCGTCGCCGTCCCGACGATCTCATCGTCGAGGAGCCGATGACGATCCAGCTCGACGGCAACATCGTCAGCACCACCATGCGCACCCCCGGCAACGACTACGAGTTGGCCGCCGGCTTCTGTTTCAGCGATGGCTTGCTCGGCGGCGCAGGGATTCGTGGCGTCCGGTACTGCGCCGACGGCCCGGCCATCGACACCCTGTTCAACGTGGTCACCGTCGAGACCGGCGGCCGCGCCCCCGTTCCCCAACCGCGACTGGGCACGACCACGAGCAGTTGCGGGCTGTGCGGCAACGACTCGATCGACGCGCTGTGCGATCGATTGGAGACGCTGCCGGCGACACCTCCGATAGCGCTCGAGGTGCTTGCTGCCATGCCGGATTCAGTGCTCGGCGGCCAAGGACTGTTTTCCCGAACGGGCGCTGTGCACGCCGCAGCAGCTTTCACATCGACGGGCGAGGTGTTGATCACGCGCGAAGACGTCGGCCGTCACAACGCGGTCGACAAGGTGGTCGGGCGAATGCTGCTCGACGGTCGACTGCCCGCCACCGGCCTCGGCCTGTTCGTCAGCGGCCGGGCCAGCTTCGAGTTGGTGCAGAAGGCGTGGGCCGGCGGCTTCAGCACGCTCGTCGCGGTCAGCGCGCCCACTGCTCTCGCGGTTCGAACGGCTCGCCGTGCCGGCTTGATGCTCGCCGGTTTCGCCCGCGGCGAACGGGTCAACGTCTATGCGCCGGAGCGAATGCCGCTCTAGCCTGACCACATGAAAAGCGAACCTGTCTCGCCGACCACCGGTGTCGGTGTGCTGCACCTGTTCTGCAAGCCGACGCCGATGTTCGACGGCGAGGCGGTCGTCGCAGCCGTCAAAGTGGCCGAGGCCGCTGGTTGCCAGGTCGTGACCGTGGCGATGCTCGGCCACAAGTGCGACATCGCAGTCATGGCGGTTCACGCCGATCTGCGCGAGCTGCGAACCCTGCAGACCGCTGTGCAGCGTGCCGGCCTCGACGTGGTCGATTCGTATGTCAGCCTCAGCGAGGTCAGCGAGTACGCGGCGCAGATGCCGGAGGAGATGAAGAAGCCGCGCCTCTATCCCACGATCCCGCCGAACCACACCGAGTCCGCCATGCCGGCCTGGTGCTTCTACCCGATGAGCAAGAAGCGCGGCGTCGACGCCAACTGGTTCACGTTGCCGTACGAGCGTCGCAGCGAGCTGATGCACGAGCACGGCGCCAGCGGCCGCAAGTTCGCCGGGCGCGTCGCCCAGTACATCACCGGCTCTGCCGGGCTCGACGATTACGAGTGGGGTGTGACGCTCTTCGGCGTACATCCCGACGATCTCAAGGAGGTCGTGTACACCATGCGCTTCGACGAGGCATCGGCTGTGTATGCCGAGTTCGGCCCCTTCTACACCGGCATGGTCACGCCGGTCGAAGAGTTGATGAGCAGCTTCTAGGCGCGTACCTGGATGGTTCCCTTGTCGATGTCGCGTCCGTTCTCGTCGAATCCGAACACCTCGAACTGGCCGATCACGAGGTCGCCGTCGCTGCCGATCGTCAGTGTCCCGCCGGGGCCGTCGTAGTTGATGTTGCTGCCGGCCTCGATGTCGGTGCGGCAGGCGGCGAACGACATACACGGTGATCCGCCGTCGCTGATCGAGGGGATCAACGAGGCGATCACCTCCGGCTGGGTCGAGTGCCCGACGAGCGCGGCGAGGGCGACGAGGTTGACGCAGTCGAACGCATTGGCGGCGTAGGGACTCGGGTTGTCGGGGGTGGCACCCACTTGGGCGAGGAACTCGGCGTCGGTGCTGAACGCGATCGGAGACACGCCGGTGACGCGCGACGCGAGCGATCCACCCATCGGTTCCGCTGACGCCGTCGGCCGGCGCATCGCATCATTGACGACGTAGATCGGGTGCAACGAGCCCGCTCCCTGATCGATCGCGCCGAGCATCACCGGACCGGACGTCGAGTCACCGATCACCACCACAACGCCGGCCGCCAGTGACGCAACGCGGCCTGCCGCCGCCCGGATCGACTCGTTGTCTGCCGAGTAGGGCACCGCTTGGGTTGGCTCGATCCCTTTGCGAAGCAGCGATGCGTTGATCGTGTCGTTGAACGCCTGGCCGTACGTGTCGTCGATGTAGGTCACCGTGGCCCGGCCGGCGCCCGTGCGGTCGACGGCCTCGGCGATTGCGAGGGCCTGCAGCGAATCCGAGGGGATGGTGCGGAAGAACAGATCGTGATCGGGGAACTTGTCGAGCGTGCTCGCCGATGCGGTCGGCGAACACGAGACGACGCCGGCGTCGACGATCTCGCCGAGCCCGGCCAGCGCGTTGGTAGACGATGCCGGGCCGATGATCGCGTCGACGTGCGCGTCGAGCAGGGTGGCGATGGCCGGATCGACCCCGACGCCGGCGACGCCCTCGTCTGCGGTCACCAGGACCACACCACGATCGTTGTACCCGCCGGCCGCATTGATCTTGTTCACGGCGAGTTGCACCGCAGCGCCGATGGCCTGACCGATGTCGGCGTTGGCGCTTCCTTGGGGCTTCAGCACGCCGATGGTCAACACACCGTCGTCGACGCGGGCGACCGGTACCGTGGTTGGGGCCCCGGTCGACGTGGGTGGGGCCGCCGTGTCGGAGCTGCAGGCGGCAACCGCGATCATCAACCCGGCGAGCGCTACGGCGGCGATCTGCTGGGACGGCGAACGAGGCATCAGTGGGATTGTAGGGGTCAGGTTCCCGACCGCTCTCGACCAGGGGTGCCCGCACACGGCACAATGCCGTGGTGATACTCGCCGAACGCGATCGCCTTCTGGCCGACCGCACCCTCGACGGACGGGCGTGGTGCGAGGCGTGGACGGATGCGATCGATCTCTGGTTGGTGAGCCTCTACGACAACGTGTTCGGCGATGAGCCGGGCGTGTGCCTGCTCGCCGTCGGTGGGACGGGCCGACGCGAGATGGCGCCTCGTAGCGACATCGACGTCATGGTCGTGCACCGTGGCCAGGCCGACCAGATCGAGCCGCGGCTCGCCGATCTGTGGTACCCGATCTGGGACACCGGTCTTCACCTCGGCCACGGCGTTCGCGGCGCGCACGAGAGGTTGCCGGTAGGTGCCGATCACCTCCGCACTGCCACGACGATGCTGGCCGGCCGGCACCTCGCCGGCGACCCCGACCTTGCCGCCGAGGTCTTGCTCGGCGCGCACCGCGAATGGCAGGCGGACGCCGGTGCCTGGTTGGCAATACTCCGCAAACGCGGTCTCGCCCGCCATCGCTCCGATGGAGACGTCGCGTTCTTGCTCGAGCCCAACATCAAGGAGGGCCGCGGCGGGCTTCGTGACATGCACGAGTTGGGTTGGATCGACGCCACCGGCAGGGGCATTGCCACCGAGACACCTGCGGCGCTCGCTGCGGCGTGCGACATGTTGGTGCGTGCCAGGGTCGCGCTGCACCGCTCCTCATCGATCGGTGGCGAAGTGCTGCGGTTGGAGGACCAGGACGCGATCGCCACTGCCGGACACTTCGGCACGGCAGACGATTTGATGGCCGCCGTGTCGTCGGCTGCGCGAACGCTTTCGTGGCAGTTCGATCGGGCCTGGCTCGCGGTTGCGCGCTCGGCCAAGGCTCCCGTGAAGCCGCGGCCTCTGGCCTCGGGGGTGACGCTGCGCAACGGCGAGGTCGAGCTCGACGTCGACGTGTCGCCGGAGAACGACCCGACGTTGATGTTGCAGCTGGCGCTCGGGGCGGCGCGCAGCGAGTCGCCCATCGCCACTCGTGCGCTCGAAACCCTGAGCGATCGGATTCCCGAGTGGCCACAGCCCTGGCCGACCGGAGCGACCGACGAACTCGTCGCGTTGTTGTTGGAGGGGCAGAGAGCAATCCCCGTGCTCGAGTCGCTCGACCAGGCCGACCTGTTCACGCGGATGCTTCCCGAGTGGGCAGCGGTCAGGTCTCGTCCGCAGCGCAACGCGTACCACCGCTTCACGGTCGATCGTCACCTGTGGGAGGCCGCGGCGAATGCGGCCGACCTTGCAGACCGCGTCGCCCGTCCCGACCTGTTGGTGATCGGTGCACTTCTGCACGACATCGGCAAGGGATATCCCGGTGATCACACCGAGCGCGGCGAAGAACTGGTCGCGATCATCGGGCCGCGCATGGGCTTCGACGAGCGTGACACCGGCCATCTCGTGGCCCTGGTTCGCCACCACCTGCTGTTGCCCGACGTCGCGACCCGTCGCGATCTCGACGATCCGGCGACCATCGACATGGTCGCCGAAGCAGTGGGCAGCGTCTTCTTCCTCCACCTTCTGCACGCTCTGACGGAGGCCGATTCCTTGGCCACGGGTTCGTCGGCATGGAGCCCGTGGAAGGCCGAGCTCGTCGACGAGCTGTGTGACAGGGTGCGGACACGGCTCGGCACGAACGACGGCACGGATCCGGGCATCGAACGCAGGTCGCCGTTTCCGACGGCCGAGATCCTGGCGATGATGGGCGAGAGGCAGACGACCGTGAACATGGATGGTCCTCGAATCGTCGTCGTCAGCCGCGACCTTCCAGGTACGTTCGGGCGCCTGGCGGGTGTGCTCGCGTTGCACGGCATCGACGTGGTCGGCGCCCGCGCCCACAGCGACGAGCAGGGCATGGCGGCTTCACAGTTCAGGACGGCCGATGTGGCACGGCCGGCGGATTGGGCGGCCATCACCACCGACATCCACCGCGCGTTGTCCGGCGAGCTGGCGCTGTCCGCGCGCCTCGCCGAGCGGGCGCGCACATATCGCAGGCGTCGTCGACCGACGGCGGCCTCGGTGCTCTCGCCCGCGGTCGTGTTCGTCGACGATGCCAGCAGCAACGCGACGGTGATAGAGGTGCGTGCTCCTGACTCGATCGGTCTGTTGCATCGCGTCGCGACCGCCCTCGCCGAGATGGGCCTCGACATCCGTCATGCGACCGTGCAGACCATCGGTCCGAGCGTCGTCGACAGCTTCTACGTGCGCACAGCGAGCGGGGCCAAGGTCACCGATACGGATCACCGTGCCGAGATCGAACGTGCTCTGCTGCATGCCGTAGGGTCGCCATCGTGAGCGACGCCGCGCCCAACGACTTCACCCGAGAACTCGTGCGGTGGAGCGAATCGCTGGCGGCCATAGCCCGAACCGGTCTCGGGTTCACCGAGAGCCTCTACGAGCGGGAGCGCTTCGAAGAGGTGTTGCACGTCGCCGGTGACATCAAGGCGGCCGCCGACGAGGCGTTGGAGGTCCGTCGCGAGCGCGATCACTTCGTGCAGGAGTGGATGGAATCGATCGGCGAAGGGGTTCCCGGCTACGTCACGCCGAAGGTGGCCGTCGGTGCCGTCGTGGGCAACGATGCCGGCGAGATACTGCTGGTGCAACGGTCCGACAGCGGCGTCTGGCTGTACCCGACCGGGTGGGCCGATGTCGGCTACTCGCCCGCCGAGGTGGTGGTCAAGGAGGTGTACGAGGAGACCGGGATCCACTGTGATCCGGTGCAGGTGCTTGCCGTCATCGACGGCCAGCGGATGGGCTTCACCCGGTTCGCGATGTACATGCTGCTGTTCCACTGCACCGCCACCGGTGGCGATCTTGCCGGTCACCCGCTGGAGACGGCGGGCGTCGGGTGGTTCGACCGCGACGACCTCCCGCGGCCGTGTGCGGGAGCGAACTGGTGGGGCCCGATGGCCTTCGCGGCGATCGATGGCCAGGCGATCACGACGACGTTCGATGCTCCCCGGTCGCCGATGTGGCGGGGGCAGGTGGACTAGGCGTTACCGCCCTGGTCGCGTAGGAAGCGCTCGACTTCGGCCATCAGTTCGTCACTGTTGAGCTTGGTGTCGTCGATGCCTTCGACCACCTCTACCTCTACCTCTACCTCTTCGTCATCGTCGTCGTCGTCGTCGAGTTGGCCGCTGTCGGCCAGCGACTCGAGCCGCGACACATAGCCGATGAGGTCGTCGTCGTCACCGACGAAAGCAGAGACCCTGGCGTCGTACTCGCCCGCGTCGGCCAGCAAGCGCGCCGTCGATGCCGGGCTACCCAGCATCTCGCATGCCCGTTCGACCAAGGCGAGCGCCGCCTTTGGCGAAGGAACCTGCGATGCGTATGCGGGAACCGCTGCCCACAGCGATGCGGACGCAAGGTCGGTGCCGGTGATCGCGTCGTGCAGGACCCCGACGATCCCGGTCGGTCCTTCGTATCGCGATCGCTGCAGATCGAATCGATCGATCATCGACTGGTCGGTTGCGGTGCCCATCAACTGCACAGGCCGCGAGTGCGGAACGTCGGCGAGAAGTGCGCCGAGCGTCAGCAACATCGATGCCTGGAACCGCGTCGCAACCGCTACCACCTGCTCGCTGAACAGACGCCAGCGCAGCGCAGGCTCGGGCCCGAGCAACAAGATGACGTCGCCCCCCGGCGTCGATGCGCTCCACAGCCCGACAGTCGGCCACACGATGGATCTGGTCATCCCGCCGTCGAGGCGGACGTGCGGCCGCACGGTGGCGAAGTCGGTGAACTCTTCGGGGTCGATCTCGGCAAGAGGTTTGGCGCTCCAGGCCTCGATGAGATGGCGCACACTGTTGCTCGCTGCGTCGCCGGCATCGTTCCAACCCGTGAACGCGGCGATGATTGTCGGGTGTTGAAGCTTGGGTTGGGCCATCCAGCGAACGTGGTCCATTGCCCCTAACACTACCGACCCTCGGGTCAGTGCCCTACTGACCGATCGGCCGCCGGCAGCACCCGTCGTGATGCCCCTGGCTCGATCGTTTCACCCCGCACATCGCGCCACGTCGGGCGGATGACCGGGGTGCCTCACATCGACATCCGTTGGCTCATGGCTGACTCCCGACGCCGGAGCCGGATCGAGCGGGCGTCAGGATCTGCGACTCGAGCAGGTCGGGCCGGAGTGGGCGCGACAACAGGAACCCTTGCGCCTCGTTGACGTGCTCGTTGCGGAGAAGGTCCATCTCCCTGGTCGTCTCGACGCCTTCGGCCAGGGTCCGCAGGCCGAGGTCACGACCGAGCTGGACGAGTGTGCGAATGAGGGCCTTCGACTCAGGGGATGTGGTGATGGCCTGTGTGAATCGGCGGTCGATCTTCAAGCAGTCGACCGGGAACTGCTGCAAGTATGCGAGCGACGAGTAGCCGGTACCGAAGTCGTCGACTGCGATCCTGACGCCGAGCTCCTTGACCGCCTTCAACCGGACGGCCGTGGCCTCGGCGTTTCGCATCAGGGCGGTTTCGGTGACCTCGATGATCAGCTTGCCCGGGTCGAGCCCGCTGGCGTCGAGGGCGGCGCGGATGTGGTCGAGCACGTCGTCGTGGTCGAGCTGGCGGCCGGAGACGTTGACCGAGATGTCGAGGTTGTCGCCCTTGGCGTGCCACTGCGCCATCTGGTTGCATGCTTCGAGCAATACCCATCGCCCGACGTCTTGGATCTGGCCCGTCTGTTCGAGGATCGGGATGAACTCGTCGGGCTCGACCACACCAAGGATCGGATGATCCCATCGCAACAGCGCCTCGACGCCCACCAACGACAGATCGTCGAGGTTGTAGATCGGCTGGTAGACGAGCCGGAACTGGTTCCTGCCTATGGCCGATCGCAGGTCGAACTCGAGCTCGATTCTCCTGCTGATGGCCCGCTGCATCTCGGGATAGAAGATGTCGTAGCGGTTCTTGCCGCCCGCCTTGGCTTGGTACAGGGCGACGTCCGCGTCGCGCAACAGGTCGCCTCCATTGTCGCGGTCACCGATAGCGATCCCGATGCTCGTGTTGACCGCGAGTGGCGTCGGCACTCCCTCGAGGTCGAACGGCTGGCGCATGACATCGAGCAGCCGTTCGGCGACGAGCTCGGGTTTGACCTTCAACGGTGCACCATCGAGCAACACGACGAACTCGTCCCCGCCCATCCGACCGATGGTGTCGGCATCGCGAAGCGCACTGGTGAAGCGCGCCGCAACGGCGACCAACAGGCGGTCACCAGCCTCGTGACCGAGCGTGTCGTTGACGTTCTTGAAGTCGTCGAGGTCGATGTACAGCGC
>JBDTYA010000282.1:0-12727 GCA_040005915.1 Ilumatobacteraceae bacterium
CGCATCAACTACTACCCGCCGCGTGGCGACAACAAGGAGGGCTGGGACAACATCGATCTCTTCGGATGGCTCGGTTATCCGATGCAGCTGAAGATCGATTTCCTGTGCCGTGACTCGATCCTGGCCGCACCGTTGGCACTCGATCTGGTGCTGTTCAGCGATCTCGCCCAGCGCGCCGGGCTCTCGGGGATCCAGGAATGGCTTGGCTTCTACTACAAGGCACCGATGGTCGCGCCCGGACTGTACGCCGAGCACGACCTGTTCATCCAGCTGACGAAGTTGAAGAACACGCTGCGCTGGATGATGGGCGAGGAGCAGATCACCCACCTCGGTCGCGAGTACTACGAGGGCGACTGAGCCGGTCTCACCCGGGCCCCAGGTTCAGCACGACGCGGCATCCACCTGCAGGGTTCGATTCGATCGAGACCGATCCCCCGTGGGCGAGCGCGACCTGTTGTGCGATGGCCAGGCCGAGGCCCGATCCGCCTCCGCCCCCGTGCTCGAAACGTTCGAGCACGCGCTGGCGATCGCCGGGGGCGATGCCCGGACCGTTGTCGTCGACCGTCACGACAGAGCCGGTGATCGACACGACGACGCGCGGCGCGGAACCATCCGCCGGAATGCCGTGGACCAATGCGTTGCGAACGATGTTGGCGATGGCCAGGCGCACGCCGTCGCGCCACGCGATCAGCGTCGTAGGCGACGCCGAATCGATCTCGATCGTCGCATCCGCGGCCCGTCGCCGCTCGTCTGCGACGGCCGCGTCGGCAACGTCGGCGACGTCGATCTCGTCGAACCACGACGGGTCAGCGAACTCGGCGTCCGCGAGGGCCCGCACGGCCGACAGCGCGGCAGCCATCCGTTGCAGCTGTTCGTTGGCGAGGCCGAGAACTTCATCGCGATCGGTGTCGGCGATACGACCGCTGCGGGCAATGTCGAGATTGATGAGCGCACTCTGCAGCGGTGTCCGCAACTCGTGGGTGGCCGACGCGGCGAACGCCCTCGCCGCATCGAGCGCGGCCCCACGACGATGTGTCTCGTCGGCCAACCGATGCAAGTTCTCGTTCAGTGTCGTCGCCACATCATCGACCTCGGTCGAACCGTATGCGGTTCCGATGCGCCACGTGCTGGGCTCGGCGCCCTGGATGCGGCCGGTGTCGCGGCGCAACGCCGTGAGTGGGCGCGTCGCGACCCTGCCCAGCACGTAGCCCACCAGTCCGGCGGCAACCGAGGTCAACATCATGACGAAGATCACCCGGCGACGCAGCTGCACGGCGCGGGCATCGACATCACCGAGCGGCGCCACGAGTTGAACGATCGCATGGTCGCCGACCTTGGGCACGTCGTCGACCTCGACGGTGTACAGCCTCCAACGATCACCGCTGGCACGCGCCGTCGAGAAGCCGGGAACAATCCGGTCGGGAAGTGGATCGTCGGGCAGCAGGCCCAACGAGATCGTCTCGCCGCCGGCGACGACTCGAGCCCCCTCCAGCGTGGTTCGTAGCTCCGACTGGGCGAGGCGGCCGGCCACGGCGGCGAGGATCGGTGCCGTCGCGGCGCGCTCGACGAGTTGTGTGTCGACACGTTCTTGCAGGACGGTGGCGAAGTATCCGCGGAACAGCGATCCGACAGCAAGCAGGGTGATCGACGCGGCCACGAACGAGGCGAGACCTGTACGGGTCGCCAGCCGCATCTAGGCCACCCTCAACACGAAGCCGATGCCGCGCACGGTCTCGATCAGCTGCGATGCACCCGCCGTGTCGAGCTTGCGACGTAGGTACCCGACGAACACATCGACCACGTTGGTGTCGACATCGAAGTCGTAACCCCAGACGAGCTCCAACAGGCGGATTCTCGAGAGCACGATCCCAGGGTTCGCCGCGAACGTCGCCAGCAGATCGAACTCGCGTCGCGACAGCTCGAGCCGTGACTCGGCGACTGTCGCCACGCGCCGATCGAGATCGATCCACAGCGGTCCTGCCGACAGCACCGACGTGGCGCCGGCCTGGGGACGGGCCCGCCGCAACAAGGCATGGACGCGGGCGGCCAGCTCGTCGAGCGAGAACGGCTTGACGACGTAGTCGTCGGCGCCGGCCTGCAATCCCGCAACACGATCCCCGACCTGGTCGCGCGCAGAGAGGATCAGGATCGGTGTGTCGATGCCGAGGCTGCGCAGCTTGGTGCACAGGTCGATCCCCGACATCCCCGGGAGGCCGATGTCGACGATCATCACGTCGGGGCGGCGCCGGGCGACGATCGCGATCACGGATTCCGCATCGGGTACCGACGAGACGTCGAACCCATGCACGGCGAGGCCGCGATCGACCGCAGTGCGGACGGCGACGTCATCCTCGACCACGAGGACACGTCCGCCGTCACCCAGGTTCAGTGACACCGGCTCAGCGACACGACATGCTCATCCCGAACGCACTCATCGACACCCACACATTGTGGCCGGTGCAGGTCAGTCGTGACTGAGATCCGAGCCGACGCCGTCGAGCAGCTGGTCGATCTCGTCGAGTTGCTTCTCGAGGTCGGCGACCTCGGCATCGGTGACGGCGAGGGTGTCGGCCGTGGCCACTCCCGAGTCGCCGGTCACAGGCGCCGGAGTGGTCGACGCGGCGACTGCCGACGCCGGGCTCGGCCTGCCGGCGGCGTCGGACGGGCCGCAAGCCGTCAGGCCGGCAGCGATGCTCGCCATTGCGACGAGCATCACCGCCGTCCACCGGTTGTCAGGACGACGCCTCATCAGACATCGACACCGTGGCTACGGCACAGGTCGGCCAACTTGGTGAGGCGCTCCTGACGGACCGTCAGCACCTTCAGCGTCTCGGTGCGGACCTTGAGGCGATTCTGCAGAACGGCCACCAACTGGGTGCGGCCCTTGGCCGTGGCGTCGTCGATATGGGCCTGCAGCCACAGTAGCGAGCCGCGGGTGCCGGCATCGCCGTTGAGGCGGGCGACGAACTTGGTGGTGCGCATCTCGATGTTCGGGATGCGCAGGCATGCCCGCTGATACCGCGCCGGGAGCTCGCGGGCGGTGGTGTCGGGTGTGGTGCTGGTGTTCGCCGCGCTGACTGCGGTCGGCACGATCAACGCCGCGCCTGCGGTCACGACGACGGCACTGAACATCACTGCTGACTTGATGGAACGACGGGGGGTCGTCATGGAATTCTCCTCGATGTCATGCCGGCGAGTTGTTCACCGGCACGCATCACAATGAATCGGTTCCCTAAAGCCACTCTGTGAGCACTGTGTGACATACGTCACGTAGCTTGCGGGCTGAGCGAGCTGGACGTGGCGAGGTTCGTCGGTGGCCCCCGGGTTCGGTTGAGCTGACCCGGGAGGCCCGGCTCAGGCGGCGGGAGTACGACCGGCGAGGATCTCGGTGAGGATCGAGGCGTCCATGTTGCCGCCGCTGACGATCGCCGCCAGCCGGCGTCCGGTGATGTCGGTGCCGTTGCGTCGATCCGCCAGTAGCCCGGCCAACGCTGCCGCGCCGGACGGTTCGATGAGGTGATGGGTGCAACGCATCATCAACCGCACCGCGTCGGCGCACTCGTCGTCGCTGATCTGCACGATTCGGGCCGCGCCTCGAACGATGATCTCGATCGCCGCGGGATCGGGCACACGCGTCGCGATCCCGTCGATGAACGTACCTGCGGTATCGGTGCTGACGGGGGCCCCGGCGGCGAATGACAGCGCCGTGGCCGGGGCCCGTTCTGCCACCACGCCGATCACCTCGGTGTCGAGGCCGAGCAGATCTCGGATCGTGATGACGCCACATATCCCCGACCCCAATCCCACGGGTACGTACACGGCGTCGAGCTGCCCGGCGGCGGAGAACAGCTCGTGCGCGTAGGTGGCCACCCCGCGGCACAGATCGCGGTCGAACGACGGGACCGCCTCCAACTCGCGTTCTTGGGCAAGCATCACCGAGTACTCGCGGGCAGCTTGGAAGTCGTGACCGTGCTCGATGAGCTCAGCACCGAAGCCGCGCATCGCTGCGTTCTTGTCGGGGCTGTTGCCGTGCGGCACCACGATCGTCACCGGCACGCCGGCAGCGCGGCCGGCGAAGGCGATGCTCTGACCGTGGTTGCCACGAGTGGCGGCGACCACACCGCGAACCGACGCGCGCTCGCGAACCAGACGGTCGATGTAGACGAGGCCGCCGCGCACCTTGAACGCACCGGTGGGCGTGCAGTTCTCGTGCTTCAACCAGACCTCGGTGCCGATCGCTTCGCAGAGCAGCGGCCAAGCGAACTGCGGCGTCGGCGACATGTGCCTGCCGACGATCTGCGCGGCCTCGGCGAACTCGTCGTTGCTGAAATAGCTCATGCCGACACCACCCGATCGACTCGTACGTCGTGTGCGGCCAGTGGCATCTCGTCGACGAGTTGATCGGCGAAGCACACACCGACCGACGTCGCCCCCAGCGTCGGCAGGAACCGGTCGTAGTAGCCGCGTCCGTATCCGAGCCGATCGCCGGCGGTCGTGAATGCCAGCCCGGGGACGATGACGAAGGCGATCTCGGAGACATCGACCGCCGGCCCAGTTGGTTCCGGCACGCCGAACTTGCTCTGCACCAAAGGCCAATCGCCATCGGCGACAACGATCCCCGTGGCCTCGATCCTGGGCAACAGCAGACGCTTGCCCTCGACGCTCAGCCGGGCGAAGAGCGGGTCGGTATCGGGCTCACCCCCGAAGCCCACGAAGGCCATCACCGAGTCGGCCCGGATGTACTCCGGCATCTCCGCAACCTTCGCCCACAACTGAACGCTCCGCATGAGATGGTCATCGACCATGTCGCGTACCATTCGCATTCGGGAGCGCAACGAAGCCTTGTCGATCACCCGCCTAGCGTGCCACGGCTGTCAACGCCGACGCGCCCGGAAGTACAGTCCACCGTGATGTCGATCGATCCATTGAAGTACCGCCTCGTGCTCGGCCACTTTCCAACCGGGGTCACGGTGGTCACCGCGATGGTCGACGGGGAGCCGCTCGGCTTCACGATCGGCTCGTTCACGTCGGTGTCGCTCGATCCGCCGCTCGTCGGCTTCCTCCCAATGACCACGTCGGAACGGTGGTTGCGGATGGCCAACGCCCAGACGTTCTGCGTCAACGTGCTCGGCATCGATCACGGCGATCTGTGCTGGCGTTTCGCCAAGAGCAGCATCGAGAACCCGTTCGAGGGTGTCGGTTGGGCGCCGTCGGCCATCACCGGCTCCCCGATCCTCGACGGGGCGATCGCCTGGATGGACTGCACGACGGCCGAGGTCGTCGACGCCGGCGACCACTTCTTCGTGATGGGGCTGGTGGTGGCGATGGATCACGCCGACGAGGAGACCAAGCCGGCCCCGCTGCTGTTTTTCCGTGGGCAGCTCGGGGGGTTCGTGGGGCAGTCGTGAACCGCCGCGTCATCGTCGCTGCGGTCGCCGACGTCGCCTCCATCGTGGTGTTCGTTGCCATCGGTCGCCGCAATCACGACGAGGGCGAAGCGGTCGACGGCATTCTCAGAGTCGCCGCGCCGTTCCTGATCGCGCTCGTCGTCGGCTGGCTCGTCGCCCGTGCGTGGGCGCGACCGATGCAGGTCGAGGCAGCGTTCATCATCTGGCCGATCACCGTCGCGGTCGGCATGGTGCTGCGCAACCTGGTGTTCGATCGCGGCACGGCGCTGCCGTTCATCATCGTCGCCACCTTGTTCACCGGGCTGCTACTGATCGGTTGGCGGATGATCGTGGCCGGCGTGGCCGGGCGACGGATCAGCCAGGCTCGCTGACCAGTTCAGCACCTTGCTTGCGCAGCTCGGCAAGTGTGGTGACACCGCTGAGTTGCATCACGGATTGCAGCTGATCGGTCAGCAGCGTGATGAGGTGCTCGACCCCACGTCGGCCGGCGGCAGCCACCGCATACACGTACGGACGGCCGATGAAGGTCGCATCGGCACCGAGAGCGATTGCGATCGCGATGTCGGCTCCGTGTCGAACGCCGGAATCGAGAACGATCGGCACCTCGGGCCCGACGGCGGCGCGCAACGGTGCCAGCATGTCGATGGTCGCCGGGCAGCGATCGAGCTGGCGACCGCCATGGTTCGACAGGTGGAAGCCGGTGATGCCGACGTCGAGCGCGCGTTGCGCATCGGCCGGGCCGATCGGCCCTTTGAGCAACAGCGGGCCGTCCCATTGTCTTCGGATGCCCTCGACATCGGACCAGTTCAACGAATGGTCGAACAACGAGCCGATGCGGGTCGACGCCGCGCTCTTGACCTCGGCAGGCGACAACGCGGTGAAGTTGGCGAACCCGATCGCCGGGCTGCGCAACATGCGTACCCAGTAACCCGGCCGGCGGCCGATGTCGACGATCGTGCCGGGGCTGAGCTGTGGCGGGATCGTCAGCCCGTTGCGCATGTCGCGCGTCCGCCGCCCGGTGACCACGGTGTCGATCGTGATCTCCAACGCCTTGTACCCGGCTGCACCGGCACGATCGATCAACGGATCGCTGAGGCGGCGGTCGGTGGTGACGTACAACTGGAACCACAGGTCGGGGTGGCCCGTCGCGGCAACATCCTCGATCGTGGTGGTGCCCATCGTCGACAGTGTGTAGGGGATGCCCTTGGCCTTCGCCGCCAAGCAGGCCGACACCTCGCCGGTCGGATGCATCATCCGCGTGTAGCCCGTCGGGGCCAGCCCGATGGGCACCTCGAACGGTTGCCCGAACAACTCGCCGGTCAGGTTGGTGACCGAGACGTCGCGCAGCATCTGTGGATTGATCTTGCGCCGCGTGAACGCCTGGCGATTTGCTGCGAGGGCGATCTCCTCCTCGGCGCCTCCCTCGACGTAATCGAAGACGGCTTTTGGCAGCTTGCGCTTGGCGACGACGCGGAAGTCGTCCGGCATGTGCGTTCTGGCCAGCAATCGCTGCACCGGGTCGCGTTCGAAGGGCCGAAGCCGGATGAGCTCGCGTACCTCTTGCAGGTTCATGGATCTTCTCCCCTACCCCTCACAGCGTGTTGGTGATCGCACCCGTCTCGGCACCCTGCACCAACTTGGCGTACTTGCCCAGCACGCCGCTGGTGTAGCGAGGCGGGTTGGGCGCCCACGATGCACGCCGCCTGGCCAGTTCGCTGTCGTCGACGAGCAGGTCGAGCGTCAGCTCGCGCACATCTATCAGGATCTGATCTCCATCGCGCACGAACGCGATCGGACCACCGTCGACCGCCTCCGGTGCGACGTGGCCGATGCAGAAACCCCACGTGCCGCCGCTGAAGCGGCCATCGGTGATCAGCGCGCAATCGGCGCCACGTCCAGCTCCCTTCAACGCGCCGGTGATGGCCAACATCTCGCGCATCCCAGGGCCGCCCTTCGGGCCTTCGTAGCGGATGACCAGCACGGTGCCGGGCACGACAGAGCCGGTGAGGATCGCATCCATCGCTCCGTCCTCGCCGTCGAACACGCGTGCCGTGCCCTCGAACTTCATCTGCTCCTTGCTCAATCCGGCGACCTTCACGACCGCGCCCTTCGGGGCCAGCGAGCCGGTGAGCACGTTGATGCCACCCTCACTGTGCAGCGGCTGATCCAGTGGGTAGACAACGACGCCGTCGGGTGCAGGGATATCCATCTCGGCGAGGTTCTCGGCCATCGTCCTGCCGGTGACCGTCATCACGTCACCGTGCAGCAGGCCGGCATCGAGCAGCTCCTTCAGCACGACAGGCACGCCACCGACGCGGTCGAGATCGCTCATGTGGAACTTGCCGCCGGGCTTCATGTCGGCGATGTGCGGAACCTTGGCGGCGATGCGATTGAAGTCGTCGAGGTGCAGGTCGACGCCTGCCTCGTTGGCGATGGCCAGCAGGTGGAGAACGGCGTTGGTCGAGCCACCGAGTGCAGACGTGACTGCGATCGCGTTCTCGAACGCCTTCTTGGTCATGATCTGGCGCGGCGTGATGCCGAGGCGCAGCATGTTGACGACGGCTTCACCGGCGCGGCGGGCGTCGGTCTCGCGACGCGGGTCGATCGCCGGCGGCGAGGCTGTACCCGGCAACGACATGCCGATGGCCTCGGCGATCGAGCTCATCGTGTTGGCCGTGAACATGCCACCGCAGGCACCCTCGCCCGGGCACGCCTTTCGTTCGATCTCGCCGAGCTCCTCGGCGGTGATCTTGCCGAGGGCGCACGCGCCGACGGCCTCGAAGACACTGGTGATGTCGAGGGCGACCCCGTGGTGCTCGCCCGGCAGGATCGAGCCGTTGTAGACGAAGACGCTGGCCAGATCGAGGCGGGCGGCGGCCATCAACATCGCCGGAATGCTCTTGTCGCATCCGGCGAGGCCGACGAAACCGTCGAGCCGTTCGGCGTGCATGACACATTCGACCGAGTCGGTGATGACCTCGCGGCTGACGAGCGAGGCACGCATGCCCTCGTGCCCCATGCTGATGCCGTCGCTGACGGTGATGGTGCCGAACTCCATCGGATACCCACCGGCAGCGCGGATGCCCTCCCTGGTGTGCTCGGCGAGCTTGCGCAGTGTCATGTTGCACGGCGTGACGTCGTTCCACGCATTGGCGATGGCGATCTGCGGCTTGACGAAATCGTCGTCCGTCATGCCGGCTGCCCGGAGCATCGACCGGGCCGGGGCCTTCGTCATGCCGTCTGTGACATCGCGGCTGCGCGGCTTGATGTCGACTTGTGTGCCTGATTCGTTCTCGGCCATGGGGGGAAGTTACCCGACGTCGACCTGCCAGACTTGATCGTTATGGCCACGACATCCACGTTGCCCCCGACCCGCTGGTTGCTCGACAACTGTCCGTGCCCGCTGTGCTTGCATCCCGTCACGCGCGAGCGCACGGTCGCCCTCGTCGACCGGGCGGGCACCGACCCGAGATCGATCACCACCGACGACCAGGGCGCGATCACCGTCGATTGGGGCGACGGCCACGTCGGCACGTTTCCCACCGAGTTGCTGGGCGCTCGCGAAGTGCTCGACGTCGCGGCGTCATCGCTCGCACCGTTGCAACGGATCGGCTACGGCGAGCTCGACACCGATCTCGGCAGTCGGCGGTGGCTCACCGTCATGTTGTCCGCCGGGGCGATCATCGTCGACGACACACCGAACCTCACCGGTGAGGTCGTCCGATTGGCCGAGCGGATCGGTTACGCCCGCCCGACCAACTTCGGCACCATCTTCGATGTCGAGTCGCGCCCCGACCCCAACAACTCGGCATACACCGCGGCCGGTCTCGACCTGCACACCGACCTACCCAACTGGGCGTTCCCGCCCGACTTCCAGTTCCTGCACGCACTCGCGAACGAAGCGCGCGGCGGCGATTCCACGTTGGCCGACGGCGTGGCTGTCGCCACCGAGCTGCGCCACACCGACCCGAAGGCCTTCGAGCTCCTGGCCCGGCAACCGGTGCCCTTCCGCTTCCACGACGATCGCGACGACATCCGCTTCGCGGCGCCGATCATCGAGCTCGGCGCGGCCGGCGATCCCGTGGCGATTCGCTTCAACAACTGGATACGCGACGTCGATCCCGGTGCCGACGACGAGTTCTACAACGCGTACCTCGCGCTGTGGAACCTGCTTCGCGATCCCCAAAACGTCGTTGCGTTGCGGCTCGAGGCAGGCCAGACGCTGTGTTTCGACAACCGCCGGGTACTGCACGGGCGCACCGAGTTCGATCCGCAGTCGGGCCGGCGTCACCTGCAGGGTTGCTATGTGGATCGCGACATGGTCGAGAGCCGAGCCCGGCGGCTGGCGCTTCGCTGAGATCCGGTCAACGCTCGGGTAGCGCCGAGATCTGCGGCGTGTCGGCGATGAGACGCTTGGTGTACTCGGCCTCGGGGAAGTGCAGCACGCGTTCGGTCGGGCCGGTCTCGACGAGCTTGCCATCGGCAAGCACCGCGATCTGGTCCGCGATCGATGCGACCAGCGGGAGGTTGTGCGTCACGAACAACATGGCCAAGCCGAGATCGCGGCGCAGCTCACCGAGCAGTTCGACGATCGACGCCTGCACGAGCACGTCGAGTGCCGAGGTGACCTCGTCGCAGACGAGCACCTCGGGGCGGCTGACGAGGGCGCGGGCGATGGCAACGCGCTGACGCTCGCCACCGGACAACTGGTCGGGGAACCGATGGGCGTAGCCGGCGGTGAGCGCCACACGTTCGAGCATCTCACCGACCTTGCGCGCCGCCTCGGTCTTCGACGCTCCACCGATCAACAACGGCCGGGCCACCGAATCGCCGATCATGCGCCGCGGCTGCAGCGAGCTGTACGGGTTCTGGAACACGTACTGGATCCGCAGGCGTTGCGCTGTGGTGCGGTTGCGCGCCGAGGGCGCCAAGCGCTCGGAGCCGAGCAGGATCTCGCCCGTCCACTCGCGGTGCAGGCCTCCGATCGACCGCGACAGCGTGGTCTTGCCGCTGCCCGACTCGCCCACCAACGCCAGGCATTCGCCGCGGTCGACGTGCAGGTCGACGTTGTGCACGACCTCGTGCCCGGTGTACGACGCGCAGAGGTTGCGCACCAGCAGAGCATGAGTTGCAGATGCGGCGATCGGCGATGAGTGCGCCGCCATGTGCTGAGTGCGCTCCGGTACCTCGAAGGGGCGGATGCAGCGCACGACGCGACCGGGCACGACCTCGCGCTCGGCCGGGAACTCGGCTCGGCACTGGTCGACGGCCAGCTCGCAACGGCGGGCGAACGAACAGCCGACCGGACGCTTGCCGGGGGCCGGCGCGCGGCCGCTGAGGCCGATCATCTCGTGGTCTGTCGACATGTCGGGGGCGGCGGCGATGAGGTGCCTGGTGTAGGGGTGCGACGGATTGCTGAACAACTCGGCTGCCGGGCCCTGCTCGACGATGCGACCGGCGTACATCACGGCGACGCGGTCGGCGAGGGTGGCCACGACGGCGAGGTCGTGGGTGACGTACAGGGCGGCGACGTTGTGGGCATGGCACAACTGACGAACGGTTGTCAGCACGTGGGCCTGGGTGCTGACATCGAGGCCCGTGGTGGGCTCGTCGAGCACGATCACCGATGGGCGGCAGGCAAAGGCCATCGCCAGGCCGACTCGTTGTTGCTGACCACCCGAGAGCTGGTGGGGATAGCGCCGCAGGAACTCGGGGGTGCTGGGCAGCAGCACCTCGCTCATCACTTCCTGTACGCGTTCGCGGCGAGCCTGGTCGCTGCCGCCGAAGTCGTGGAACTCGAGCACCTCGGTCAACTGGGTGTTGATGCGCAGCGCCGGATTGAGCGCCGTGGACGGGTCCTGTGGCACGTACGACACCAGCTTGCCGCGCGCGTGCCGCAGGGCGACATCGCCGAGTTGCAGCATGGCGGCATCGCCGATCGTCACATCGCCGTGGGCCAAGCGCACCCCGCGGCGGGCGTGGCCGAGCACGGCCAGCCCGACGGTGGTCTTGCCGGATCCGGACTCGCCGACGAGGCCGAGAACCTCGCCCGGGGCGATGCTGAGGTTGATCTCATCGACGATGTCGGTGCCGTTGCCGGCCACCTCGATCCGTAGGTTCGAAATCGAGACCGCTACATCCATCAGCTGTCACCCTTGGCTCGGTCGATTCCCGCGGCCGCACGCGACAAGCCGTCGCCGACGAGGCCCGTGCCGATGGTGAGCACTGCGATGGCGATGACTGGCAAGGTGACCCCCCAATGATTGGGCACCAGGCCCTTGCGGTTCTCGTTGATCATCAAACCCCAGTTCGCCGCGCCGGGGTCGGGGGTGAAGCCGAGGAAGGCGATACCGGAGATGAGCCCGATCGAGAACGTCAGGCGCAGGTTGGCTTCGACGAGCAACGGGGCGGCGACGTTGGGCAACAGTTCGCTGCGCAAAATGCGGAACTTCGACTCACCGAGCGACTCCGCTGCCGCCACGAAATCGCGTTCGACCACGGAGACCGCAGCGCCGCGCACGACGCGGGCGATGCGCGGCACGGTGGAGATGCCGACCGTGAGGATGATGATCAGAGTGGTCGCACCGAACATCGAGATGACGATCAGGGCAGAGATGATCTGCGGCAACGCCAGGAGCACGTCCATCGAGCGCATCAACACCTCGTCGAGCTTGCCACGGTTGTAGGCCGCGATCAGGCCGATCGTGGTGCCCAACACCAGGGCGAGGAGCGTCGCCAGTACGGCGGCGATCAGGATCGGCTTGCCGCCGTACAGGAACCGCGTCCACACGTCGTGGCCGACGTTGGCAGAGCCGAAGTGGGTCGGCTTGCGGGTCTTGCCGGAGGGCTTGAACGGCAGGCCCACAGCTTCCGATTGTCCGTAGGGAGCGATGTAACGGCCGAACAACGCAACGACGGCGAGCAGGATGACGATCGCCAGACCGACGCGCGTCCTCCACATGCTGAAGGCGACACGAAGTACCCCCGCTGGCTTTCGCGGCTCGACCTCCACCACCTCGGCGGGCATCCCCATGTCGATCGTGCTCATTGCATCCTCGTTCGTAGGCGCGGCGTGACCAGCACGGTCGCGACGTCGGCGGCCAGGTTGGTGACCACGTACACAGCGGCCAGCACCATCACCAGGAATTGGATCACGGGGATGTCCCGGACGCGCACCGAGTCGCGCAGCGCTCCGCCGATGCCGGGATAGTTGAACAGTGCCTCGACAACGATGACGCCGGCCGCGAAGTAGGCGATGTTGAGGGCGATCACCTGGAACACCGGCCCGAGCGCGTTGGGCATCGCATGACGCCACAGGA
>JBDTYA010000283.1:0-1742 GCA_040005915.1 Ilumatobacteraceae bacterium
TCGTCACCTCGCGTTGGCCGGACCCGCGCACCAGCACCGTCGACCTCGGATTCCCGCAGAACCGGTGACCTTGGACTTCGGCGTAGTTCTGCAGACCACTCCTCCTTCCGCGCGCGTCGTCGACCTGGCGAGGCGAGCAGAGAGCTACGGGTTCACTCATGTGTGGACCTTCGACTCCCACATCCTCTGGCAGGAGCCGTACGTCATCTACAGCCAGATCCTGGCCGAGACGCGCAAGGTGATCGTCGGGCCGATGGTGACGAATCCGGCGACGCGCGATTGGACTGTCACGGCCAGCGTGTACGCCACCCTCAACGAGATGTTCGGCAACCGCACCGTCTGCGGGATCGGGCGTGGCGACTCGGCGGTTCGTGTCACCAACGGGGCGCCGACGACACTCGCCACCCTGCGCGAATCGGTGCATGTCATTCGCGAGCTCGCCAACGGTCGGAGTGTCGACTACAAGGGTTCGGAGCTGCGGTTCCCGTGGTCGTCCGGCAGCTCGCTCGAAGTGTGGATCGCCGCCTATGGCCCGAAGGCTCTCGCACTCACCGGTGAGGTGGGCGACGGTTTCATCCTGCAACTCGCCGACCTGTCGATCGCCGAGTGGACGATCGCTGCGGTGCGCGATGCGGCGGCGGCCGCGGGCCGTGATCCGGCCGAAGTCACGATCTGTGTCGCGGCACCCGCGTACGTCACCGATGGCTCCGCCGAAGGACTCGCTCACGGCCGTGATCAATGTCGCTGGTTCGGTGGCATGGTCGGCAACCACGTCGCCGACATCGTTGCCCGGTACGGCGATCAGAGCGGCGCGGTACCGCAGGCTCTCACCGACTACATCAAGGGCCGAGAGGGGTACGACTACAACGAGCACGGCCAGGCCGGCAACGTGCACACCCAGTTCGTGCCCGACGAAATCGTCGACCGCTTCTGCATCATCGGCCCGGTCAGCGAGCACATCGTGCGGATGAACGCATTGAAGGCCCTCGGCGTCGACCAGTTCAGCATCTACCTGCAGCACGACGACAAGGACAACACGTTGCAGGCCTATGGCGAGAAGGTCATGCCGGCCGTCGCCGAGACGGTCAAGGCCAAGGCGTGACGGCGGTCCTTGCGTCGCGCGACACGACCGCGCCAAATCCGTCGCGCCGCGTGCTGCTCCTCCGTGCCCGGCGTGCGGCGATGTTTTTGCTGTCGATGGTCGTGGTGGCGGTGGGGTGGGAGGCGTACAAGCGGCTCGGGCCGCAGGACGGTGGCAGCGTGCTGGGTTGGAAGATCCTGCCGCGAGCCAAGGACCGGGTCATGCCCCACGTGTCGACGATCCTGTCCCGCTTCGGCGATCCGCTCAGCAGGAGCTCCCACGAAACCGTGTTGTCGGTCGTGTTGAGAGCCGTCGGGTACTCGTTCCGGCTGGTGCTCGCAGGGTTCGTCATCGGTCTGGTCGCCGGCGTTCTGCTCGCTGTGGTGATGACCCGGTTCCGAATCGCAGCGCGCGCCATGCTGCCGTATCTGGTGATTTCACAAACCATCCCGTTGATCGCCCTCGCCCCACTGATCGTCAGTTGGGGAGGCAAGCTCAAGGTCGGCGGCTTCGTGTGGGAACGATGGATGTCGGCGTCGTTGCTCGGCGCGTTCCTGAGCTTCTTCCCGATCGCTGTCGGCACATTGCGCGGGCTGCAATCACCGCCGGCCTCGTCGCTCGAGTTGATGGACAGCCTCGCTGCGCCGTGGCGCAGCACCCT
>JBDTYA010000284.1:0-7501 GCA_040005915.1 Ilumatobacteraceae bacterium
AGCGCATTCCTCGCCGCGTTCTCGAGCGCCCAGACCCGCAGCCTGATCGGTGTCTCGGCGAACGAGAACGCTCAACCCGAATCGATCCGCACCGCGACGTGGAACAACACCGGCGACTTCTACGTGCGCGTCCAGGGCCGCAACGGGGCCTTCTCGCCGACGCCCTTCCACCTCGGCCTGACCACGACGGGCGGAGCGTGCTCGAACATCACGCTCGACTCGTTCACGTCTCTGTCCACCATCGCGGGTACCCCCGGCAGCGCACAGGCAGTGATCCTGACCGACGGCTCGCGCCTCGCCCAAGGGACCGGCGTCGGTACGGCCCTCGGTCAACTCGCGGCCCGCACCGGCGGGGTCGTCGTCGACGTCAGCACCAGCTTGCGGATCGATGCACTCAACGCCCAGGCCGATTCGAACGCGGCGTGCCCATACGCCAAGAACCTCGTCGCCGAGGCCATCCGCGACGTGGTCAACTCGTATCGCGACGCGAACCACACGCTGAAGTACGTCGTCATCGCCGGTGGCGACTCCGTCATCCCGTTCTTCCGCTACGCGGACTCGGCCGGAATCGGGCCCGAGTCCGACTTCGTGCCACCGGCGCTCGACACCAGCGCCTCGCAGGCCAGCCTGCGCCGCAACTACGTCCTCGGTCAGGATGCATACGGCGCGGTCTCCGACCTCGAGTTGAAGGGTGCCGTCATGCCGGTGCCCGACCTCGCAGTCGGAAGGCTCGTCGAGACGCCGGCCGAGATCACCGGCATGGTCAACGCGTACCTCGGCCTTGCCGGCGGCGTGCTGCCTACGCCGACGTCGTCGCTCGTCACCGGTTACGACTTCCTGACCAGCGCGGCCGATGCAGTGCAGACCGACTTCGTTGCCGGTCTCGGAGCCGGCGCCCGGACCGACACGTTGGTCACGAATCAGGGTGTCCCGACGACGACCACGACAGTCGGCGCGCCAAGCCGCACAACGTCGTGGACCGCCACCGACCTCTCCAACTCGCTGCTCGGGTCGCACCACGATCTCGTCTTCCTTGCCGGTCACTTCAGCGCCAACAACACGCTCGCCGCCGACTACCAAACCAGCCTGGCAACGACCGATCTCGATGCCCATCCCAACCTGCTGACCAACTCGTTGGTGATCAGCGCCGGTTGCCACGCCGGGTACAACCTGCTCGACGCAGACGGCGTGCCTGGGGTGACCCAAGGACTCGACTGGCCGGAGGCGATGGCCAAGCAGCGCGCCACGCTGATCGCCGGTACCGGGTACCAATACGCAGACACCGATTTCCTTGCCTACAGCGCAAAGCTCTACACGTTGCTGGCCGGCCAGTTGCGCAGCGGTACCGGGACAGTGTCGCTGGGCCAGGCTCTGGTCAACGCCAAGCAGGACTACCTCGCCGGCGTCTCCAACCTCAGTGGCATCGACCAGAAGGCGTTGATCGAATCGACCCTGTACGGACTGCCGATGACAGGCGTCGACCTTCCGGCGGGCCGCACGCCGGAGCCGCCCAACGCGCCCGGCATCACGCCGTCGGCGGTTGCGGTCACGACCCCCGGCGCACAGCTCGGTCTGAAGACGGCCACGCTCGACCTTGCACCCAGCCTCACCGATCCGCCGTCGAAGCCGGTGCTCGACACGTTGGGGAATCCAGTCGCACCTGCCACGTTCTTCCGCTGGCTGACCGGTCGTGATGGCGTGCAATCCGGTCCGGCACTGCCGGCACTCCCCAAGCAGAGCGACGACGTCACGAGCACCACGGGCGAGGTGTTGCGCGGCGTCGGTTTCGTCGGCGGCACGTACACCGACACGCCCGGTGTCACGCCGCTGACCGGTGCGCCGACGATCGAACAGAACGGGATCCACACCAACTTCGTGTCGCCCGCCTTCTTCCCGCAGAAGTTGGCAACCGTCAACTACTTCGGCGCGCTCGATGGCAACGGCACCGACGGCCGCACCCGGCTGATCACGACGCCCGCGCAGTACCGCTCCGATGCCGGCACCACCGCGACCGACACCGAGCGCAAGTACTCGCAAGTGGGACTGCAGCTCTTCTACAGCAGCAACACCGCGACGTACGGCGCCAACACCCCGGCGCTGGCCGCGCCCCCGTCGATCTCCGGCGTCGCCGACACCGCCGGCACCGTGCCTGGTGGCGGCATCGTGGTGACGGTCCGAGCGCACATCACGGGGGACCCGTCCGCCGGCATCCAGAAGACCTGGGCGACCTACACCGCCGAGAGCGGTCCGCTGCACGGGACCTGGCAGTCGGTCGACCTCGTGCAGGATCTCGTCGACTCGACGTTGTGGACGGGCACGATCGCGCTGCCCAGCGGTCAGTCGGTCGCCGACGTGCGCTACATCGTGCAGGCTGCCAACGGCGTCGGTCTGGTCGGTCTCGACAACAACCTGGGCGACGGTTACACACCGGGTGTCGCCGTCGGCGCCCCGATTCCCCCGGCGACGATCGCTACCTCGGTCGCGCTCGAGGCCACGCCGGTGACCGGCGTATCCGGCACCGCCCTCCCCGTGGCAGCGACCGTCAGCGGCGCACCCGCCGGCAGCGCGATCACGTTCTCGCTCGGCAGCGTGTCGATCACGGCACCCACCGACGTCAACGGCCGGGCAACCGCGAGCCTGTTGCTGCAGGACGCCGTGGGCAGCTACACGGTGGCGGCCGCGTACGGCGGCGATGCAACGCACTTGGGCTCGACGAGCTCGAGGGCATTCGGCATCGTCAAGGTCCCGACTGCGTTGACGGTGCCGGTCGGCGTCGCCAAGTCGGTCAGCGCCGTGCTGACGCGGACCGTACCCAACATCCCTCTCCCGCAGCAGACCGTGTACTTCACGTTCACCGGGCCGGTCACCGTGCAACTCACGGCTGCCACCGATCCACAGGGTCGGGCGCAGGTGTCGACGGGCTCGCTGCCCGATGGCACGTACACGGTGTCGGCACGGTTCCTCGGCACACCGTCGACGTTCGAACCCGGCTCGTCGCTCGACGCGATCGTCACGGTCGACAACACCGGCCCAGCGGTGACCGCGTTGAAGTTGACGCCGGTATCGATCGTGGTCGGTAGCACGACCACGTTGTCGGCGTCGGTCGTCGATCCTCGCGGCACGTCGCGCGTCGAGTACTTCGTCGGCGCCGATCCGGGGGTCGGAATGGCGACGACGGCGACGCTCGCGTCGGGTGCCGCCTCGGCGACCTTCGGCGCCGACCTGCCGGTCGGCACGTACACGGTCGGCGTGCGCGCCCTCGACGGTGTGGGCAACTGGTCGGCGACCTCGACCACAACTTTGACCGTGGTGCAGGTGGGCCTGTCGATCAGCAGCAACGCCAACCGCACCGCCGCGATCGACCTCGGCAGTGCGACGGTCTCGGGCAGCGTCGCCATCTTCGCCACGCCGGCCGCCGCCACGAGCCGGGTCGTCCTGATGGGCTTCTACATCGACGATCCGAATCGCAGCAGCCTGCCGTACTGGCTGCAGCTCGTCAGCCCGTTCGATCTCAATGGCACCTTGAAGAACGGCACGGCCAACCTGTTCGACACACGGCTGCTGCTCAACGGGACCCACACGCTGACGGTCGAGCTCGTGCGGCTCAACGGAGTGTTCGAACGACGCACCGTCACCTTCACCGTCAACAACCCGGCTCCGGCCGTGACGCAGAAGCTTCGGGTCAGCACGACCGCGACGCGTTCCAGTCCGGTCGACCTCAACGGCCGCACGCTCTCCGGCTCCGTCGCCATCTTCGTGACGCCCACGACGTCGGTGAGGGCGGTCGCCTTCTGGCTCGACAAGACCAATCTCACGACGCCGCCCCGCTCGATCGACACCACGGCGCAGTTCGACTTCGACGGCACGGCCAAGAACGGTCAGGCGTTGCTGTTCAACGTCGGCACATTGTCCGCCGGCTCGCATCGCATCGCCGCGCTGGTCACCTACACCAACGGCACGACGGCAGTCATCTCCAGCACGTTCACGCGTTAGGCGGGCGGATCAGCGGCGCCGTTCTCCGATCGTGCCGGCTGTCGTCAGCCCGAGGGGAGGAGATCACCCGAGGGTAAAACTGTCACCCCTCCGTCGTGGATGATCGGATCCTGTCGTATGTGCCCGATTGGGCGGCCATCGACGTGATCATCACGATCAACGTCGGGACGAAGAACAGACCGATCGACATCGCTCCGAGCAGTGCCAGGACCGTGAGCAACACGACGGAGACGATGCGGGCTCGGTACGCGGCCCGACCGCTGCGCAAGAACAGCGGGACTGCAACGAGCACGACGGGAACGGTGACGATGAACAACACGCTCGGGCCTTCGCTCGTCAGTAGCGACATCCGGGTGGTCGTCGCGACGCCGCTCGAGTCGACGTTGACGCTCGACCCCAGCGGCAGCAGCACTGCGGCGAGCCCGGTGAAGACTGCGATCGCTGCAGCGGCGAGGTTGCGGCGTCGGGCCGATTCGTTCGCGATCCTGATCCGACGTTCCCAGATCCCTGCATCGTTCGCCACCATCGATATCATACATTTGTATGAGGCACGATCAGCGTCGATCGGCGGGAGATCTCCCGGTCCCGACGCGCCGCGCCCTGATCGCCGCGACCCAACGGCTGCTCGCTGCGGGTGGGGTTGCGGCGTTGACGTCGCGGGCGATCGCCGACGAGGCACGCGCGAACCTGGCATCGATCACCTACTACTTCGGCTCGAAGGAGAACCTGGTGACCGAATCGATGGTCGCCTCTGCCCGAGAACTGCTCGCACCGGTGGCTTCGACACTTCGCTCCGACAGCGAGCCGACGACCAAGTTGTTGCAATCGGTGACGCTGCTCAATCGGATTCTCGACGAACACCGCAACGCCCTCGGCGCCTACGTCCAGGCGCTCGCTGCATCGCCCACCAACCCGTCGATCGCCGCTGCCCTGCAGACCCTGCACCGCGACATGTCCGCGTTGCTTGCCGAGCAGATCGCCGACCAACGCTCGGCCGGCCAATTGCCTGTGTGGGTCGAGCCGGCGGCGATGGCCGAACTGATCGTCGCCGTGGTGCACGGGACCCTCCTCGCCGCGGTGATCGATCCACGCCACACCGATGAGGCGGCGATCGCCTCCCAGTTCACCCAACTCCTCCTCGGCCTCCGGCACGGGGTCTGAAAGGGTCGATGGCGGCTCGCGGCGATCTTCTGCCGCCGGCCCGAATACTTCGGGGGGTGATTGGGTATAGAAAGCGGCAGTGACAATTTCGAGGCGAGCCCGATGAAGCGACCATTTCCTGGAGCACTCCGTACCGGGGTCTTCGCCGGCATTGCCGGCACCGCAGCGATGGACCTGCTGTGGTACTCGCGGCACCGCGCCGAGGGCGGCACGGGTACCTTCGTCGAGTGGGAGTTCCAGTCAGGGATCGACGGATTCGAGGATGCACCGGCGCCGGCCAAGATCGGCAAGATCCTGGCCGGGAAGGCCAACATCGAACTCCCCGACAGCTCGGCCGGCCTCACGAACAACGTCGTGCACTGGACGACAGGGATCGCATGGGGGATCGCGGCCGCTCTGCTGCGGCCGTTGCCGAAGGTCGGAGCGATCAAGTCGGGCATCCTCGCCGGAATCGGCGCCTGGTCCACGAGCTATGCGGTGCTCCCGAAGTTCGGCGTCTACAAGCCCATCGACGAGTACGACAAGAAGACCCTGTGGAAAGACCTCAGCGCCCACCTCGTCTTCGGTTCGGCCGTGGGACTGACCTCGTTCGTGCTCGGACCGCTACGAGCGATCGCTCGGCACCGCAACACCTGACCGCTGACGACCCGCTGATCGGTCGACTCCATCGGCACTTCGGCTTGTAGCCCGCCAGGCGTCTTGCACCTACTCTCGCCCTGGTGAAAGCCGGGCTGCGCGACGAGAAGGCCTTCCTGCGTTGGGCGTGTGCTGACGGCGTGTCGGTGATGGGCACCTCGGTCAGCACGGTCGTGCTGCCGCTGGTCGTGTACCACGCCACCGGATCGTCGGCGGCGACCGGCGGTTTGTTCGCCCTGCGAGTGATCCCGTACATGTTGTTCGGCACCGTCGCCGGGCCGGTGGCCGATCGGTGGAACCGACGGCGCTTGATCGTCGGCGGCCACATCATCGAGGGACTGCTCGGAGCGACGATCCCCATCGCCGCGCTGTTCGGCGTGCTGTCGGTGGCGCAGGTCTATGTGGTCGGATTGCTGTCGGCGACAGCGTTCGTCTTCTCCGACGCAGCCGTGTTCGGGGCGGTGCCGGCACTGGTCGGCACCGAACGCCTTGCCGCGGCAAACGGCTTCCTCGGCTCGGTCGTCTCGGGCGCCGAGATCGCCGGTCCGGCCGTCGGTGGGCTGCTGGCCGCGACCGTCGGGGCGACGAACGCCGTGTGGTTCGACAGCGCGACGTTCTTCTTCGCGGCCGCCGTGCAGGGCTCGTTGCGATCGACCTTCCGGATCGGCCCTGCACCGGAAGGACCGTTGCAGATCCGCAAGCAGATCGGCAGGGCGATGCGGTTCGTACGCGGTAACCGCAGTGTGGCGACGCTGCTGTTCACGGGGTTCGGCAACTCGTTCGGCTTCGGCGCGGTGCTCGGCCTCCTCGTGCCATATGCCGTCGAACAGCTCGGCCTGGGGGAGAAGGATCTTCGCGTCGGCCTGCTGTTCAGCGCCAGCGGTTGCGGTGCGCTGATCTCGGGACTGCTGTTCGCGCGGGTGTTCACGCCTACCCGGGTGAAGTGGATCACTCCGACGACGATCGCGATCTCGTCGATCCTCGCGGTCGGGCTCGTGGCCAGCACGTCGTGGATCCCGGCCATCGCCTTGCTGGTGCTGTTCTCGTGGTCGATCGGCACGACGGTCACCACCGGAATCACCTATCGGCAGCTGGCCGCGCCCGACGATCTGCGATCGAGCGTCAACGTCTTCGGGCGGATGATCTCGTGGGGTGGCCAGCCGTTCGGCGCCGGCATCGGCGCGTTCGTCTCTGCTGCCATCAGCGTGCGCGCCGCATACGCCGTCGCCGCATCATCGATGGCGATCAGCGCTGTCGCCGCCCTCGTCTTCCTCCCGCCCTCGACCGCCCTCGAGACTCCCCCCGAGCCCGTGCGATGAGAGACGAGCCGCCTGGTTGCGCACACTGCTCATCGCACAGGGTTGCGTGGGTGCTGGGGAGGTTCTACAGTCGGTGGCACCTCGGAAGGGAAAGCCGGTGAGATGCCGGCGCTGACCCGCAACCGTATGCCCCAGTGGGCGAGCCGGAACACCTGAAGTGGTGATAGATCCCAATTGCCGTCGAGGTCGCGGCTGCGGGTGTGCGCTTCGCCTCGGCTCGCGTCCATCTGTTGCGCAGCGGCCCTGTTCATGCGAGGAACACGAACATGCGCATCACCCGCCATCTGGTCAAGGTTGCCGTAGCAGCCTTCGCCGTCACCCCTGCCATCGGGATCGTCGGCCCGCCGACTGCTTCCGCTGCCACACCCTCGGCCGCCATACCTTCCGCCGCC
>JBDTYA010000285.1:0-24032 GCA_040005915.1 Ilumatobacteraceae bacterium
ACATCGTCGACATCGCCGATCTCACCGTCGTCACCAACTCGGTGCGCGTCGCCGAAGTGCTGCACCAATCGCAGCGACCGGACCGCACCGTGGTGTTGACCGGCGGCATCCGCACCCCGTCCGACGCGCTCGTCGGGCCGGTCGCCACCGGCACGCTGCACTCGTTGCACCTCGACTCGGTCTACATGGGCGTGCACGGCATCACCGAACGGGCCGGCTTCAGCACCCCCAACCTCATGGAGGCGGAGACCAACCGCGCCTTCGTCGCCGCGACGGAGCGCCTGATCGTGTTGGCGGATCACACCAAGTGGAACGTGACGGGGCTCAGCAGCATCGCCCCGCTCGCCCAGGCCGAGGTGCTGATCACCGACACCGGCATACCGATGTCGGCCAAGTCGGTGCTCGGCGAACACATCGGTCAGGTCGTCGCCGCCGATCCGTTGTTCAACGACAATGATGAAACGATGACCGAACTCAGGAGGAGGGGCTGATGGCAACCGTGACGTTCACCAGGGCGAGCAGGAGCTATCCCGGCTCGACGCACCCAGCAGTCGACGCCCTCGAGTTGGAGATCTCCGACGGCGAGTTCCTGGTGCTGGTCGGGCCATCGGGCTGCGGAAAGTCGACGACACTGCGCATGCTCGCCGGGCTCGAACCGGTCGACAGCGGCACGGTGCACATCGGCGACAACGACGTCACCATGTTGCCGCCACGCGAACGCGACATCGCCATGGTCTTCCAGAGCTACGCGCTCTATCCGCACATGACGGTGGCGGAGAACATCGGCTTCCACCTCAAGATCAAGCGCCTGCCGAAGTCGGAGATCGATCAGCGCGTCCGCGAAGCAGCGCACCTCCTCGACCTCGATGACTACCTCGACCGCAAGCCGGCAAAGCTCTCCGGCGGCCAACGCCAACGTGTCGCGATGGGCCGCGCCATCGTGCGCCAGCCGCAGGTGTTCCTGATGGACGAGCCGCTGTCGAACCTCGATGCCAAGCTGCGCGTCCAGACGCGTACGCAGATAGCCGCCCTGCAGCGACGCCTCGGCGTGACGACCGTCTACGTCACCCACGATCAGGTCGAGGCGATGACCATGGGCGACCGCGTCGCTGTGTTGAAGGACGGCATCCTGCAGCAGTGCGCCACACCGCGAGAGCTCTTCACGAGACCCACCAACACGTTCGTGGCCGGCTTCATCGGGTCGCCGGCGATGAACATGCTGCAGTGCACGGCAACCGAACAAGGCCTGGAGTACGACAACCTCCGGCTGCCACTCACGCCCGGGCAACGCGCCGGGCTGACGACCGATCAAGTCACCATCGGTGTACGGCCGGAGTCATTGCGGATCGGCGCCGACGGGCTCGACGCGACCATCGTGGCGATCGAGGAGCTCGGCTCCGACTCGTTCGTGTATTGCACTCCGAACGGGAACCCCGACGTGTCGCTGGTGTCCCGGACCGACGGCCTCAACACGGCACAGCCCGGTAGCCACGTGCACGTCATGCCCGATGCGGGGGCGATGCATGTGTTCGACACCGCCACCGGCGCGCGGCTCGAAGGCTGATGCCGTGACCGTTCCCGCCGACCAGCGGATCGACCCGTACCTGGGCACCGTCGTGCACGTGGTCGGCGCGCGCCAGGCCCGTCCCAACCTGCCATCGACCGGATGCCCGTTCTGCGTCGGTGGCCTCGAGGCGCCGGACCCGTACGAGGTGCACTGGTTCCCCAATCGTTGGCCGGCGATGCAGGGCGATCGTTGCGAGGTGGTGCTGTACACGCCTCATCACGACGCGACGTTGTCGTCGCTCGGCGTACCGGGCGTTCGCAAGGTCATCGATCTGTGGGCCGACAGAACGACGGCGCTCGGCAAGCGCGACGACGTGGATTTCGTGCTGGTCTTCGAGAACCGCGGGGCACAGGTCGGCGCGACCATCGCTCACCCGCACGGGCAGATCTACGCGTACGACCACGTGCCCCAACGACCTGCGTCGCTGCTGCTCGCCGGTTGGAAGCCGGAGACGGATTGCGGCGAACGCTTCGTCGCCGGCTCACCATCGACGGGTGACGACTCATCGACGGGGTGGACGGCGTGCGTGCCCGAGGCGTCGACGTTCCCGATAGCCCTGACACTGGCGCCCAACGAACAGGTCCCCGACCTTCCCACGCTCGACGACGCCGGACGCAACGCGCTGGCCGAGTTGCTCGTCGACATCCTCGATCGACTCGACCGCCTCTACGACCAGCCGCTGCCGTACATGATGTGGCTCAACCAGCGGCCGACCGACGGTCAGGAGTGGCCACAGTCGTGGTTCAACATCGAGGTCGTCTCGCCGTGGCGCAGTGCGGGTGTCGCCAGGTTCATCGCCGCCGCCGAGGTGGCGTGCGGCGAGTTCTTCAATCCGGTGATCCCCGAAGATCTGGCTCGGCGGCTTCGCTCCCTGGGCTGACCGGATCGAGACCCCGATCGACCGGACCGTCGTCGTCGTGATCCGCGTCGGCATCGGCAGCATGAGCCGCAACGTCATCGGCAGCGGGCTGGGCGCGCTGGGCTTGCCATCGATCGACCAACAGATAGGCCAAAGCCAGGAGACCGACGACCAGCGCGACCCACTGGTTCAGCCGCAGACCGCCGGCGGTTTTGGCCGGATCGATGCGCAATCCCTCGATCCAGAATCGACCGGACGCGTAACCGACGACGTACATCGCGAACAGCCGGCCGGGCCGCAGAGCAAAGCGCCTGTCGATCACCAACAAGGCGATGACCAGCGCGAAGTTCCACAGCGATTCGTACAGGAACGTCGGATGGAACGTGGTGCCCGAGGCGTAGCCCGCCGGCAGCTTGTCGTCGTCGATCCGCAGACCCCATGGCAGCGTGGTGGCCCTGCCGAACAGCTCCTGGTTCCACCAGTTGCCCCAACGACCGATCGACTGAGCGAGGGCGAGCGACGGGGCTGCAGCACTGAGACCCACTGCCGGGGCGATGCCGCGACGTCTGAACGCCCACACCCCCGCCAGCGCACCGAACAGGATGCCGCCAGGTATGCCCAAGCCGCCCCGCCAGATCTGAGGGATGCGGATGAGGTCGTGCTGGAACAGCTCCCAGTCGGTGACGACGTGGTACAGACGCGAACCGATGACACCGGCGATCACGGCCCAGACTGCGATCGAACTGGCGTCCTCGCGAGTGCCGGCGCCGCTGATCTCGAGGCGCTTGCCCAGCAGCCACACTGCGGCGATCACACCGAGCGCGATCATCAAACCGTAGGCGTGGATCGACAAGGGGCCGATCGTCAGCGCCCCGCTGGACGGGCTCGGGATGCTGGCGAACATCATCGGGTGGTGACCCGCGTGGCGAACTTGACCGTCGACTCGAAGATCAGGTCCTTGTCGTAATCCTGCGTCGCCACGTGGTAGCTGCGGTCGAGCGAGATGCGCTCGAGCGGGCCACCGTACAACTCGGCGAGGTAGTCGCCCTGCTTCGGCTCGACGACGTGATCCTGCGGCGAGGTGAGTAGCAGCAACGGCACTCGCATCGATGCGTACTCGTGAGCGAGAGGCTCGATGCCGTCGAGCAACAGCGACAGCAAAGGCTCGAGCGGCGTGCCGTCGTATGCGCTCTCCTTGGCTTCGGGGTCGGCGATGTCGCTGCCGATACCCGGGATCACCGGCGTGCCACCATCGACCAGGCCGCGCAACATCTCGACGACCTCGGGGGCCTGCGGTTGCGTCACGGGGTTGATGCAGACCAGGCCGGCGACCTCGGGATGATCGGCACCGACGCGCAGCGTCAGCGCACCGCCCATGCTGAGGCCGACGACGACGACGTGCTGGGCGCGCTCACAAAGCCGTTGGTACGCGGCGTCGGCCTCGCCCGCCCAGTCGGCCCAACGGGTGGGCAGCATGTCTGCGACGTCGGAGCCGTGGCCGGGCAGTCTCGGCATCTCGATGTGGAAACCAGCATCCGCGAGTGCCTCGGCAACACCGCGCATGGATGCCGGGTTGCCCGTGAAACCGTGCAGTACGACGGCGCCGTGTGAGCCCTCGCCACTGTGCGACCAGGCCTCGGCCCCGGGAAGAATCGGATTCGTCATGGCGTCGATTATGGCAGGGGTTCGAAGCTCACACGTAGGGATCGTCGGATGAGAGAGGTTCTTCCCACCACTCACCGGGCACCGGCTGTGCCTCCCAGTCGGGGAACGGATAGATGCAGTTGACCGGGCACGCCGGCAAGCACTTGTCGCAGCCGCTGCACAGCTCGGGAATGATGATCACATCGGTCCCGTGGTTGAAGATGGCGCCGAACTGTGGCGGGCAATGACGCAGGCACGCGTCGCAGTTGATGCACTCGAGCATCTCGATGCGCAGAGGCATGTTCTGCCACTTGGGGCTTCTCGTCCTCGAGGCGATGCGATCGGTGCGGGCCGTCGGCATCGGGCGATTCTACGCCGAGGCGTGGGGCGGGCGCGGTGCTGGATCGCGCGCCAGATCGAGTGCCGCGGCGTCGTGCTTGGCGATCACCGAGACCAACGCGTCGACGATGCGCGCCTCGAACAGCACGCCGCGGCCGGCGACGATGTGATCGACGGCCTCATGCGACGTCCAGGCGTGCTTGTAGCGGTGCGCGGTCACCAATGCGTCGTACACATCGGCAACGGCGACGATTCGGCCGCTCAATGGAATAGCGGTCCTCGAGGCACCCGATGGGTAGCCGCTGCCGTCCCAACGCTCGTGATGCGAGATGGCGACCTCGGCTGCCAGTTGGATCAGTGTCGAGCGGCTGCCGGCGAACACGGTCGCGCCGACCGTGGTGTGCGTCTTCATGATCTCGAACTCTTCGTCGGTCAACGAACCGGGTTTCTGCAGAATCGCATCCGGGACCCCGACCTTGCCGACATCGTGCAGGCGCCCGGCCAGCCGGAGCTCCTCCGCCCACCCGCGATCCTCACCGAGCTGCAGGGCGATCTCGGCGGCCAGTTCACCGACGCGCGACGAGTGCTCGCCGGAATCGCGATCCCGATATTCGGCGATCGCAGCAAGCCGCTCGAACGCCTCGTAGTGCTGCTCCTCGAGGTCCTGCGTCCTGGCTATTACCAGGTCCTCGAGCTCGGTCGTGCGCACTCTCAGCAGCTCGGCCTGATCACGCGCCGCCAGCGTGTCGTGCGAGATCTGCAGCGTCTTGATCCGCAGGTCGGTGTCGCGGTTGAAGATCCGCTCGTGGATGCGGGTGCACGCCTCGCGGTGTTGCAGCGCCTCCTCGTACCTGCCCAGCGACTTCAACACCTCGGCGAGCAGCCCGTGGGCGACCAGTTCCATGTCGGAGAAGTCGTTGTCCTGGGCCACCGTCACCGCACCCTCGAGGATGATGATGGCCTCGCCGTTGTCGCCGTTGGCGATGCGCACGCGGCCGCGGGCAACCTGCACGGCAACGAGGGCGACGGGCGGGGTGCGAGTCATCTGCGCGGCGATGCGGTTCAACGATTCGTCTGCTTCGTCGAGGCAGGCATTGGCCTGCGGAAGCATGTGCAGCTCGGCATAGGCCTCGGCCAGGTTGGCGAGGATCTCGGCGACGTGCTCGGGCAGGTGTTCGCGGGCGATCTCCAGCGCCGCCTCTCCGAGGCTGACGGCCAACAGGTTCTCCTGGCGCTCGGCGCGGACCTTGGCCATGTTGGCCAACGTGATCGCGTCGAACCCGCGACGAGGACTCTTGCGGTTGGCCTCGAGCGCGGCTTCGTACGTGACGATGGCCCGGTCGGTGTCGCGCAGGCTGTGATGCACCGCGGCGATCGTGTTGAGCAGGTTGCCGAGGTCGTCGAGGTCCGCTGTCGAGCGATAGATCTCGAGCGCCTGCAACAGGCTCTCGAGCGCCTGCGGATAGTTGCCGGCTTGATGGTGAACGATCCCGACGAGTGTCAACGCCCACACTTCGACGATCGCTGCCGCGCAGCGCCGAGCCAGGTCGCGGGCCTCGAGAGCCAGACCGAACGCCTCGTCGAGTTGCCCCAGGTGGTAGGTGACACTGGCCAAGCGGTACAGCGCCTCGGCCTCGCCCGGCTGATCGCTGTTCGAGCGTGCCAGGACGCGCGCCTGCTGCACCAAAGAACGCGACCGGACGAGGTCGTCGGTCTCCACGAAGCGCGCCTCATCGAGAAGGTCGCGAACGGTTTTCCCGCCGCCTGCCCCTTCCTTCAGAGATGTCGCGGACATCGCCAACGCTCGACCAACCCTTCAGTCCCTCGGACCACGTGCAACGATTTGTGATCGCCACGCTGGCGTCACACGTGGATATCGGCAGACTGTGACCAAAGCTTGACTGATGCGCACCGTGGCTCGCGACCACTCCCAGTGTAGGTATGGCCACGACAATCCTGCCCGTATCGTTACCGAGATGCGGGGAGGGACAGCGGTGACCAGCACTCGCCGCCGGGTCGACAGCTCCGCCGTGTGGGCCTTCCTCCCCGTGGCTGCGGTCGTCCCCCTGTGGCTCCTGGCGCTCGCAGTAATCTGGTTGCCACTGCGAGTGGTATGGCACATCGCGTTCATCTCATTTGCCCTCGGATACCTCGCCGCCGTCCTGCTGCTCTTCCTGCGGCCCGTACAGGTGGTGGTGCTGGCGCCGCTGCTGGGCGCCCGCCGGCCCACCCGCCAGGAACGGGCCACCCTCGACATCGCCTGGCGATCGGTCTTGCAGGCCAATCGGCTGCCGGCCCGCCGGTTCGTCATCGCCGTCCTGCCGATCGACGAATTGAACGCCTTCGCCTGCGGGGGCCACTTGGTCGTCGTCACGGCATACGCCATCGACACCCTGCCGCGCGACGAACTCAGCGGCGTCCTGGCCCACGAATTGAGTCATCACCTGGGATCCCACACCGTTGCGTTGACGCTCGGCCATTGGCTGAGCCTGCCGGTTCTGGCCCTCGCCCGCATCGGCTTCTTCCTGCAGAACGTGGCGACCGCGGCGACACGCGCGTTCGCCCGCCGTTCGTCATCGCTGACGGTGCTCGGCCAGTTCGCCGCCGCGCTGCTGATGGCGGTGTCGTGGATCTTCCTCAGTGGCTTGCTGCTGAGCAACGCGATCGCCAACGTCGTCGGACGAAATGCCGAGATGCAAGCCGATCGCCGTGCGGTGTCGATGGGGTTCGGCAGGCCGTTGGCCAGCGCGCTGCGCCGGGTGATCAATGAGCGCCAGAGCGAACGTCCGACCACCTTGCGTGAACGTCTGGCGGCCACCCATCCAGCGCCGCGAACCCGAGTTGCCCAGATCGAAGCACTGCTCCGGTCGCGTCGCACCAGGTAGCGTCCGTTGCGTGACCGGCGCGCTGCAGACACGAAGGCTCACCCGACGGTTCGGGACGACAGCTGCCGTCGACGGCATCGATCTCGAGGTGGCCGCCGGCGAGATCTACGGGTTCCTGGGCCCCAACGGCGCCGGCAAGAGCACGACCGTGCGGATGTTGACCACGTTGCTGCTGCCCTCGTCGGGCACCGCCACCGTCGCCGGCTTCGATGTGCAGGGCGATCCCGACATGGTGCGCCTGAGGATCGGCGTCGCCTTGCAGGAGGCTGCGCTCGATCCGAAGCAGACCGGCCGCGAGCTCCTCGACCTGCAGGGCCGTCTCTACGGGATCGGGGCTGCCGAGCGACGCCGGCGCATCGAGGAGCTGCTCGTGCTCGTCGACATCGGCGACGCAATCGATCGCCGGATCGGTACGTACAGCGGTGGGATGAAGCGCCGTCTCGACCTCGCCGCGGCACTGGTGCACGAGCCCGAGGTGCTGTTCCTCGACGAGCCGACGACCGGTCTCGACCCGTCGAGCCGCGCCGCGGTGTGGGACGAGGTGCGCCGGTTGAACCAGTTGCGCGGCATGACCATCTTCCTCACGACGCAGTACCTCGAGGAGGCCGATGCCTTGGCGGACCGCGTCGGCATCATCGCCAAAGGCCGCATCGTTGCCGAGGGTTCGCCGGCCGACCTCAAGCGTTCGGTCGGGTCGGACCTGATCATCGTCACAGCCCAGCCGGGCGACGCCCAACGCATCACAGGCGTCCTCGCCTCGGTCGAAGGATTGGGCGTGGCCGAGTCGGCCGGCGACGAGGTCGTGATCTCGGTGACCGATGGTGCCAAGGCGATCAGCCCCGTAGCGGTCGCGTTGTCGGAAGCCGGCATCACAGTCGAAGGGCTCACGCTGCGCACCCCGACGCTCGACGACGTGTTCCTGCACGTCACGGGTGAGCGCATGGGCAGGGAACGAGCGGACGCCGACACGCTGCTGAGCAGCGCATCGTGAGCGAGCAGGTGGTCGTCCGACGGGTCACGCCTCGCAGCGCCGGCTTTCTCGAAGACCTGCGCAGCGTCTCGGTGCGGGCGATCCGCCTGACGTGGCGCGACCCGGAGGCGTTCCTGCCTGCGCTCGTCATCCCTGTCTTCTTCTTCGTCGTCAACGTCGGTGCGCTGCAGAAGTTCGTCGAGAGCAGCTTCCCTGCCGACTTCGACTACAAAGCGTTCCAACTTCCCGTCGCCGTGGTGTTCGCCGTCACCGGTGTCAGCCGCGCCAACGCGCTGGTGCTCGATATCCAGAACGGCTACTTCGATCGACTGCTGCTGACACCGGTCAACCGCGGCACGCTGCTGCTGGGCCTGATGAGCGCCGACGTCGTGCTGATCGTCGCGCTCGCGACGCCGGTCGCGCTGTTGGGGTTGATCATCGGGATCCATCCGGCGACGGGCGCGCTGGGGATGGTCGCCTTCGTGTTGATGGCCGGACTGTGGGGTCTTGCATTCACCGGCTTCCCGTACTCGATAGCGCTGCGGACCGGCAACCCGGCAGCGGTCAACAACGCGTTCCTCCTCTTCTTCCCGTTCGCGTTCCTGACCACCGCGTACCTGCCGCGCGAGAGCATGACCGGTTGGCTGGCCACTGCGACACGGTTCAACCCGACGACGTACCTGCTCGAGGGCATGCGCGCCCTACTGCAGGACGGATGGCAGTGGGCGCCGATCGGCCGGGCGATGTTGGCGATCGCCGGTGTAGGCGCCGTCTCCTTCGGGCTGGCCTTCGCCGCCCTCCGCGGCCGGGTCAAGCGCAACTGATCGGCCGCGCTAGCCGGAGCCGATGGGCGCGGCGATGGCGGTCAGGACGGAGAGGAGGTCGTCCGGCGCGATCTCGATGTCGAGGCCACGGCGACCGCCGCTGACGAAGATCGTGTCGAACAGCACACACGTCTCGTCGATCACGACCGGCAGCGTTCGCTTCTGGCCGAAGGGGCTGATCCCACCGACGACATAGCCGGTCAACCGTTGGGCGGTCTCCGGGAGGCACATCTCAGCGCGCTTGCCATTGACGGCCGCAGCCAGTTCCTTGAGCGACAACTGACCACTGACCGGGACGATGCCGACAGCATGGTCGTGATCGTCGACCGTCGCGATCAGGGTCTTGAAGACCCGCTCCAATTCGACGCCCAACGCGATCGCCGCGGCCTGTCCGTAGTGCCGTTCGGCCGGGTCGACGTCGAACTCGTGGACTTCGAAGCTCACACCGGCCGCGACCAACGCGACGATCGCCGGCGTGCCTCCTCGTGACATCGGCTGCGTCGCGGGCTACGCCGCGGCCGGCGTGTTGAACTCCTCGACCAGTGGTGCGAACGAGTCGAGCGTTGCCAATGCGGCATCCCTGCTGGTCCCCGGCAGGTACATCGTCGCCAGGCTGACACCGGCGTCGCGCAGTTCGGCCAAATGCGCCGGATCGGGATTGGCTGCGTAGATGCCGAGGCTCAACGAGGCCGGATCACGACCGGCGTCCTCCGCCATCCGCAACAGCTTCGGCCATTGTTCGATGATCTTCCAGCGACCCTCGATCGGCATCCACACGTCGCCGTATTCGACTATGTGGCGGAAGTGCAGATCGGTGGGCGAGCAGCCGACGTAGATCGGCGGGTTCGGGAACTGCACCGGCTTCGGCCACGCCCACGAGGGCGGGAGGTTGACGTACTTGCCGTGGAACTCGGCGACCTCCTGCGTCCACAGCGCCTTGCAGGCCAAGATCTTCTCGCGGACGACGGCACGCCGGTGGGGGATGTCGACGCCGTGCGATTCCATCTCCTCGTGGTTCCACCCGAAGCCGATCCCGAAGAGCAGCCGGCCACCCGAGATGACATCGAGCGAGGCGACCTCCTTGGCGAGCCACAACGGGTCGCGTTGGGCCACGAGCGTGATACCACTACCGACCTTGAGGGTCGTCGTCGCAACCGCCGCGGCCGTGAGGGCGACGAACTGGTCATGAGTGCGCCAGTACTCCTCCGGCAATGGCGGCGCGCCCTCGACACCGCCCCACGGCGTACGTCGACTGGTGGGGATGTGCGAGTGCTCGGGGAACCACAGCGAATCGAAACCGCGGGCCTCCGCCTCGCGACCCAGCTCGACCGGTTGGATGCCGACATCGGTTGGGAACATCACAACTCCGAGACGCATGGCGGCTACGTTACTCGGCGGTGCCGCGGGGCCGCCGAGCCGTGTCAACCGAGTCGCACGGCAACGCCCGACAAAGCCGGATCGGCGGGCGGGTGACGCTCGAACACCATCGGGTCATGACCGGGCACGATCACGCCGCCGGGACCGGCGAGCGATCGCAACCGGTCGTAGCCGGCGATCATCGCGGGCAAGTCGAAGACGATGGGGAACGGACGGGTGGCTTCCATGTTCTCGTAGTAGTGGCTGGCGTCACTGGCCAGTACCAGCGGTCCCGTCGCGGTGTCGACCCTGACCGCCTGCAAACCGTCGGTGTGCCCACCGATGTGGTGCAGCGAGATCCCCGGCGCGATCGCGCTGTCGCCGTCGTGGAACTGCACGCGCTTGGCGTGCACCGCTATCACCATCTCGGCGACGTGGCGCGCCGTGAATGCCTGGCTGAACTCGCTGTCGGTCATGTTCCGGCCCGTCGCGAACGCCATCTCGCGATCCTGCACGTGGAACTGCGCGTCGGGGAACTGATCGAAGCCGCCGACGTGGTCGTAGTGAAGGTGGGTCAGCACGACCGTCGGGGCGGCGGCAGCGTCGACACCGATCAGCGCAAGGCCCTCGGCCGCTGTTCGCAACAGTGTCCGATTGCGCAGTTGGGCGTCGAAGGTGTTGAAGCCGGTGTCGACGACGACGGTGACGTCGCTGCCGACGATCGCCCACACGAAGTAGTCCATCGGCATCGGTACATCGTGCGGGTCACCGCCCAGGAAGTGCTCCGGCCGGCACGCCTCGCGCTCTGCGTACTTGACCGCGAACACCTCGTAGGTAGCCGGATCTGCCATCGACGTAGGGTACCGAACATGGATGATTCACTCTTCGCAACAGGGATCGAGGCCCGGGCGCGCGTGCTCGGCCCCGAGTTCGTTACCAAGGCGTTCTCGACCGCCGACACGTTCAATCGGGAGATGCAGGAGATGGTCACCGAGTACTGCTGGGGTGGCGTGTGGGGACGCACCGCACTGACCGATCGCCAGCGCAGCCTCAACAACCTGTGCATCCTCGCCTCGCTCAACCGCTCGCACGAGTTCAAGCTGCACTTCCGCGGAGCGCTGCGAAACGGCTGCACGCTCGACGAACTGCGCGACACGTTGATCCAGGTCATGGTGTACGCCGGCGTGCCTGCAGGTGTGGAGGCGTTCCGCCTGGCGCGCGAGGTCTTGGATGCGGAGGATGTGACGCCGCCACCCAGCGATCGTCCGATGCCCGACGTGCCCAGTGCACAGCCGGCGGGCACCAGCAACAACAGCGGCAGAGCCGACGAGGCCTGAGCCATGGCCATCGGCTTCATCGGTCTCGGCAAGATGGGCGGCCCGATGGCTGCCAACGTGGCCGAGGCGACGCCGGGTCTGATCTGCTTCGACATGGCCGGGACCGAGGCGCGGATGCCGGCCGGAGCGATCGCTGCACGGTCGATAGCCGATCTCGCCCAACGCTGTTCGACCGTGCTGATCAGCGTGCCCGACGGCAGGGCGACGCTGGCCGTCGCGCACGAGATCCTGGCCGCCCCGGACCCCGTCGTCGAGACGCTGATCGACCTGTCGACCATAGGCCCGAAGGCTGCGACGAACGCCGCGGCGTTGCTGCAACCCGCCGGCATCGCCTACTGCGACGGCCCGGTTTCGGGTGGCGCGGCGGGGGCGCGCGCCGCGACGATCTCGTTGATGTTCGGTGGGCCATCCAGCGTGCTCGCCGCGCACCGCGTCGTGCTCGAGTCGTTCACCGGCAACATCTTCCATGTCGGCGAGCACGCCGGCCAGGGCCAGGCGATGAAGTTGGCAAACAACTTCCTGTCCGCGACGGCACTGGCGGCCACGTCGGAGGCTGTTGCCTTCGGCGTCGCCCACGGGCTCGACATGTCGACGATGATCGACGTGCTCAACGTTTCGACGGGGCGCAACTCGGCCAGTGCCGACAAGTTCCCCAACCGGATCCTCACGGGCGCCTATGACGCCGGATTCTCGACGGCTCACATGGCCAAGGACGTCGGCCTGTACGTCGAGAGCGCTGCGGAGGTCGCCACCTGCAACTCCGTCGGCTCAGCGGTCGCCGAGACGTGGCGCGGGTGCGACGCCAACATGCCGGGCAGCGACTTCACCGAGATCTGGAAGTACGTCGCCCAGGTCTGACATCAGCCGAGCTTGCCGTGCAGGAACTCGAGGACTTGCGGCCAGATGACCCCGGCGACCTCCTCGTCGAGGGTGCCCAGCGCGTTGTGCGGCGCCATGAACGCGTGGCCGGTTCCGGCGTGGACGGTCAAGGTCACATCCTTGCCCATCGCCTGCAATCTGACTTCGAGCGCCTTCGCCGCGTCGGGCCCGAAGAAATCGTCGTGCTCGGCCATGTGGCCGCGGATCGTCGCTGTCATGTTCGACCAATCGGGCTCTCCGTCGCCCTGCGGAAATCCATAGAACGGCACGACGGCGACAACCTTGTCGGGCCGAGCGGCGGCGATGAGGAAGGACAGCATCCCTCCCATGCAGAACCCGACGACCCCGATGCCGTCACCGGTCACGCCGTCGAGCCCGGCGAGGCAGTCGATGGCTGCGCTCATGTCGCGCGCCGCGCGATCCGCCGGCATCGATTGCATCAGGTGCCCGGCCTTGTCCATCTCGTCGTGGGCGGCCAGCTCGCCGTGATACAGGTCGGGCGCAAGTGCGACGAAGCCGGCCGCGGCAAGCCGCGATGTCATTTCCTTGGTGCCGCTGTCGAGACCCCACCACTCTTGGATCACCAGCACGCCGGGTCCGCTGCCACCCTCCGGCCTGACCAGGTAGCCCGATGCATCCGAGCCGTTGCTGGGGAAGGAGATCGTTTCAGCCATCGCGACAACGTACCCCTGCGGTTCATACGGCGACGACGCCGACACGGTTCGTTAGTGTCGCCGAGTGAACGACGACTGGTGGCGCTCTGCCGTCACGTACCAGATCTACATCCGCTCCTTTGCCGACGCCGACGGGGATGGGATGGGTGACGTCAACGGCATCCGCTCACGACTCGCCTACCTCGCCGCGTTGGGCGTCGACGCGCTGTGGATCAACCCTTGGTACCCCTCACCGCAGGCCGACGCCGGATACGACGTCGCCGACTACCGCGACATCGAGCCCGTGTTCGGATCGCTCGACGATGGCCGGGCACTGATCTCCGAGGCTCACGATGTCGGATTGCGCGTGCTGCTCGACATCGTCCCCAACCACACGTCGGACGAGCACGTCTGGTTCCAGGCGGCGCTCGCATCGCCTCCCGGCTCGGCGGAACGCGCTCGCTATCACTTCCGGCCGGGCCGCGGCGCCGGCGGCGAGCTGCCCCCGAACGATTGGGTGTCGGAGTTCGGCGGCGGGGCGTGGACGCGGCTCGACGAACCCCGAGGCGAGTGGTACCTCCACCTGTTCGACGTGAAGCAACCCGACCTCGACTGGGACAATCCCGAGGTGCGCGAGGAGTTCCTCGACATCCTGCGGTTCTGGTTCGACGCCGGAGCCGACGGCTTCCGCATCGACGTCGCCCACGGGCTACTGAAAGCTGCCGGTCTGCCCGACCTCGGCGAGCACGCCAAGCCGCGTCTCGGCCAACCCCCGATGGCAGGCCACCCTCACTGGGATCAACCGGGTGTGCCCGACCTGTATCGAGCGTGGCGCGAGGTGGGCGACTCGTACGATCCGGCGCGTGTCTTCGTCGCCGAGGCATGGGTGTCGTCGGTCGATCGACTCGCCGAGTACTTGCGCCCAGAGGGGCTGAACACCGCCTTCGACTTCCACACGACGCGTTGTCGCTGGGACGCGGCCGAACTGCGACAGGCGTACACCACGTCGATGGCCGCGCACAGCGGGATCGGCGCCCCGGTGACCTGGGTGTTGAGCAACCACGACATCGACCGGCACGTGTCGCGCTACGGGCGCGGACCGCAGGCGCATCCACTGCACGCCCGACCGGACGATCCGGTCGACATCTCGCTGGGCACTCGGCGGGCGCGCGCCGCGATCCTGATGGAACTGGCGCTGCCGGGCTCGGTGTACCTGTATCAAGGTGAGGAGCTCGGCCTCCCGCAGGTCGACGACATCCCCGAGTCCAAGTTGGCCGACCCGGTGTGGGAACGCTCCGGGCACACCCGGCGCGGTCGAGACGGGTGTCGTGTCCCGATCCCGTGGACCCGTTCGGGCCCGTCGTTCGGCTTCGGCACCGCCGACCCGTGGCTGCCGCAGCCTGCCGACTGGAGCAAGTTGTCGGTCGAGGCTCAGGATTCGGACCACACCTCGATGCTGTGGCTGTATCGCGACACACTGCACCTGCGTCGCGAGTTGCACCGGTTGCACGGCGGCGAGTTCGAGTGGCTCGAGCTCGGCGCAGGCGTCATCGCCTTCACCCGCGGCGACCACTTCGCATGCGTCGTCAACTTCGGCGACCGGGCGATCGATCTGCCGGCCGGCGAGGTACTGCTGACCAGCGTCCCGCTGGATAACTGCACCCTGCCCACCGACGCCGCCGCCTGGATCGCCCTGCCCTGACCCCAGACATGGTGGAGTGCGAAGAGGCACCCGGGTGGGCGCTAGGCACTCCACCGGACTTGCCCTAGCCGAGGAGGTCGTGGGCGACGTCGAGCCACAGTTGTGTGGTCAGGCGCAACGACTCCACATCGATGCGTTCGTCGTTGCCGTGGAAGCGCCGGCCGAACTCGGCCGGCTCGACGTCGGGGCTGAACAACCCTGCGCCATAAGCGATGGCGCCCATGTTGCGATAGATGCGTAGATCGGTGAAGCCCACGCCGATCTGCGGTGTCGGCCGCGATGTGGGAAACGGCTTCGCCAGCGAACGTTCGAGGCTGTCCCACAACGCGCTGTCGACGCGGCTGATCGATGCCGGATCGTCCATGATCACTTCGATGTCGACCTTGTCGAACAGGTCACCGAGCGCGGCCCGCAGGTGCGCCGTGACATCGTCGTGGCTCTCGCCCGGCAGCGTGCGCACATCGACACCGATGTCGATGCAATCGGGGATGACGTTGGTCTTCAGCCGCGACGGTCCACCGCCGCCGATCGTGTTGCACGAGAACGTGGTGTGCGTGCATGCGTGGAGGTGGGCGCCGCTGCCCGCTCGTGGGAGAGCATCGAGGAACTCGTCGATCCGGCTCGCGTCGAGCAATACGCGCTTGGTGTCCTCGTCGACGCCGAGGGTCTCGACGCTCGTCGTCCACAACTCGTGGAAGCGCGGCGGCGGTCGATAGTCGCCGATGCGTTGGACCACTGCAGCCGCGGTCATCAGCGCGTTGTCCGAATGGAACGGCATCGAGCCGTGGCCGGGCGTGCCGCGCACCCGCAGGCGACGCCAGGCGACCCCCTTCTCGCCGACGTTGACCGAGATGTACGGCTGCTCCTTCGGACCACTGTGCAGGCCGCCGTTCTCTGTCAACACGAAGTCGGCGCGGATCGCGTCGGGCTCGTGATCGGCCATCCACTGCATGCCGTGCGCGCTGCCGGACTCCTCGTCGGCGACGGCGAAGTAGATCAGGTCGCCGCGTGGACGAAATCCCGTCGCCGCGAGATGGCGAAAGGCGACCGCCATCGACGCGGTGAGATTGAGCATGTCGACGGCACCGCGACCCCACACCTCTCCATCCACCAGTTCGCCACCGAATGGATCGCGCGACCAACCGCTCTCGTTGACGGGCACCACGTCGGTGTGACCCATCAGGCACAGGCTCGGCGCCGATGGATCGCTGCCTTCGATTCGAGCGACCAGCGAGCCGCGTCCGGCTGTCGGCTCGAACACCTCGGTGTCCATCCCGCTCGATCCGAGGAAGGTGCCCAACAGATCCGCGTTGCGGGTCTCGAACCCGGACTCCGCAGTTCCGTCGTTGACACAACGGTTGCGGATCATCGCCTGCAATAGCTCCACCGTCTCGCCCGTCAGCACCTCAGCACTCATCACTCCTGGCATGTCGCCCCTTCGCAACGTCGTTTCAATCCTTCGGTGGCGGTCACCACATACCGACGCCCTATGTTCAGTGTCACAGCGCCGAGGATCGGCGCAAAGAATCCGGTGATCGCCGTCGACAGTGTGGCTGTGACCCCGCCCTCCCTCGGCACGATGACGTGTGTGGCCGTGTACGTCATCCCCGGCGACCGCGTCGACCAGGTGAACGATCGGCCGGGTTCGACGGCCGTGACCGTCCAGACCGTTGGGGCCATGTATCGCTGCTGCCTGAGTAGTTCATAGGCCGAGGCCCCGTTCGTACGCGGCGAAGACCCTCTTCGGTACGACCATGCGCCACGCGTCGACGACGAGCTCGGTCATCTCGATCACGTCGATCTCGGCGAGGCGAACCACGACCCAGTTGTAGCGCATATCACCCGCCTTGGGCAGCATGAACTTGTGCGGCTCGCCGCCAACCAGTCCGGCACGTTCGTCCTTCGGGAATGCGAAGCCCATCAATGCCTCATTGCGGCTGAACGCCAGGAAGACGATCCGCCCGACGCGAAACTTGATCCGATCGCGCACCAGCACCTCGTAGGAGCGTTCCAGTGAGGAGGCGAGCCGACGCACATCGTCCACCGTCACCATCGCGGCTGGCCGACCGTCGCGTGCGACGACAGCTGCGAGAGTCGTGAAAGAATTCTGATCTGACGCGTCGAAACAGAGAACTTCCCTTCGTCGGTCCGGTAGCAACAACCCCGCCGGGGTCCCCACCGAGAGGAACAACAACATGCCCAGGTACGCAGCATTGATCTACGGCGCCGAGCCGGCTGGCGAGTCCGCGAACGACAGCGAGCTGTGGGGCCAGATCATGGCCGAATACATGCACTTCGGCGAGGCCGGCGACGCAGCCGGCGTCCTGAAGGGTGGAGAAGCATTGCAGCCCACGAACACCGCCACCACGATACAGGTCACCGGTGGCGCCAAAGGTGGCGACGTCATCGCCACCGATGGTCCGTTCGCCGAGACCAAGGAAGCGCTCGGCGGCTTCTACATCCTCGACTGCAAGGACCTCGACGAGGCGATCGTATGGGCAGCGCAGATCCCCGGCGCGTGGCGCGGCCGGGTCGAGGTCCGACCACTCATCGAATTCGGTGGCTAGAACCTGATCGATCCACTCGACGACATCATCCGGATCGAGGGTGGCCAGGTCCTGGCCACCCTCATCCGCCTGACCGGTGACATCGACCGCGCCGAGGACGCGCTCCACGACGCTGTCGTCGTCGCTGCCGATCTGTGGCGGCGAGACGGCATGCCCGACAGACCCGGTGCGTGGCTGACCACGGTGGCGCGCAACAAGGCGCTCGATCGCCTACGACGCGACGCCCGTCGAGCACCCAAGGAAGCGGAAGCATTTCGGCTCCTGAGCGACGGTGCGGAGAGGGGCGACCACGACGCTGGGGATGGGACCCGCAATCGCGACGATCGGCTGAGGCTGCTGTTCACGTGCTGCCACCCGGCGCTGTCACCCGAGTCGCAGGTGGCGCTCGCCCTGCGAACCATCTGCGGGTTGACGACCGTCGACATCGCCCGCGTGTTCCTGGTCCCCGAGCCGACCATCGGGCAGCGGATCAGCCGCGCCAAGGGCAAGATCGCGAACGCTCACATCCCCTACCGCGTACCCGACGAGCACGAGCTGCCGGATCGCCTGCGGCCGGTGTTGGCCACCGTCTACACGGTGTTCACCGCCGGGCATCACGCGCCCGTGGGCGAGCTGGACGCACGTGTCGATCTGGCCGACGAAGCCATCCGCCTCAGCCGAGTCCTGGCGGACCTGATGCCAGACGAGGCCGAGTGCGTCGGGCTGCTGGCACTCACGCTGGCGACGAATGCCCGACGGTCGGCCCGCACAGGCTCTGACGGAGAGATGATTCTGCTCGCCGACCAAGACCGGGCGATGTGGGACCGCGCCGCGATCGACGAGGCCGCCGCGCTGGTCGAGTCGGTGCTGCGCCGTGGCCGGCCCGGCCCGTACCAGATACAGGGGGCAATCGCCTGCCTGCACGGCGTCGCGGCGACGTATCGCGACACCGACTGGCCGCAGATCGCCGAGCTGTACGTGCTGCTGGAAGCGCGATGGCCGACGGCGGTCGTCAGGGTCAATCGAGCCGTTGCCGTTGCCGAAGTGTCGGGCCCACGCGACGGTCTCGACCTCCTGGCCGAACTGGTCGGTGGGCCGACCGAGCGCTGGCACCTGTACTGGTCGACACGCGCCGACTTCCAGCGTCGCCTCGGCGAGTTCGGCGCCGCCGCAGACTCCTACCGCCAGGCATTGGAGTGCCCGAGCAACGACAGCGACCGTCGTTTCCTACAACGCCGCCTCGCCTCCGTCCCCGCCGTCGAGCGCGTCGACCGCACCTGATATCTGCCAGTGGCGAGCCCTCCCCCAACCGCCAAAAGACGGTCGCACCGAAAGTTCGTCGCTCGCAGGGCGCCCAGCGACTTGCGAGCGACAAAGTTCCGGGGGGATGGGGCGTTCGGACCGTTTCGGGGGGCACGTCTCAAGTCAGCGGGGGCGGCGCCGATGATTGGGCATGCGGTGGCAGCGGGAGCATCCTGAGCAAGGCTCGTTCGGGCGGCGGCGGATCGCGTTCGTGTTGTCGGGTGGCGGGTCTCTCGGTGCGATGCAGGCCGGCCAGCTGCGGGCCCTGTTCGAGGCGGGCATCACCCCCGATCTCGTGATCGGGGTGTCGGCCGGCGCACTCAACGGCGCGGCGATCGCCCATCGTCCCAACGTCGAGACGACCGAGCAGCTGGCCGCGATCTGGCGCGATCTGCGACGCGACTACGTCTTCCGTGGGTCGCGCGCCGAACGTGCGTGGCACGTCGCCCGACGCCATCCCCACCTCTATCGCTCCGACGGCCTCGTCGACCTCGTCAACCGGTTCCTGCCCGTCGACGACCTCGACGAACTGCCGACGCCGTTCGAGGCGGGCACGGTCAACCTCGACGACGTTCGGATCGACTTCCATTGCACCGGCGATCCTCGCGCTGTGCTGGTGGCCTCGGCGTCCTTGCCAGGAATCTTCCGACCGGTGACGATAAACGGCAGCCGTCACGTCGACGGCGGGATCGCGGTGAACCTCCCCGTTCAGCGGGCGTGCGATCTCGGCGCGACGACGATCTTCGCCCTCGACTGCAAGGCAGGCACGAAGCATCGACTGCCGGCGCGCCTGTCTGCACTCGGAGTGCTGACGTCGACGATCGCCGTGACGCGAGAGATCCTCACGCCCTCCCATGATCACCTCGACATCGTTCGGCTCCCGGCACCCGACACGCAGGGCATCGGGCTGTTCGACTTCACGCAGGGAAGCCGGCTGATCGAGCAGGGTCACCAGATGGTCACGGCGTTCCTCGACGAGCGGCCAGAACTGACGGCATCGCCCAGTCGTTCAGCTGCCTGACAGCAACTCGATCGAGACCTCGCGCATCCGGTACTTCTGAACCTTGCCGGTGACAGTCATGGGAAACTCGTCGGTCACGTGGATGTACCTCGGGATCTTGAAGTGGGCGATCCGACCATCGCAGAAGGCAGCGAGATCGTCGCGCGTCATCGTCACCCCTTCGCGCAGGCGGACCCAGGCGACGAGCTCCTCGCCGTACTTCTGATCCGGCACGCCGACCACTTGCACGTCGACGATGTCGGGGTGGGTGTAGAGGAACTCCTCGACCTCACGCGGGTACACGTTCTCGCCACCACGGATGATCATGTCCTTGATGCGGCCGACGATGCTGACGTACATCTCGTCGTCCATCACGGCGATGTCGCCGGAATGCATCCAGCCATCGGCGTCGATTGCGTCGGCGGTCATCTGCGGCTCGTTCCAGTAACCGAGCATGACCGAATAGCCCTTCGTGCAGAACTCGCCTGGGTCGCCGATCCCCAACGTCTCGCCCGATTCGGGGTCGATCACCTTCACCTGCACGTGGGGTAGCACACGACCGACAGTGCCGACCCGTTTGTCGAGCGGATCATCGGGCGACGTCTGCGTCGACACGGGGGAGGTCTCGGTCATGCCGTAACCGATGGTGACCTGGCTCATGTGCATCGCGTCGACGCACTGCTTCATGACCTCCACTGGACACGGCGAGCCGGCCATCATCCCGGTCCGCAGCGACGTCAGATCCACGTTGGGGAACTCGGGGCGGGCGAGCATCGCGATGAACATCGTCGGCACGCCCAGCACGCTGGTGCACCGCTCGGTCTCGAGGGCCTGCAGCGTTGCCAACGGGTCGAAGGACGGCGACGGCAGGACGGTCGTCGTGGCATGGGTGAGGTTGGCGAGGTTGCCGATCACCATCCCGAAGCAGTGGTAGAACGGCACCGGGATGCACACCCGATCGTCCTCGGTGTACCGGAAGCCCTTACCGAGGAAGTAGCCGTTGTTCAACAGGTTGCGATGGCTCAGCGTCGCACCCTTCGGGAAGCCGGTCGTGCCACTGGTGTACTGGATGTTGATCGGGTCGGTGTTGGTCAACGAGTCGCCGCGGGCCGCCAACTCGCCTGCCTCCACCTTGTCGCCGGCAGCCAGCAGTGCGTCCCAATCCGCGGTTCCGACGAACACGACGTGCTCGAGCTGCGGCAGCGATGGTCGGACCTCGGCGATCATGGCGCAGTAGTCGCTCGACTTGAACCCGGTCGCCGAGATCAGGGCCCGGCAACCCGACTGGTCGAGGGCGTATCGCAGCTCCTCGGTCTGGTACGCGGGGTTGATGTTGACCAGGATCACGCCGGCCTTGGCCGCGGCGAACTGTACGTAGACCCATTCGGCGTTGTTGGGGCTCCACATCCCCACGCGGTCGCCCGGCAGCAGCCCGATCCCCATCATCCCGCGCGCCAGACGGTCGACCTGGTCACCCAGTTGGCGGTAGGTCAGCCGGATCCGCTGGAACGGGACGACCAATGCCTCGTGGTGGGGATGGCGATCGACGATGCGATCGAAGGCGGCGCCGATCGTCTCCTCCAACAGCGGCGTGTCGGTCTCGCCGATCGCATATGCAGTGCCGGTCACCGTTCCCCTCACACTCACCTCCTCACACTCACCCCCACCTCACCCGGGCCCCCACCCAGGACCGACTGTACCGCGACCGCGTATGACCGATCGCGCCGTCGCCGCCGGCGTCGCATGGCAGAATCGTCGGCGTCATGCCTGCCAGTTCCCTCCTGCGCCTCGAAGGTCTCACCAAGAAGTACCCGGGTGTCACCGCACTCGATGATCTGACCATGGAGCTGCCGCGGGGGCTCGTCGGCCTCGTCGGCGCCAATGGCGCCGGCAAGACGACGATGTTCCGGCTGCTGTTGGGCATCTCGAAGCCGACCGAAGGCCGCATCGAGGTCTGCGGTTTGGATGTCGCGACCGATCCCATCGGCGTGCGATCACGGCTCGGCTACATGCCCGAGCACGACTGCCTCCCGCTGGATCAGACTGCCGCCGACGTGGTCTCCACATTCGGTGAGCTCAGCGGATTGCCGGCCCGCGCCGCCCGCCAACGAGCGTCCGACATACTCGATCTGGTCGGCCTCGACGAAGCCCGGTTCCGGCCGATCAGCGGATTCTCGACTGGCATGCGCCAGCGCACGAAGCTGGCACAAGCACTGGTCGGCGATCCCGAACTGGTGTTGCTCGACGAGCCGACCGCCGGTCTCGATCCACTCGGGCGCGAGGAGATGCTCGCGCTCGTCGCCCGGCTCGGATCGTTCGGGATCTCGGTGCTGATGGCGACGCACCTGCTCGACGACGTGCAACAGGTTTGCGACCACGTCGTGATGATCGACGCCGGTCGCCTCGTCGTGTCCGGCGGCACCGACTCACTGCTCGAGCGAACAGGTCTCGTCACCGTCGATGTCGGCGCGCGTTTCGACGAGCTGGTCGTCGGCTTGGCACGCGCCGGCATGGCCGCGATTGCCGCCGATGGACTCGTCGAGGTGACGGTCGACGGCGATCAACAGATGGATCGGTTGCGCGACGTCGTCGCCGACCTGCGACTGCCGCTGTATCGGCTGACCACCCGACTGACGTCACTCGACGAAGTCTTCCTGCGGCTCGCGGCGAGCCCGGTGTGACCCTCGTCAGCGGCAACCCCACGGGCGGTGATCGCGGCGCGGTCTACGACCGCGGCTACCGCCCGTACGAGGGGCCGCGCGGTCGCCGTGGGGCGGCCACCTTCGCGCTCTACAAGGCGTCGATCCGCCGGGCGCTCGGCATCCGCCGGTCGTGGAGGCAGAAGTTTGCCCCATTCGTGTTGCTGGCCGTCGTGACGGTTCCGGCGATCGTCAACGTCGGCATCGGATATGTGACCCGCGACCGGGTCGCCGACAAGCTCGAGATCATCACGTATCGCGACTACGTGGGCGTGTCGTCTGCACTCCTGCTGTTCGTGGCGCTCGTCGCCCCCGACGTCATGTGCCCGGATCGCCGGCAGCGCGTCCTGCCACTGATGTTCGCCCGACCGCTCACCGGCGTCGACTACGTCGTGGCGAAGGTCGGCGCGATCGCCTCGATCCTGTTCGCGTTCTCGTTCCTGCCGCAGGTGGTGCTGTTCGTCGGCAACATGCTGGTCAGCGACAGCGCATCGACGTACTTGACCGGGCACCTCGATGTCCTCTGGCAGGTGCCGATCACGGTGCTGCTGCTGGCGCTGTACTACGCCATCATCGGGGTCGCCCTCGCGTCGCTCACCGACCGGCGGATCGTGGCCGGCGCCGCAGTGATCGGGCTGCTGCTGATCACCTCGATCGCCGCAGGGATCCTCGTCGGCGATTTCCAGGCCGGGCAAGGCTCGATCGCGGCATTGATCAACGTGCTGGCGCTTCCGCTCTACATCCGCGATCTCGTGTTCCTCGGCCACATCGATCCCCAGTCGCCGCTCAGCGGGGTCAGCAACGGCGGTCTCCTGGCGGTCGTCGAATACGTCGCCGTGCTGCTCGTCGGCACGGTGGTCCTGTTGCGCCGCTATCGGTGGGTCGAACGATGATGCTGCCGCCGCCCACACTCGATACAGCAGCATCCGCGACCGCCGGCGATCCTGCCTTCGCCACCGACGCGACCGTGGAGATCGCCGACGTCTCGGTGTGGTTTGGGCCGAAGGTCGCGTTGTCGGAGCTCAGCTGCTCGTTCGGGCCGGGGGTCACCGGCCTGCTCGGACCGAACGGCGCCGGCAAGACCACCTTGATGCGGGCGATGACCGGCCTCGTGGGTGTCAACCAGGGCACGGTGCGCGTCGAGGGGCGCGACCCGCGGCGCGATCGGCAGGTCCATGAACGCATGGCCCTCGTCCCCGAGGACGAGGCAGTGCCCACCGGCCTCACCGCCCGGCAGTTCGTCAACTACGTCGCCGACCTGTATCGCGTCACCGATCGCGGCGCTCCCGATGCCGCGTTGCTCAGCGTCGCCATGCTCGACGCCGCCGACCGACGCGTCGACGGCTTCAGCAAGGGCATGCGCCAACGTACGAAGATCGCCGCTGCCCTGGTCACCGACCCGCAAGTGCTGGTGTTGGACGAGCCGTTGAACGGCGCCGACCCAGTGCAGCGGCTGCACCTGATCGAGCT
>JBDTYA010000286.1:0-30962 GCA_040005915.1 Ilumatobacteraceae bacterium
TGCTCGTCGAGGCGCCGTTCAAGGCGCCGCCGAAGAAGAAGACCAACGACCGTCGCTTCTGAGCCTGTCCATAGCGGATGCCGGCGCCGATCGATCAACTTCGCAACTGCATAGCCCGCGCCGCCGCCGAGCCGGAGGCGATGTCGATCGCCTTCCTGGCGCGTCGCGACGACGAGGCTCTCGTCGAGGCTGCCGTCGTCGACCTCACGTTGCCGCTCGCGGGTGAAGTGCTGGCGGTCAAAGCCTGCTTCGACGTCTCCGGGTGGGTGACGCACGCCGCCTCGCGAGTGCTCGCCGGTGCGCCTCCTGCCACGGTCGACGCGCCGATCGTCGCCACACTTCGATCGGCCGGAGCGATAGTGCTCGCTCAGACCAACATGACGGAGTTCGCCTACGGCGCCCTGGGGCTCAACGCCGCGTATGGCACGCCGATGACGCCATTGCTGGCCGAGGAGAAGCGTGTTGCGGGCGGTTCGACCTCGGGTGGCGCCGTCGCAGTCGCGCTCGGCGCTGCCGACATCGCCCTCGGCTCCGACACCAGCGGCTCGATCCGGATCCCAGCCGCGTTCTGTGGCGTCGCCGGGTTCAAGCCGTCGCAGGGAAGGTATCCGTCGGCCGGCTTGATCCCCCTTGCGACGAGCTTCGACGCGCCGGGCTTCATCGCATCGAGCGTCTCGCATCTGCGTCGCGTCGACATGGCGGTGACGAACGATTCCTCGCGTCGGCCACCGACCAGCTCGATCACCGACCTTCACCTCCTCGTCCCGATCGACGCGATTCACGCCGGCAACACCGACGCCGAGGTGCTGGAACGATTCGAGCGGTGGCGAGGCGCCTTGGTCGACACTGGAGTGCGCCTCACCGAGGTCGACATGCCGATGCTCGTCGAGGCAAGCCTTGCCGCGCGCGAAGGCTCGGTGATCGCGGTCGAGGCATACGACTGGCACCGCGATCTGATCGCCGCTCGGCTCGATCTCTACGACGCGCGGGTCGGGTCGCGCATCCTCCACGGTGCGCAAGTCCTGGCCGCCGACTACGTCGCCGCCATGCGCAGGATTCGTGATTGCCGCGCCAGGTACGACGCCGCTCTCGAGGGTGCCGACGGGATCATGACCCCGACGGTCCCGATCCTGCCGCCGCGCCTCACCGAGGTCGAGTCCCTCGACGCGTACCTTGCTTTCAACACCGAAGTGCTGCGGCTGACCGAGTTCGCCAACCGGCTGGATCTCCCCAGCGTCAGCCTCCCCGGTGCGCCGCGGGATCGTCAGCCCATCGGTCTGATGCTGACCGGTCGACGCGGCAACGACCGCACCCTGCTCGACATCGCCGTGATGATCGAGAACTGCCTGTCCAACAGCGACTGACTCGCACCCGACCCCGCCACCTCGCCCCGTCCACCCGAGCAAATTGGTCGGGCGCGATGTCGGTACGGGAGATACCAAAATCGCGCCCGATCGGGCTCAACGGGCGCGGGATCGGTACGGGAGATGCCGGAATCGCGCCCGACACGAGGCTGGATGGCGAACCGAGGCGAGACCTGAGGCAGTAGGTTCGGCGGATGATCATCGTTCGATCCGCCGAAATCGCCAACACCCCCCGTCACGTCTCCGGTCCCGGTTGGGACAGCAAGCGGATGATCGTCAAGGACGACGGCATGGGCTACTCGGTGCACGAGACCCGGATCCTGGAAGGCGAGGAGAGCCACCTCCACTACAAGCATCATCTCGAGACCAACTACTGCGTCGGCGGCGAGGGTGAGGTCGTCGACGTGGCGACGGGGGAGACACATCAGATCCGTCCGGGCACGATCTATGCCCTGGACCAGCACGACGAGCACATCCTGCGCGCGACCAAGGGCGATCTGCACTTGGTCTGCGTGTTCAATCCGCCGGTCACCGGGACCGAGACCCACAATGCCGACGGCGGCTACGAACCTGCCGCTGATTAGACGGGCGGGTCTGGCGGGCGACATCGACGTACCAACCCGGGCCGAATTCGCCGTGTACGCAGTTCGCCGACACCACCGACCCTGACTACCGTCGCGCCCAATGACAACGCTCGTCGGCAACGTTCATCCCGAGTTTCGTTCCTTCTGGCATCCCGTGGCCTGGTCGCACGAGGTTGTCGATGGACCGTTGGCGATCACGCTGCTCGGGGAGCCTTTGGTGGCGGTCCGTCGATCCGATGGCCAGGTCTCAGTCTTCGTCGACGAGTGCCCGCACCGCGGCGCCCCGCTGAGCCTCGGGCGTTTCGAGGGCGACGAGTTGGTCTGCGGGTTTCATGGCTGGAGGTTCGCCTGCGATGGTGCGGCAACGTGCATTCCCGCACTGGGTCCGGGTGCGACCATTCCAACGCGGGCGCGGCTCGATCAACCGTCGGCAGTGTGCGAGCGATACGGGATCGTGTGGGTTGCCTTGCAGCCGCCGCGAGCCGAGATCCCGGCGTGGCCCGACGGCGACGACGACACGCTCGGCGAGTTCACGGCAAATGCTCATGTCAGTGAGATCCTGGCCGCCTATCAGACCGACAACCTGCTCGACGCCAGCCACTTCCCCTTCCTGCACGGTTTGCTCAGCAACCGCAATCCACTGGTCGGCGAGCAAGAGGTGACCGATCAGCATCCGCTCGGCTTCTCGACGTCGCAACGCAAGTTGGCCGACGACTGCGGCACCGAGGGCTGGCTGAGATACACCTACGCCGCGCCATTCACCGTCCTGCTGCGCAGCGAAGAACCCGATGGCACCCTCCGCCAATCGTTCTTCCAGGTCATCCAACCCATCGATGAGCACATCACGCGAATGTTCTTCATCACGCGCGTTCTCGAGACCGATCCTGATGAACTGGCCAAGATGTTCGCCGAGGAAGAGATCGTGCAACAGGAAGATCTGTGGATGACCGCGGCCCTGCGACGCACAGGCATGCCGCTGGTCGGCGGACCCGATCTGCACGTCCGGTCCGACGGCAACGCAATCCTGTATCGCCGGGCGATGCGCAACGTGTTCGGTGCCTCGTCTGATACCGCGAGCGGGAAGTGACCCGGACGGACCGTTCGTGGTTCGTCGGCGCATGGCGAAGGCGATCGATCTGCGTCCCCGGCAGCGAGCCGACCGAGCCGTGCGAGGCATGGTGGCTGCAAGCCGGCGAGGCGTTCGTCGATGTCAGGGTCGCTACTGTGGGCATGGCGGAAAATGACTTGCCGTATTCGTCGACGCGCGCGTTCGCCGGCCGATTCGAGATCGTCGATGACGGTGTGCGCTGGCACGTCGAGATCGATTCCGATGGACCGGTGCCGCGATCCGATGGGTCGGCATCGACGAGCCTGTCGATCTCACCCGGCGACCCGTTGTTGATGATCGAGGACGCGCCGGGTCGATTCCGGGAGGAGTGGGTGCAGCACTCGCCGGCCGGGGAGGTGCAGTTCACGCGCGCCGCGAACCTCGTGTCGGTGAGGGTCGGCGATGTGTATGGCCTCGTGACGTTGACGGACGGATCGGTCCTCGGGCGTATCTGGGACGGCCAACGAATGATCCAAGTCGGGCCCTGACTAGGGTCGCCGAGTGAGAAACTTTGTAGGCAAGACCGCGTTCGTCACCGGTGGGGCCAGCGGCATCGGACTGGGTATCAGCAAGGCGTTGCTGTCGGAAGGCATGAACGTCGTAATCGGCGACGTCAGCGAATCGCACATGGCCGGTGCCCGCGCCGAGTTGCCGGGTGCAAGCCTCGAGTTCGTGCAGGTCGACGTCACCGATCGCGAGTCCGTGGCCAAGGCGGCCGACGCGGCGATGGCAGCCTTCGGTGAAATTCATGTTTTGTGCAACAACGCCGGAATCGCGGGCGGGGGAGCTGTCGCGGACCCCGGATTCGCCGACTGGGATCGAGCCATGGCGGTCAACCTCGGCGGTGCCGTGAACGTCGTCAAGGTCTTCGTGCCGTTGATCCGGGCCCACGGCGGCGGAGGGCACATCGTCAACACCTCGTCCGTCGCCGGGCTCACCGCTCTGCCCTACGAAGGCGGCGCGTACACGACCGCGAAGTTCGCGGTGCGGGGGCTCAGCGAGTCGTTGCGCCTCAGCTTGGCCCCCGAGGGGATTGGGGTGTCGGTGTTGTGCCCGGGCCTCACCAACACCCGCATCCTCGATGCCCCGGAACGTGAGGATTCCGATGCCAAGCCGATGGCTGCGGCGGGCGACCCCGAGGCGCTGTTCAACTCGATGGAGGGGGCGATGGACCCCATCGAGGTCGGCCGGGCGGTGGTGCGCGGCATCCGCGAGAACCTTCCATACATCCTCTCCCACGGCGAGTTCCGTGACGAGATCCAGTCTCTCTTCGACGAGATCGTCAACGCTTTCCCCACCGACCAAGCCGTACCCGAAGCGCGAGCCGCATTCGAACGCGGTCGTCGCGAACTCTGCGATGGCCTGCGCCACCTTCCGGTGATCGACTGACCGCCTGCGCGACGCGCTCGTGCCCGGCACCCTCGGCTTGCCGGGAGGGGCAACGGCGCCGTCACGACATGTCTCGCGCCCGCAACGTGAGGCGGCTAGGAGTCGCGGCGGGGGAGGACCTTCAATGCGGCGGCGAGATCGGCTGACGCACCGGCGCGGAGTGTGGTGTGCACCAGTTCGGCGCCGGCGAAGCGTTGGGCTTCTTGATACAGCGCGGCGAGGTCGACGTCGGTGGCCAGGGCCACGACGGTCGACGTGTGCGGCTTCACCGCGTTCTTGAACCAGTCGACCCATTCGTCGGGGATACCGATGTCGACGACCTTCGCGGTGATGGCGCCGGCGCCGGCGCCGATGCCGAGTCCGGCGATCCAGCCGATGGGGCCGGCGATCAACAGGCCGAGCAGACCGGTCCACATAGCGCCTTTCACAGCGGCGCCGGCGGGTTGCATGTCTTTCGTCTCGCGAGCGCGCACGCTGCCGTCGTCGGCCTTGTACACGACCACCGCGTCGGTCAGCGTGAGCTTGCCGCGAGAGGCGAGACCGCGTAGCGCCAGCAGATATTCCTCGGCACGAAACACATCTTCGAAGGAGATGCCGAACAACGCCTCGGGCTCGCCGTTGTAGTAGGGCTCACTGGTGGTCAGCACGGGTTCGATCACCGGGAGGCTAGCGGTGTCGGGGGAGGGCAGCTCGGTCACCTGGTGTTAGTTCCCATGCCCACCCACGCTCAAACGTCGGCCCGACGGGCAGAGGTCACGACCCAAAGAAATTCCAATCCGGGTGCCCCACCACTGCGAACGGTTCGCAATGAGATTCCGATGTGCACTCCTCGCCCTCGCACTGCCGATCGCTGTCGCGTGCTCCAGCGACAACTCCGGTAGTGCGGCCCAAACCGCCGCATCGACTGCGACAACCCCGGCGGCGACGACGCCGGCGGCTCCGGCCAGCACGACGGCGGCGGCGCCCGCCGGCGGCGGGGCAGTAGCGATCGTCGACTTCAAGTTCGGCCCTGCGGAGATCCATGTTCCTGTCGGCGGCTCGGTGACGTGGACGAACAACGATGCACAGCAACACACCGCGACGTCGACATCAGGCGCCTTCGATGCGGGGGCAATGCAGCCCGGCGCGTCGGCAACTGTCGACTTCGCCAATGCCGGCAGCTTCACCTACATCTGCTCGTTCCACCCGTTCATGATGGGCACAGTCGTCGTCGGCTGATCTGGCGCAGAACCCGTTTGTACCCACTCTCGTTCTACCTAATCCCGTCAACCAATCAAGCCGAATGCACCAAGGAGACACCCCCATGCACATCACAACTCGACACTTCAGGTCACTGGCAGCAGATGTCGACGAGCTACATCGGGCGAGCATGAAGACGTTCGCCGATGAGACCGCCGAGATGCACCGCAGCCTGTACCGGGCTCGCCGGTCTGCCTCCGGCCTCGACGACCAGACGATCGCCGGTTACGCCCAGAGCGTGGAGCTGGCAGCAGTCGCCGCGTACACCGCGGCGGCGCCGGTGCTCAGCGCCGGCACGCTGCCCGTCGCTCAGCTGTTCATGAAGCATCACCAGCAGCACGCCGACGCATTCGGCTCAGTCGCCGGCCCCAAGGCCGTGACCGCGCCCAACAAGACGCTGATCGCTGCGGTGACGCCGGCGTTGCAGGCCATCAAGGACGAGATGGGAGCTCTGGAGTTCGCCTTCACGCTCGAGGGCCAGGCCGCATACACCTACGCCGCAGCGCTGACCTTGCTGCAGGACGCGGCGTACGCCGCAGCCACGGCCACCATCTTGCCCATCGAGGCGCAACACCAAGTGGTGTTGGGACTCGCGTTGGGCAAGGACGTGATGGCCGTCTTCCCGACAGGCGCCTTCGAGTCGGCGTCGCTCGGCGACGGAACCGACCCGCTGAAGGGCCTCGACCCCGCTGTGTTCGCAGCCTGAACCATTCACATCTGACGAAAAGGACCTCCCATGAAAAACGACCTGAACAACGACGAGATCCGACGCCAGCTGCGGGCTGTCGACCGGATGAACACCGATCTCGTGCCGCGCTGGCGCGAGGCACTCGCCCGCCTGATCGGAGACGATCTTCTCAGCACCAACGACAAGGCGTCGATGCTCGGTGTTCCCTCGCCGAACCGCCGCGATCTCTTCAAGCTCGGTGGCGCATCGATCCTGGGTGTCGCAGTGCTGGCCGCTTGCGGAAGCGACTCGGCCAGCGCTCCGGCGGCGACCTCCGGCGCGACGACTACGCCCGCCGGCTCCACGCCCGCAGCGACCACGCCTGCAGCGACCACGCCCGCAGCGACCCAGCCAGGCGGCACCACAGCGCCGCCGACCACCGCAAACTCCGGCGAGATGGACCTGGTGCTGGCCCGTACAGCGGCCTCGCTGGAGAAGTTGGCCGTCGATGCGTACGGAACGGCCGCCGGTCTCATCACGACGCCTGCCGTCCTGGCCGCGGCGACGATGTTCGCCGGTCACCACCAGATGCACCTCGACGCATTGAACGGCGTGATCACCGGTGCGGGTGGCAAGGCGATCACCGAGATGAACCAGGCCGTCTACAACGCCCTGGTGAAGCCGGCAATCGACACCGCCAAGACCGAGGCCGACGCCGTCATGCTGGCTCTGGCCCTGGAAGAGGCCGCTGCCCAGACCTATGTGTTCGCGGGCGGTGCGCTGTCGACACCGGGTCTGCGATCCACGATCATGACCATCGGTGGCGTCGAGGCCCGTCACGCCGCCGTACTGCGCATGGCGGCGCTGGCGCAGTCGCCGCTCGACGTGTTCCCGGGCGAGCGCGGCTTCTTCCCCGGAGACAACCCGCTGGCCGGAATCGACGGGGCGTTGATCGCCGCCTGACGGGCGGCTGGGGGCCGCGGGCCGGCGGGCTGGTGCGGATCCCCCGAGGCGTTTGACGACTCAAGACCCGTTCACGGTCTGGGTCGTCATTCGCTTTTTGGGCCCAGTTCACATCGAGCAACAGGCTCGGGCTCCGAGGACGTTTGGGGCCCAAGAGTTCTGGCGACCGCACCGCAGCCCGTGGTGATCGCGGGCCGGTCGACGAGGTGTTCGACTCGATGAGGAATTGAGATTGCTCTACATTGCCGCGGTGACAAGGATCGGTCGGTGACGAAACGCGGGTGGGTGCTGTTCTCGGCGATGGCCATGATCTGGGGAGTCCCGTACTTCCTCATCCGCGTGGCGGTGAAGCAGCTCGAGCCACCCGTCGTCGTCCTCGGCCGCACCTCGTTGTCGGCGATCGTCCTGCTGATCCTTGCCGGTAGGGCCGGGGCGATTCGGCCAGCCCTCCGCCGCTGGCGACCGGTTCTGCTGTTCGCCATGATGGAGATGGCGATTCCCTGGATCTTGCTGACCACCGCCGAGCAGCACCTGCCGTCGGGCCTCACCGCGTTGATCATCGCCTCCGTTCCGATCGTAGGAACCATCGCCGCGTTCCTGCTCGGCGATCGGCACGCGTTGCGATTCGTGCGGATCGTTGGCATCGGTCTCGGCCTCGCAGGAGTGGCCCTGTTGGTCGGCCGCGACCTCAGCAGCGACAATGCGCCACCGCTGTGGAGCGTGATCGAGGTGCTGATCGTCGTGGTCTGCTACGCGACAGCGCCGTTCCTTGCCGACCGCAAGCTGGCCGACGTGCCGTCTCTCGGCGTCATAGCGGTCTCGCTCAGCATCGTCACGGTCATCTACACCCCGATCGCGCTCACGGCTCTGCCGAGCAGCGCACCGCGCATCAATCCGGTGCTCGCCGTGTTGGGGCTGGCGTTCATCTGTACCGGGTTGGCCTTCCTCGTGTTCTTCCGATTGATCGACGAAGTCGGTCCGGCACGGGCCGGCCTGATCACGTTCGCCAATCCGGTTGTCGCGATCGCGCTGGGTGCGGTGTTCCTCGACGAGGTGGTCACCGAGGCCACCGTCGTCGGCTTCCTGCTGGTGATCGCCGGTTGCTGGTTGGCGACTCGACCGCCTCCCGCTGGGCTCGTCGCCGAAGAGAGTCGGTCCGCGCCACGTCGGGCCGACGAGTTGGCATTCAGAGCCGATGCCCGAGGGTCGAGCGTCGCCGATGGATGACTCAACAGATCTCGCGGCCGGCGGCTTCTCGGCGTGGCTGCTGGGGATCCAGGCGGCCCTCGCCGGTCGGGGCGAATCCGACGTTCCCTGCGGCACTTGCACCGGATGTTGCACCTCGTCACAGTTCATCCACATCGCCCCCGACGAGACCGACACACTGGCATGCATCCCGGCCGAGTTGCGCTTCGCAGCACCACGCATGCCTCGTGGACATGTGCTGATGGGATATGACGAGCGAGGGCATTGCCCGATGTTGGTCGATGACCTGTGTTCGATCTACGAGCATCGGCCGAGGACCTGTCGCACGTATGACTGCAGGGTCTTCACCGCCGCCGGCCTCGAACCAGACGATTCCGACAAGTTGGCGATCGCGAGCCAGGTGCGGCGCTGGCGCTTCGGCCATCCCACCGATCTCGACCGCATCCAACATGACGCTGTGCGGGCAGCTGCGTCCTATCTGCAGAAGCGCTCCGACCTCCTGCCCGAGGGTGTCTCCGCGTCCAACACGACGCAGGTCGCAGTGTTGGCCATCGAGGCTCACGGGGCGTTCCTGAGTCGCCGCGAGCCCGAGCCGCAGGCAGTGCGCGTCGAGCTGTCCCGCCGGCGGTCGTAGCGAGCCGCGAGGTCAGCCCTGCCCTGGTCGAACCGCGGTGGAGGCGTGGTTGGCGTGCAGGCTCCAGAACTCGGCGAGAACGAAATCCGCCGGCGCAGTGAATGTCTGATTCGTCAGCCTGGTGGCTCGGAGCCGATCGATGCACAGCACGTCGGGGCCTTCGCTGCCGAGACATACGAGGTGCCATGAGCCCTCCTTCAGCACCAAACCCAGCGGGCGAACGGTCAGTGTCGGGCCGTCAGCGAGGGTCAACTCGATCTTGCGGCGCAACTGGATGCTGCGCGCGGTGCGGCGCAGTTCGCCGTGCGGCATCTGGTTCCCCGCCCACGGGTCAGGGTCGTGCAGGAACCATTCGGAGAGGCGATCGGCTTGCGCTGCCAGCGTTGACGGGATGGCGTTGAGCAGCTTGTTCTTCGCGGTCCGAGTCGGTGCACCGAGCCCGAGTCGGTGGGCGACGTGCGGCTGGCCGACCAGCAACAGGCACCTGGCTTCGTCGGTCGTCAGGCCGGTGAGGTGCGTCTGGAACCCTTCCATCAGCTCGATTCCCCCACCGCCGCCGCGTACCGTGAAGATCGGTGCACCTGCCTCGCTGAGTGCTTCGACGTCGCGGAGGATGGTTCGTTCCGAGACCTCGAGCACGTGGGCGAGCGTCTTCGCCGTCGTCCGCCCTCTGCGTTGCAGGACCAGCAGCATGTCGAGAACACGGGCTGCTCGCACAGCCAAAGTCTAGGAAGAACATGACAGTAGGTGTCATGTTCAGGCTGGCAAGGTACTCCCATGAGAACCGACGACATCGACGGCACAGGCACCCCGACCGACCCGTGGCAGCTCACCACCCCGCCCGGCAGCAGCGAGTTCGAGGCCTACCGGGACCCGGAGGCCGATCCGCCGGCGCTGGTGATCCAGGTGGGCAAGACCCAGCTCCGTTACCACCTGTCGTGCATCGAGGACCTTCATGCAATGTTGACGGAGCGCGGCGACTGGATGCCGCTGGGCAGCGCCGATGAGCAGAAGGACGCGGCTGATGGAACAGTCGAGGCCTGGGGCCGATCGGTGACGAACCCGGTCGCCGGTTGGTACGGATTCAAGAAGGGTCTGCGCGGCCGGTTCGGCAACTACGTCCCACCGGTGCTCGAGGCGCTCGGGCTGGCCGAGGTCGAGCACAACGCCCGCAACAATTCGATGCGGGCGACCTGATCGCTAGCCCGAGGCGTACGTCGTCACGGCTGCCTGAAGCTCGGTGGTCAGCGCGTCGTTCTCGTCGGGCCTCCCGTCGAGCCTGGTGGGGGTGTTCTGGAAGTGGGCTATCCGCCATTCGTTGTTTCGACGCACCGCCGCCATTGTCTGAACCGCATTGAGTGAGGACTCGATGTTCGACTGACCGGGAGGCATCGAGCCGACAACGGCCCGCAGAAGTGCTGCGTCGGCGCCCAGCGGGCGGATCTCGCGCACCTTGGCAACGTACGTCGGTTGCTGGTGATCGGCAAAGATCTGAGCGAGGTGATCCTCGATCGCTGCTCCGCCTTCGACCGACGTTCCGTCGAAGCCGACCATGCTGCCGTCGTCGCGGAACAGTCCCCGGAATCCAGCGGCATCGGCATCGTTCCAGTGCTCAAGCAGACTGCGGTACAACGTCTCCACCCCACACTCGTTCATCACAGACCTCCTACCCGTGAGGCGGCCTGCTCAAACCCGCGAGCAGCGACGCCGAAAGATTCTTGTTCACCCCTCCGGGCGACACGAAGTTCGTTTGGACGTTCCGCTTCTGGGTACCGCTGACGCCCTCAGCCACACCGACCCAAGGATCGCCAGATGCCCCAGACCCCGGCAGCAAAGCGCAGCGCTCCCCGCGCCGCACGAGACGGAAGCGCCGGCAACAGCGGCCGGACCAGAAAGAGTGGCAATGCCACCCCTGACGCATTCGAAGTCGGCGAGGGTGGCGAGACACACCAGCGCCGCGGCCGTGGTGAGGCGCAGCTGACAACCGAACAGGGCACGCCGATCTCGGATGACCAGAACTCGCTGAAGGTCGGCGATCGTGGTCCGACGCTGTTGAACGACTTCGTGATGCGCGAGAAGATCTTCCACTTCGATCACGAACGCATTCCCGAGCGCGTGGTTCACGCCCACGGCTACGGGGCCCATGGCTTCTTCGAGACGTACGAGCCGCTGACCGACCTGACGCGCGCCGACCTGTTCCAGCGTCGCGGTGAGCGCACGCCGGTGTTCGTCCGGTTCTCCACGGTCGCCGGCAACAAGGGCTCCGCCGACCTGGCGCGCGACGTGCGCGGCTTCGCGGTGAAGTTCTACACACAGGAGGGCAACTGGGACCTCGTGGGCAACAACATGCCCGTCTTCTTCATCCAGGACGCTATGAAGTTCCCCGACCTGGTGCACAGTGTCAAGGATGAGCCGGACCGCGGATTCCCGCAGGCCCAGTCCGCCCACGACACGTTCTGGGACTTCTCCTCGTTGATGCCCGAGACCACGCACATGTTGCTGTGGATCATGTCGGATCGGGCGATCCCGCGTTCGTTCCGCTTCATGGAGGGTTTCGGTGTCCACACCTTCCGGTTCGTCGACGCTGCGGGAGATTCGACCTTCGTGAAGTTCCACTGGAAGCCGACGTTGGGGATGCAGTCGGTCGTGTGGAACGAGGCCGTGAAGCTCAACGGAGCCGACCCCGACTTCCATCGACGCGACCTGTGGAACTCGATTCAGAGTGGTGCCTTCCCCGAGTGGGAGATGGGAGTACAGGTCTTCGACGAAGCCTTCGCCGACCAGTTCGACTTCGACGTGCTCGATGCGACGAAGTTGATCCCGGAAGAGATCCTTCCGATCCGTCGCGTCGGGCGCATGGTGCTCGACCGCGTCGTCGACAACTTCTTCGCCGAAACCGAGCAGGTCGCGTTCTGCACGAACAACATCGTGCCGGGTATCGACTTCACCAATGACCCGCTGCTACAGGGTCGCAACTTCTCGTACCTCGACACGCAGTTGAAGCGGTTGGGTGGTCCCAACTTCACCCATCTGCCGATCAATGCACCGAAGTGCCCGTTCTCCAACTTCCAGCAGGACGGGCACATGGCGATGCACAACCCGGTCGGGCGCGCCGCGTACGAGCCGAATTCGTGGACGGGCGCCGAGCGGGGCCCCCGTGAGGATGCGGTCAACGGGTTCCGGTCGTTCGCCGCAGTCGAGGGTGGCGAGACCCGCCGTGTGCGCGCCGAGCTGTTCGCCGACCACTTCAGTCAGGCCCGTCTGTTCTTCGTCAGCCAGACGCCGACGGAACAGACGCACATCGTCAACTCCTTCGTCTTCGAACTGTCGAAGGTCGAGCGGCCCGACATCCGCATGCGGATGGTCGGCAACCTGCGCAACGTCGACGCCGGCCTCGCCGCTGCCGTGGCCGACGGCCTCGGCTTTGCAGAGATGCCCCCGGCCTCGGTCCCGGCACGCGCTCCCATCACCGACCTGCCGCCGTCGCCCGCGCTCAGCATCCTCGCCAATCCGCCGGCGACGTTCAACGGACGCAAGCTCGGGATCCTCGTCACCGACGGAACCGATGCCCGGTTGCTTGCGGCCCTGACTGCGGCCGCCGAGGCCGAAGGTGCGGTCGTCGAGCTGATCGCGCCAAAGATCGGTGGGATAGTTGCCAGCGACCGCACCCATCACGCGGCGCAGCAGAAGATCGACGGTGGTCCATCCGTGCTGTACGACGCTGTCGCCGTGATCCCCTCTGCGGCCGGGGCGGCGCTCCTCGCGGCTCAGGCGGCGGCAAAGGATTTCGTCAACGACGCCCACGCACATTGCAAGTTCGTCGGCTACTCGCCCGCGGCTCGTGCATTGTTCGACGCAGCCGGTTTGACCGAGAAGATGGACGCCGGTTACATGCAGCTCGACGGTAAGAAGGCAACCGCTCCGAACTTCGTCAAGACATGCCGCAAGCTCCGCCTGTGGGACCGCGAACCGACTGTGAAGAGCGTATGAGGCACCACCAGTTGATCGTCGCCGTCCCCGCCCGCGACGAGGTCGACACGATTGCCCGGTGCATCCGTTCGATCGACCGGGCTGCGGCGGAGGTGCCGGTCCCGGTTCTCCTCGTCATCGCTGCCGACAGTTGCACCGATGGCACCTTCGAGGCTGCGTGTGCGGCGGAGACCGAGTTCTGCGATCTCGTCGTGGTCAAAGGGAAGTGGGGCCGCGCCGGCGCGGCGAGAGCCGCGGCAGTGCGTCACGGCATGAGACATCTGCCCGCGGACAACGGACCGCTGTGGATCGCCAATACCGATGCCGATTGCGTCGTGCCGCCGCAGTGGCTGCGGGTGCAGCTCGAGCTCGCCGGCGAACACGATGTGGTTGCCGGGATCGTCGATCTCGATCAGCTGACGACCTCGCCGCCGATGTTCGAGGCGTTCACGTCGACCTATCCGCTCGACGGCGACAACCACACACACGTTCACGGCGCCAACATCGGCGTCTGTGCCGGCGCATATCTTGCGGTGGGAGGCTGGTGCTCCAGGACAGTCGTCGGAGAGGACCATGTGTTGTGGAACGCCATCAAGGAACTCGGTCATCGCATGCGCCAGACAACGGTGTTGCGCGTGGTCACGAGTGCGCGGACGCGTAGTCGGGTGATCGGTGGCTTCGCCACCGATCTCAGCAAGATCGACCCCGAGTCATCGGCGGTGGCCGACCTCTCCATCGCATCGTGAGCACGACCAGCCGGGAGTTCTTCGAGCGCATGTATCGAACGACGCAGGATCCGTGGTCATTCGCCTCCAATGACTACGAGCAGTATCGGTACCAGACCATCCTCGGTTTCGTTCCGCCCCGACGCTTCTCCACTGCGTTCGAGCCGGGATGTTCCGTCGGCGAGCTGACCGTGCGTCTCGCCGCACGGTGCGGCCACGTGACGGCGATCGACATCGCTGAAGCGGCCGTCGAGACGGCCCGCCAGCGATGCGCAGGCCTCGACAACGTCGACGTGCATCAGGGCTCGTTGCTCGACGACCTGCCCGACACGCAGTTCGATCTCGTGGTGTTCAGCGAGATCGGCTACTACTTCACGAAGTCGCAACTCGCCGGACTGGCTTCCTCCATCGCCGAGCGGGTCGCAGATGGAGGCCGGCTCCTCGCGGTGCACTGGACAGGTGTGTCGGCCGATCACCTGCTGGGCGGCAACGACGTGCATCGCATCCTGCGCGAGCATCTTCCGATGCAGCACAACCATCAGGAGTCTCACTCCTCGGTCGAACACGACGGCTTCGTACTCGACGTGTACACCAAACTCGACCCGGCAGTCGACGACGCGACATGACAACGCCTGCTGAGCTCGAATACGAGTTCCGCCGGCAAGTCGTATCGGGCGCGATGACCCTGCCCGACCCGGCGTGTGGGCAGACAGCCCGACGGCACGAGCTTCTGATGGAGATCGGCCGCGCCGACCTACAAATGGCCAGGGTTGCCGAGGCGCACACCGATGCGATTTCGATACTGCACGAGGCTGGTCGATCCGAGCGCCCCGCCCAGTTGTACGGCGTGTGGGCGGCGGAGGATCCGAGCTGCCGGCTCGCGCTGCTGGACAGCGGATGCGCGGGACGCCTCGTGCTCTCCGGGACCAAGGCGTTCTGCACCGGGGCGGCGTTGCTCGACCGGGCGTTGGTCACGGTGCGACGAGACGATGTTGCGTATCTGCTCGACATCGACGTGCGCGATCCGCGTGTGACGTTCGACAGCTCGACGTGGAGGGCATCGGCCTTCGATGCGACCCTCACGTCTGTCGCGACGTTCGACAACCTCGAGATCGGTGAAGGCGAGATGGTCGGCGAACCGGGCTGGTACCTCGATCGGGTCGGCTTCTGGCACGGCGCCTGCGGGCCGGCGGCGTGTTGGGCGGGTGGAGCGATCGGCCTCGCCGATGATGCGATCCGCGTCGCCCGGCAGAAGTCGGAAGATCCTCATAGGGATGCCAACATCGGTGCGTTGGCCGCGTTGCGGTGGCAGTTGCTGGCGCTGCTCACGGCGGCCGGTGATGAGATCGATCGCGAGCCCGACGACTTTGGCGAGGCGATGCAACGCGCTTTGATGTTGCGCCACAACGTCGAGCGCGCCGCGACCGCCATCGTCGATCTGTACGGGCGGGCGCTCGGCCCTCGTCCGCTGATCCAGGACGCGGCGATCATCCGCCGCATCGCCGAGGTCCAGCTCTACATCCGTCAACATCACGACGAGCACGACCTGGCATCGATCGGGCGAGAACTTCGCCGGACGACCTGACCGGTCAGCGGCTTCTCGAACCAGTGATCGGCGTACCGCTCCTCGTTGAAGGCAGCCACCTCGACGTAGCCACTCGACCGATACAGCTGAATGGCTTCTACGAGCTTGCGATTGGTCTCGAGGCGGAGTGTCGTGACGCCGTGCTGGCTCGCATGAAGTTCGAGCTCGCTGAGCATCCGCCGACCGAGCCCGAGACCCCGCACGGTCGCCGAAACCCACATCCGTTTCACGTCGGTTCCCTCGTCGCCGTGGAACACCAGTCCACCGCATGCCACGGGCTGGTCGTGCAGGCGGGCGACCAGCAGCAGTCCGTACGGCTCGACCAGTTCGCCGGCGTCGGGGAGCGTGCTGACCGCCGGATCGAAGCCTTCGTCGAAGCGTTCGTCGATCTCGTCGAAGTAGGAGTCGATGCAGAACTTGGCTGCCGCGCTTCGCGGATCCTCGACGCGCACGTCGACGAGACCGGCGGTCAACATCCGCTCGACGGTGTGCATCGCGTCGAGCAGCTTCTGCTGAGAGGCGTCGTCCAATGACACCAGCAGCGAGTGGGCCAGCTCGTCGCTCCGCCGGTCGATCTCGGCGCGCTCGAGACACCCTGCGGCGGTCAAACGCACCAGCCGAACGCGCTGATCGCCGGGATGACGTTCGATGGTCACGAGGTGCTCGCTCTCGAGCAGCCTCAGGAGCCGGCTGAGGTACCCGGAATCCATGTCGAGTCGGGAGCGGATCGATCTCACATCGCAGCCATCGGCGCCGATCTCCCACAGTACCCGTGACGCACCCAGCGGGCGTTGCCGACTGAGGTAGTGATCGTCGAGCGCCCCGACGCGTTGGGTGACCAGTCGATTGAACCGCCGCACTCGCTCGATCCCATCGTCGACCATATCTCTGACTCTAGTCAGAGATCCTGTCGCGGTCGCTCAGGCAGGCCGCTATCAGGCGCGGGCGGTGTCGCGCCGGTAGGCCCATCCGGCGAGGAGGGCCATGGCGAGGGACCAGATGGCGATCACGACCCAACCCTCGAGTCCCCACGCCGGAGCGCCGACACCGACCTGGCCGGCGCGGGTGAGCCAGTACGAGGGGATCCCTTGACCGATGATGTGCAGGGCGCCGTGGTCGGGCACGGGGAACCATTGCCCGCCGAGAAATCCGAACAGGGCCGTGCCGCCGCCGACGGCGGGGCCCATCGAGTCGATGGTCAGGACATGGCCGACGAAGATCCCGATGGCGACGAACGGCACCAGGCCGACCAGTAGCAGGCCGGTCATCTCCAGCCATCGGGAGATCGGCGAGATGTGCACCCCGTAGCTGATCCCGGCGATGTAGAGCAGTGCGATGACGCACAAGGCGACGATGTACGACGTGATGACCTTCGTCGCGAAGTAGGTGCGAACGGAGAGAGGTGTGATCCGCAGCTGTCGGTTCCACCCGACGGCGCGTTCGGCGGCAATCCTCGCACCGCCGGAGATCGCCGCGATCATGGCTCCGTAGCCGGCCATGCTGACCATGTAGTAGGTCGGGAACTTGATGGTGACACCGCCCACATCGACCGTCTGATTCTTATTCGCTCCGGCGATCAGGATGAACAACATCAACGGGAAGATGAGTGAGAAGATGAACGTGCGCTTGTTGCGGATCAGCCGCAACATCTCGTACCGCGCGTAGGTGGTGTTCACGACGGTTGCCTTCCGGCATCGATCTCGGCCGGATCCTCGTCGCCGACAGTGAGCTGAAGGAACGCGGCCTCCAGCCCTGCGCCGGTGATCTCGAGATCGCGTACGTTGGGAAAGTCGCGCAGCAGGGCGCGTACTGCACTGTCGGAGTCCGTGCAGTTCAGCACGAACGAATCGCCGCGCAGTTCCCCGTCGCGGACGCCGTCGAGCCGGCGGAGCGCGTCGAGGTCGGCTCCGGGCAATGTGGCGCGCATCGTCCGTCCGCCGGCGACAGCCTTGATCTCTGTGGCTGGCCCGTCGGCGACGACCTTCCCACGCGCCATCAACACGATCCGGTCGGCGTTGGCGTCGGCCTCCTCGAGGTAGTGGGTGGCGAACAACACGGTCTTGCCCCGCGCCGTGAATGCCCGCATCGTGTCCCAGAACTGGTGGCGGGACTCGACGTCCATCGCCACGGTCGGCTCGTCGAGCACCAGGAGATCGGGGTCGCTGACCATCGCGACGGCGAAGCGCACACGTTGTGTCTGACCGCCGGACAACTTGTTGGTCTTGCGATCGGCGATGTCGGCGATGCCGGCCAGCGCGAGCGTCTCATCAGGGGTCAGCGGATTGGGATACAGCGAGCCCATCATGTCGACCAGCTCGCGCACGCTGAGATCGCTCAGCACCGCGCCGGTCTGCATCATCGCCCCGATCGCGCCGTTGGCGATCGCTTCCGCCGGGGACATGTCGAAGATCCGCACGTCGCCCGAATCGGGTTGTGAAAGGCCGAGCAGCATGTCGATGGTGGTCGACTTCCCTGCACCGTTCGGCCCGAGGAGCGCCACGGTCTCGCCCGCCGAGATGTCGACGTCGATGCCACGGACGGCGTGTACCGGGCCGGTCGGTCCGCGGAACGACTTCGTCAGACCTCGCAGCGAGATACCGCCGGCCGTGCCCTCGATCGCGAGTGGGGTACGTCGGGTCATCGGGGGCATTCTGCCAGTATCGACGGCCGAGCACCCCCGGCATTCACTGCCGGCGCAGCAGATCCATGGTTTGCTCGATCGACACGAGCAGCTTGCGTGCCCGGCGTCGTCGGGGTACCACGACGATGGCCAGCGCGGCGACGGCAAGGCCGGCGATCCCGAAGATCGCGAAACCGAGAGCCGCCCCGAGACCGAGGGCCGTGAGAAATCCGACGATGGGGCCGGCGCAGCAGACTGCACAGGCGGCCGCACCGGCGCCGACCAGAGCGACGTCCCGCTTGTCGGTGCTCATCCGACCGGCCCGAACAACGACAACACGATCGGCAGGGCTTCTGCGGGAGCCCGCACCTCCAACCCGATGCCTCGCCTGTCGACCGTGATGGAGAAGTCGAAGAAATGGCAGCAATCCTGCTCCGCCGCGGTCAGGCGCATCAGGTCGTCGAGAGGCACTTCGTCCGCGAAGGTCACTCGCGTGCCGCCGACGATCGCGTCGCGCCGAGTTGCGTGGTCGAGCAACGATCGCCATTCGTCGACTCGCGCGTCCATCGAGTGCGGGGCCAGGGTGCACGCGATCTCGACGTCGGTCGACGGTTTGGTGGTGACCGAGAGATGTCGTGAAGCGCCGTCGGCTGCGTTTGCCGTGGTGCAGCCGCACATCTCGTTGCACGGGCCGTCGGGTCGGTGCATCTCCAACGTCGCGGCGGCGCGCCGCAACTCTGCGGTCAAGGTTGTCAGTTCGCTGATCTGCTGCCGCGCCTGCTCGAGCTTGTCTGCCACGACGGCCCGCAGCCTGTCCTGTACCGGGCCGCATCGACCTCCATCCCATGCGACGGTGAGATCCGCGATCTCGTCGAGACTGCAGCCGAGCTGCTTGGCACGCCCGATGAATGCCAGGCGTTGCAGCGTCTCATCGTCGTACTGGCGATAGCCCGCCGGAGTTCGTGCCGATGGCGGCAACAGCCCGATCTCTTCGTAGTAGCGCAGCGTCGCCGCGCTGAAGCCGCTGAGCTCGGCGACGTCCTTGATCATGTACGCGGTGGTCACGGTGAGGATCGTAAACCTTCAGGCCCACTTGAAGGTCAAGAGGTTTTGCTGTCGCAGAATGGCTCAGCCGAACGCCTCGTGCGTTGCCTGGTCATGGAGGCGTCGCAGGTCGACCAACTTCTGCTCGGCGACGCCGACAAGGTGGACGAGTTCGGTTTCGTCGAGCCTGTAATCGAACTCGGCGACGATCGACAGCGACTCCCAAAGTCGCAGCTGCGAGAGCACCCCGCTCGACATCGCCTCGAGTTCGATGACACGGCTGAGCGGCGAGTACTTCAGCGCCCTGCCATTCGTCTTGACCCGGCCGAGCGTTGCGCCGGCGTACGTGATCGCACGACCGACGTTGCTCCATCTGACGCCGAACTGGCGGCAGATGCGGCGGAGTGCGTCGCGACTGGCTTGGACCTGCGCGGTGAGCCGTTCGAGATCAGCGGAATAGCTCGTGCCCTGGTTGGCCTTGCTGCAGAGTTGGAACAGCCGTAGACCGCCGACAGCGGCGGCCTCGTGGTCGCGCAGGTAGATGTGCAGGAGGTGCAACTCGTCCGACTTGAGGCTCGCCTGCGATGTGTCGACCGTGCTCGTCATCGCGGACGCACCTCCACCTGGCCGCCACTGACGCGGCATTCGTACGACGGCTCGGGCACGGCTGCTGGGCCGTGAACGACGGCTCCATCCTCGAGCCGGAACACGCTCTGGTGCCATGGGCATGTAACACACGCGCCTGACTTCGCCGAGGGATCGAACTCGCCTTCGTTCAACGGCCCGCCGGCATGAGTGCAGCGGTTGCTGAGTGCATAGGTAGTGGCGCCGTCGAGGTAGAGCACGACTGGAACGTCGCCCAGCTCGACCAGCCTCGGCGTCCGCTCGCCGAGCTCGTCCTTGCCTACGACTGCGGTCCAATCCGGCGGCGGATCCTCCATCAGGGTCCGGTTCACACCGATGCCGCGCACGAGCGTGAGGTGCCCACCGAGGTACCCGCCGACTGTCATCACGCCCATACCGGCGAGCCCGAGCGCGGTCGCGCTGACGCGGCTGCCGCGATGACGGGCGACCATCGATGCCGCATAGAAGCCGACGCCGATGATGTTCGCAGCAGCGTGGACGACGCCGACGCGCCGCGCAGGCCCGTAGGTGTCGGACCAGTCGGCGAACCCAGCGGCTGCGGTCGGCACGGCAGATGCGACCCCGACCGCGGCCAGGAGGTTGGCTGCCGGCTGTGCCGAGCGGCCACCGATCAGATCGAGGAGTGAAGTAGCGGTGAAGGACCCGATCGGTATGTCGGTCAGTAGCGGGTGGAGCTGGTGGCCGAGCCACGTGCCACTGAGCACATCCTTCAATGAACCTCGGGGAATGAGCTTCTTCACGGCGCTGCCGACAGGTTCTGCCACGGTGTCGAGCCGTTCGTACCGTTCGATCGCTGCAGCAAATTGTTTGATCTTCACGCTGCCAGCCTCCGGTGTGTGATCTCGGCACCCGATGCGGCGAGAAAGGTGGTTGCAAGGATTTGAGTGCTCGTCGAGCCGTCGAGCGCGTCGTCGATCACCAGCCCACCGAGCGTTGCGGCCGGTTCGATGACCAGCACGCCGCCCTGTGGCTTTCTCGTGCGCAGCTCGCCGGAGAGCCGATTGGCGGCGAAGATCGACGAGGCCCGGCCCAGCGCAGACCTGCTGCCGGTGCCGCTCATCGGCGACACGACAACCGTCAACGTGGACTCCCCGTCGCACAGGGCGACGTCGGCGTTGGTCGGTGAGACGACACCTCCGTCGACGACCACGCGCCCGCCGATCGGTATCGGCCGCATGACTCCGGGGACTGCGCATGAACCGGCGATGGCGTCGGCGAGTTCGACGGAGTTCTCGCGATCGTAGACGACGCGACGGGCGTCGGCGGTATCGGTGCAGCAGATCGAAAGGTTCCTGTCGGCCGGCCATGACAGCATCGACATGAAGGGCAATTGCGGAGCGATATCGAACGTTCCCGGCCTCAGGCTGTGCAGCCACAAGGCGCGGTAGCGGCGTGTGGCAGCGAGGCTCGCTGACCTCACGAGGTCGCGCGGGCCCATCGGTCGGAGGAGGTCTCGGAGCTTGGGCATCTTCGGCGCATGGTCTCCGAAACCGGGGTGATAGGCATCTCCGACGGGCGAGAGCCACTCGGGCGTGCGGGCCACCATCGCCGCCAGGTCTTCGCTGTCGAGGCCCGACGCCATCAGCGCGGCCAGCACGGCCCCCGCCGAGGTGCCGACGAGATGGGACGCATTTCGGACATTCACGCCGTGGTCGGTGGCGAGCGCCAGGAGCGCACCGACGGTGAACGCTCCGCCGGAGGCACCCCCCGCACCCAACACGAGCCGGAACCGCGACCAGTCGAGGTCACCCAACTCCGTCCAATCGGTCGGGCCGTCACCCGAACTCGTGACCCACGTCAACGCGAGACCGTTGGCCGCATCGTCCAGCAGGCGTGTGGTCCTCTGCCCGGAGAAGGGTTCGCAGGGCTTCATGGAGCAAACGCTTCCCAGTGAGGTCAGGTTCCAATCTCGCCCGCCTCGCCGCACCTTTCAGACCCGCTCGATCGGGATTCCGAAACGAGCCTGGGTGACCGCACGCGAACGGAAATCGAACTGATGCACCGAGTTGCTGCGGAACGCGCACAGATCCCGCCAATAGCGCTGCATCGGGTGGCCGTCGAGCGATGCGCTCGAGCCGGCAGTGCGGAACAGCAGTTCGCCGGCTTCCCACGCGAGGCGCGCTGCCGTCTGGATCATCCCGTACAGCCGCCAGTGGTCGGCGGACGTCACCGGTTGGCCCGATTCGAACGCCCTGCGGGTGAGATCCATGTAGACCTCGCCGGCGCGCATCATGATCCCGTGGGCTCCGTCGACCCATCCCAAGGCCATCCCGAACGAGCGTTGGAAGTCGTGATCCATGTATCGCTTCGTCTGGTCGTTGCCACTCATCGATGTGATCGACATCGACCCCAGCATCTCCTCGTAGAGGTCGAGCATCCCGCGTGCTGCTCCGACCTGCACGACGGTGAGCTCGCCGATCGCAAAGCCCATGAACCCTCCGCTGTACATCGGGTTGCCGTGGATCGCGCCGCCTGGCAACACGTTGGTCGTCATCGGCCATTCGCCCATCAGCTGGTCGATCGGCGCGGTGTGACGTGCCGGAACGAATACGTCGTCGATGACGACGCTGTTGGAACCCGATCCCTTGAGGCCGATCAGGTTGCCCCAGTCCTCCAACACCTCGTACTCGTCGCGGGGCACGATCACGAGCAACGGCTGCGGCGGATCACCGGCGACAGCCTCGGGTTCGGCGATCTCGGCCAGTCCCATGAAATGCGTGCTGTAGGGCACGCCCGACGCGTAGCGCCACTTGCCGCTGAGCATGTAGCCGCCCTCGACCGGCACCGCGGGCCGTGACCCGGTGATGTTGCCGACGCTGAGCGGCGCCACGAAGTGCCCGTCGGGGCCGAAGATCTCTTCCTGCGCCTGCTCCGAGAACGACGAACCCAGTTGCAGGGCGTGGCCGGCGCCGAGGCACAGCAGCCAACCCGACGACGGGCAGCCCCTGGCGATCTCGATGATCGTTCGATAAAAGGTCCTGATATCGAACTCGTAGCCGCCGAACATTCGCGGTTGGAGGATTCGGTAGAAGCCGGCCTTCGTGAACGCCTCATTGGTCTCCGGCGAGAAGCGACTGCGGGCTTCCGTGTTGGCCTGGTCGTTGCGCAAGAGCTGCCGCAAACCGACCGCGCGGGCGACGATCTGGTCAGGTGTGAGGCCTGGTTCCGGAACGTCGAAGCTCATCGGGCCACACTATGCATGGGCCTCGTGGCAAGCTCAGCCGGATGACGTCTGCAATCGGTGGTGAGATTCGGATGCGGCGGTAGGGATGGGGCCGGGAGTGGCCCGGGGGCTCGCCGAAGACGCCAGCCGCGGCATCGTCGGAACCGTACAGGTGATGTTGGCAGCGCCCGAGAACCAACCGCACCCTAGTGAGTTGCGTTGTGGCCCAACGGAGGGTTGCTCGACACCACGGTGTTCTACAAGTACCTCACGAGTTGACCGTCCAAATCAACTCGTGAGGCGTTCTGTCACCGGCTCTTGGAGGTCGCGCGGCGCTTGTTCGAGCGTCGAGGTGCCGGCTTGTGGACCGGGTGCCCGGCGTCGGCCTTCGCTTTGGCGATCGCATCGCCCATCGCCAGCCATTCGGCGTGCGGGAGTGCCTCTTTCAGCGCCGGCAGCAGTTCGGTCTCCTCTTCCTCGACGTGGTGCTCGATTCCGCCCTTCAACATCTCGACTGCTGCGCCGAAACCCGGCACGGTGAGCATGCTCATCATCTTGGCGAGGCCTTCGCGGGCGAGCCCGTGCTCGATCTCGGCCTCTTCCTCGTCCTCTGCGCCGACCTGCTGCTTGACGGCCGGGTAGACGATCGACTCCTCGATCTTCATGTGCAGGAGCAGGGCCTCGTTGACCTTGTCGGCCATCTTGTCGCGCTCGGCGCCCTCGTCGGATTCGGCGAGCGCTGTAAGGAGCTTCTTGGCCTCACGATGGTCGGCCTTGAGGATGGTCATCGGATCGTTCATGTCGCCTGTTCCTTTCGCCTGCACACCCCGGAATTCGGTGATGCGTGGCCGTACCCGGCGTGTCGATCGTTCAAACGCGGCGCAGCGGGAGTTCGATGCGAGACGCGGCGTGGGGCGGCGACGATCAGGGGATGATCAGGTGCATGTCGCCGAACTCGTGCCACAGGTATCCCGCTGTGAGGCTTGCTGCGTACGAGGCCTCGAGAAGTGCCCGACCTGCGACGGCCTCGAGCATCAACAGGTGCGAGGCCTGCGGCTCGTGCCACCCGGTCAGTAGGCCGTCGACGACCTTGACGCCACGCTCGGGCGTGATCACCAGATCCGTCCAGCCATCGAAGGGTCGCAACAGCCCGTCGGCGGTCGCAGCGGTCTCCAGGCCACGTACGACTGTCGTGCCGACGGCGATGACCCTGCCGCCACTCTTGTGAGCATCGTTGACGCGGTCGACGGTGCACGAGGGCACCCGTAGGCGTTCGGGGTAGGGCAACTCGGTCGACTCGAGAGACGCGACCCCGGTGTGCAGCACCAGTGGCGTCACGCCGATGCCCTTGGCGACGAGTCGGGTGATGACGTCTGCCGTGAACGGTCGCCCGGCGCTCGGCATCTCGGCACTACCCGGCTCGTCGGCGTACACGTTCTGGTACGCCTCGAGCGGCCAGGGCTGCCCGACGTATCCGTATCGGATCGGTTGGCCGTGCACCGCAAGCCAGGTGAACACCGGCTGCGGCAGGTCGAGCGTTGCGATCGACAACCGCTCACTGTCGAGGTATGGCTCGTCGAGGGTGATGGTTGCGTCGCCGGCAGCGATCAGGCGATTCAGGGACGTTCCCGACCAGCGACGGGTGGTGTGACCTTCGATGCGCCGCGGCTCGACGACCCATCGACCGTCGTCGAGCAGAGCCGACAGGTGCAGCATCAGCTCCTCACCGTCGTCGGTCGAGACCGCGACGGCTGCTGGGATGACGGCCGAGGTGTTGACCACGATCAGGTCACCGGCGGTGAGCAACGCCGGGAGTGCCGCGAAAGTGGTGTGCGTCAGCTCGCCGGACTCGCGGTGGGCGACGAGCATTCGTACGCCGTCACGGCGCAAGCCGCGGGCCTCGGCGGGTTCGCCGGCCTGGAGATGTGCGGGGAGATCGAAGTTCAACCGCGCCGTCACCGCGATCGACGGCTCGAGCGTCGCCGCTTTCATGGTGCCACCTCCGGTGACTGCGCGCCGCGGAATCGTCCGCTCGGGGGAGCGTCGTTCAACAGCCGGCGCAAAACCGGTACCACCATCTCGGGGAGTGGTCGATCGGAGATGTCTTCTCCCGGGAACGCGGCCTGGTGCATCTCCGTGCGCATGTCGCCGGGATCGAACCAGTACACGCGTACGTCGGGCTCCTCGGCGGCGAGCACGTTCGACAGCTGCTCGAGCGCCGCCTTCGACGACCCGTATCCGCCCCAACCCTCGTAGCCCTCGACCGCGGCATCCGACGTGACGTCGACGATTGCGCCGTGATGTGTGCGCAGCAGCGGCAACGTCGCCTGGACGAGTGCGAGCGGAGCCACGACGTTGACCTGCAGCACACGCTGGAACTCGTCGAGCGGATAGGTGGCTAGGTGTGGTTGTGGCGAGGGCCCGAGGGTGCTGGCGTTGTTGACCAACAGGTCGAGTCGCCCGATCGTGTCGACCGAGGCGAGCAGAGCGGCGCGGTGGGCGGGGTCGGCAACATCGCCGGCGACGCCCCGGACCATTTGATCCCGCGACATCGTGACGAGCCGACGCAGTGCGTCGTCGAGCGCTGTCGGATCACGGCCGTCGATGACGACACTCCATCCGTCCTGCACAAGGCTCTCGGCCAGGGCGAGGCCGAAGCCCTTCGTGCCTCCGGTGATCAGTGCTGCTTGCATGTGATCCTCTCTCCCTCGTCGTTCCGAGGCGACGTTGGTATGCCCATTAAAGCAAGCAATAGCTTTCAATATTCCGTTCGTCGGAGGTTTTGCGAGATCCGAAGCCCAGCAGCACGGAATCGAGGGTCAAGCCATCGATGCCTGTGCAGGTAGGGTCCGCTTTCATGCGAGTAGTCGATCGAAATGCGGTTCGTGAGAGTGGCCGCCCCGATGGGCAGCCGATGGTGTTTGCCCACGGGTTCGGATGTGACCAGCACATGTGGCGGTTCGTCGCGCCGATGTTCGAGGCCGACTTCCGTGTCATCGTGTTCGACTACGTCGGCGCGGGCGACTCCGACCTGGGGTCGTACGACGCGGCACGGTATTCGTCGCTCGCCGGGTACGCCCACGACGTGATCGAGATCTGTGAGGCGATGGAACTGCACGATGTGGTCTTCGTCGGCCATTCCGTCAGCGCGATGATCGGCGCGCTCGTGGCCATCGAACGGCCGGGCCTGATCGACAAGCTCGTCATGGTCGGCCCATCGCCGCGCTACACCGACACCGACGAATATCACGGCGGGTTCACGACGGACGACATCGACGAACTGCTCGGGTCGCTGGACAGCAACTACCTCGGCTGGTCCAGTGCGATGGCTCCCGCGATCATGGGCAACGCCGACCGGCCGGCGTTGGGCTTGGAGCTGTCCGAGAGCTTTTGTCGCACCGATCCGGTGATCGCCCGACAGTTCGCCGAGGTGACGTTCACGTCCGACAACCGCGCCGACCTTGCCAGGGTCGGTGTACCGACGTTGGTGCTGCAATGTCGCGACGACATCATCGCTCCGGTGAGCGTCGGCGAATTCGTCCAGCGCTCGCTGCCCGAGGCGACGATGGTCGTTCTCGATGCGACCGGCCATTGTCCCCACCTCAGCGCCCCGGAGCAGACTGCGGAGGCGATCGCGGCGTTCGTTCGGACGTGAGCAGCGGCGACCCTCTCGGGGTGAACCCCGCCGGCGGGGAGTCGGGTCTGGAACTCGATGATGCCGAGTTGTACGCCGATGCGCCGTGCGGATATCTCTCGACTCGGCCCGATGGTCTGCTGATTCGCGTCAACGACACGTTTCTCGGCTGGACCGGGTACCGCCGCGACGAGCTGGTGGGCGTTCGCCGTTTCGTCGATCTGCTGTCGGTCGGCGGCCGGCTCTATCACGAGACGCACTTCATGCCATCCCTGCAGATGCAGTCGGCAGTTCGAGAAATGGCGTTCGAGATCGTCTGCGCCGACCGGAAGCGAATTTCGGTGTTGGTCAACTCGACCCTCAAACGCGACGCGGCCGGGCAGCCGTCGGCGGTGCGCACGGCGATCTTTCTCGCTACCGAGCGCCGCGAGTACGAACGGGAGTTGCTGCGGGCCATGCAGCGCGCCGAGGAATCAGAGGCGAAGGCCAACCTGATGGCCAGGACGTTGCAGGCGACCCTCGTGCCTCCGGCGCCGCCGACGATCCCCGGTCTCGACGTGGGCGCCGTCTACCGGCCGGCCGGCTCGGGGGAGGAGGTAGGCGGGGACTTCTACGACGTGTTCCAGGTCGCGGTCGATGATTGGGCCATCGTCGTCGGCGACGTGTGCGGCAAGGGGGTCGAGGCCGCGGTGGTGACGGCATTGGCTCGGTACACGTGCCGTGCCGCGTCCGTCGAGCACGGCCGGCCCGACGGCGTGTTCCAGATCGTGAACGAGGTTTTGTTGTACGACGGCGACAAGCGGCACTGCACCGCTGCTTTGATGCGCGCCCGCCGAGTGGATGGCGCGTGGCACGGCACGATCTCCCTCGCCGGTCATCCTGCGGCGCTGCTCCGTCGAGCGGGGGCGACCGAGCTGGCGGAGTTCGGCACCTACGGTTCTCTGCTCGGGATCTTTCCGCTGCCCAGATTCACTGCTGAATCACGACGGCTCGAATCCGGTGACGTCCTGCTGTTGTACACCGACGGCGTCACCGAGGCGAGACAAGGCGATAGCTACTTCGGCGAGGAGCGCCTTCATCGACTCCTTGTCGAAGTCGAGGGAGGGGCCCAGGAGATCGCTGATCTCGTCGTCGACGCCGTCCTCGACTTCCAGGACGGTAACCCCCGCGACGACATCGCAGTCGTCGTCATTCAAGTGCCCTGACGAACGCACTCCCCATTGCTCGGGCGCGGAACTGGTACTGGGAGTGCCGGCACTGCCCCCGAACCGCGTCAACGGGCGCGGAAGCGGTACTTGGACTGCCGAAATCGCGCCCAAGTGCCGCTGGAGATCGTGCCGTCGACACGGCGGTTCAGTCGGCGAGCGTGGCCTCGAGGGTGATCTCGCCGACGGCCCCCAATGCCCTGCTGACGATGCAGCCGGCCTTTGCGGCCTCGGCGTGCTCGGCGAATGTCGCCTGGTCGATCCCGGGAACGTGCCCGACGGTGACCAGCTCGATCTTGGCGATCGTCGGTGAGCCGTCGATGTTGCGGATGCTGACCGTCGCGTCGGTCTTCACCGAGTCGGGCGTGGAGCCGGCCTTGGCCAACATGTTCGACAGGGCCATCGTGAAGCAGGCGGCGTGGGCTGCGGCGATCAACTGCTCGGGATTTGACCCCGGCCCGTCCTCGAACCGCGACTTGAAGGTGTAGCCGCCGCTGATCGAGTCCCCCGCTGTGAACGTCCCCGTGCCAGTGGGCAGGTCGCCTTTCCATTCAGCAGATCCCTTTGCCGGCATTGTGGCCTCCTGTTTCGTCGTCGTGGAGCCTGGCTCTCACGCGAGCGCCATGACCAGTTGCAGGATAGGTTCCCGGCATGACCACATTGACAACTCGGCTCGCCGCGCTCGATCTGCTGCGCTCGATCATCCGGGGCGGGTGATGCTCCGAGCCCGTGACTAGGGCTCGACCTCGTCGAGGTGGCCGTCCTCGACTCGGTACACGAAGCCTCGGATGTGCTCCTTGTGCTCGATGAAGGGGCTGACCTCGAGTCGACGCATCGACTGCCGCACGTCCTGGTAGGGGTCCTTGAAGCCTTCGAACGCCCAGCCCGGCCGGATGCCGGTCTCGGCCTCGATCTCGTCCTTCAACGTGTCGCCTACCAGTTGTTGAAGGCCACAGTCGGTGTGGTGCAGCAGGATGATCTCTCGGGTCCCCAACAACCGCTGCGACAGCACGAGCGAGCGAATCACGTCGTCGGTGACCACGCCACCGGCGTTGCGGATGATGTGCGCGTCGCCGTGGGCCAGGCCGAGCATCTGAAAGATGTCCATTCGGCTGTCCATGCACGCCACGACCGCCAACTGACGGCGCGGATGCAACGCGAGGTCGTGGTCCGAGAACGTCTCGACGTATCGGGCGTTGTTCGCCACCAGATCGTCGGTGCTCGGCAGGAACGGCGCGTCGTCGATCTCGGCCACAGATCGACCGTAGCCGGATCTGCGCCGTACCCCAAGGGGACGATCATCGGCCGAACCCGCAATACACTTTCGTAGCGTGCCGGTGGCAGAGTTCGCGTTCTCCTACAACCGCTTCATCCAGCTGCTCACGGTGCCGCTTCTGGCAGGCCCGCGACACTCCTCCGTCAGTTTGAGCGACGATGAAATGATCGTGCGCATGGGTCTCGGCGGTTGGACATTTTCCGCCGACATCCCGCTGGCGGCGATCACTCGGGCGAGCCCGACAACCGGTCGTGTTCTGTCATGGGGCGCGCACGGCTGGCGTGGGCGATGGCTGGTGAACGGCTCGAGTGTCGGCATGGTGAAGTTGGACATCGATCCGCGGGCACATGGTCGGTGCGTCGGCTTTCCGCTGCGCATCCGCGAACTGACGATGAGCCTCGAGGATCCGGATGGGTTCATCCGCGCGATCACGCCGGCGGTTGGCCGGTAGGGACCAGAGGGAACCATGCCGGGCGTGGTGCGTCGGCGGCGCGGATGATGCCCTGTGCCTCGCGCAGGACCTTGCCCGCGGCCGTTGTCCGGTAGAACCACGACTCTGCCTGACGCGCCGCCGGCACATGATCGGCAAGGGCCAACGCGGCTTCCTCGTAGTAGGCGCGAATGTCGAGCGCTGCTTGCCCGAGCCGTATCGGCTCGAGATCGACAGCATCCCACGGTGTGCCGGCGGTGATCCTGACGAACATGTCGACGAGGCCGGCGACCTGATCAGGCCCACCGAAGCGGGTGACGTTGGTGGTTCCGGTCGTCGCCCGTCGCCGTTCGTAGGCGGCCCGCAAGCCGATGGCCTCGTCGACGGCGGGATGCAGGCTCGGGTCGTGGCGCGGAGGCAGGCTGCAGGACAGCGGCTGGTCGGCGTCGTCGATGATGACCTCGTCGAAGTCGACGAGGACGGGAACGTCGGTGCGTGGCAACAGCGCGAAGGCAGCGGCCATCACGCGGTGTTGGAACGCGGCGTCACCAGGCCGGCCCAACGGTCGGCCGAGCGGGAACTCGCAGTGCAGCATGCGCGGTGCACGGGCACGCTCGGCCTGGCCGCGCACGCTGCTGATGCCAACAGTGGCGAGGCCGGCCTCTTCGAACACTTCGGCGAGCGCACTCACGGTGCGCGTGCACAGTGGTCAAACCGGCGTCAAGAAGACCACGTCGACGCCGTCGGCCTTCAGGAGCGCCGCTGCAGCAGGCCCGCTGTCGAGCCGCAGCGTGGCCAGCGTGTGGTCGGGCTGCGCGCCCATGAACGAGAGGTGCTTCGAGGCCACCGAGCCGATGACGCCCGAGGCGGCGAGTTCGGCCAGCCGATCGACGGGATATACCACGTTGACGTCCATGGCCAGCCCGGTGCGATCGAAGTTTGGCGACGAGTGGGCCAACGTGAGGGCTCGTGCGTCGCCGTCGATCACGACGAAGCCCTGACCCTGCGACCAAGTGGCCAGCCCATCGGGACGCAGGCCCGCGGTGGTGACGATCGCAACACGGGCATCCGCCAACGGGGGAGCCGTCGTGCATGCGGTACCACCGAAGTCGAAGACCTCGACGCCCTCGACGCCGCGGCGCACGAGTGCGTCACTGCCGCCTGCATGATTGTCGTGCTCGGTCGGTTGCTGGGTCATGTGCTCTCGTTCATCTCGGTGGACTGGTCGTCCCAGTCTCGCCGGGTGCGCCTCTCGATCGGAAATGGTGCCTCCCCGTTGTTGCCGCCGCCGTCGAATGTTCGCAACCGGCACACGCCGAAATTTCGATCGGCGACACCCGAAGTTAGGGTCGCGCCGAATGGCCGCGCAGGGGCGCGCGCCGAGAGGGGATCAGCATGAAGCGCAGTGCCGAGCGCATCCTGACGACGCATGTGGGCAGCCTGGCGAGGCCTGTCTCGCTGCTCGACATCATGAAGGAGAAGGAGAACGACCGACCGTACGACAAGGCCGAG
>JBDTYA010000287.1:0-8448 GCA_040005915.1 Ilumatobacteraceae bacterium
ACCCGCGCCACCCATCCCCGAACTTTGTCGCTCCGGAGTCGCCCAGCGACTTGCCTGCAACGATCCTCCGGCCGGGGTTCAGGCCGGGAGGCCGGGGAGGCTGCCGATCACGGTGAGCCAGCCCGCTTCGAGTTGGGTCGGTTGGTCGAAGGCGGGGTGCGGGCGGCCGATGAGGTGTTGGTAGGCGTTGGTGGCGAGGGCGATGGCCACCACGTCGCCGACGTCGAGGGCCCTCACCACGGCGGCCTCGATCGACAGCGTCGCCTGCGGCTTGTCGTTGAGTTGGGCATGTGCGCTGGCGGCACCGATGTAGGCGAAGACCTCGTCGAGGTAGGTCGCCCCGGCGCCGTGGGCCACCTTTTCGGCGTGGTCGAGCGCTTCGGACGGACATGCCAAAGTCGCGAAGAGCAACGCGCCGGCGGCACTGGTGAACGGGTGCGTCAGGGCATTCGGGTCGAGTTCGGAGAATGCGACCATCGCTTCGTCGACACGGCCCAGTTGCATCAGTCCGACCAGGCGTGAGACGTGTGGTTCGAACGCCCCGCCGTTCATCGCGCCGGTCGCCGCAAGGGCACGGTCGGCGATTGCCACAGCCGTCGCGCCGTCGCCGCGGTGCATCGCCGCGCCCGCGACCGCCATCAGCGGGAACGGTCCCTGTACCGACATGTCGGCAAGCGTCAGCAGTTCCTCGGTACTGCGCTGTGCGGCGCCCGCTTGGCCGAGTGCGATCTGAGCGCGCAACAGCGGAGCGGTTGCCTGGATCAGGCCGAACTTGTCGTTGAGCTTCTTGAACCTCGAGCGGGCTTGCTCGGCGAGGTTGGCAGCCTCGCCGAGGTCGCCTTGCCATAGGCGGAGGTCGGCGAGCAGGGTCTGCATCATGCCCACAGCCCATTCGTCGCCGCGCTGGTCGGCCTCGCGAATCACCAGTTCGGCCAGTGCCTCGGCTTCGGCGAAGTGTCGTTCGAAGAACTCGACGAACGCGAGCAGACCGAACGCCCAACCGACGCCGTTGCGATCGCCGAGCTTGTCGAGCGCGTCGGCGGCATGGTTGAGGCGGTCGCGGGCCAACGCCATGTCGCCGGAGAGGAACGAGATCCACGCTCGGTGCTGTTCGAGCCAGGCGAGGCCGCGCTGATCGTCGAGCAATCGATAGAGCGTGTCGGCCTCGCCGAAGAACCATTCGGCATCGACCAACGACCCACCGAACAACTCGATGAAACCGCGTGCCCTCAGGGCCCGTGCCAGACGGTCGGGGCGTTCGATGGTTCGCAACAGGTCGACCGCTTGCCCGAGCTCGACTCGAGCATCGGCTAGCTGGCTTGCGGCGTGGTACATGCTGCCGAGCAGTCGGTGCGCATCGCCTTCGGCAGCAATGTCGCCGCGCCGCGACGCGCTCTCGAGCGCGCTCTCGAGATCGGTGCGCGCCGCGTCGAACTCGCGGAGATCGAGCAGCGCACCGGCACGGATCAGTTGCAATTGCACGCGGCGCTCTTCGTGTTCGGCCCCGGCCGGCAACAACTCGAGGGCACGGCTCGCGTGCCGGATCGCCACGCGCATGCTGCCGTTGTCGTCGGCGCGCTCGGCGGCGGTCGTCAGCAACTCGACGGCATCGGAGGCGATGGTGCCGGAAACGCCTTCGACCGGGCCGAGCTCCTTCACCAGTTCTGCCGCTGTCGCCGTATGGTGGGCGCGGTCGTCGAGACCTGTGGGGAAGTCCGCCATCGCCTTCGCCACCCCGAAGTGGCGCCTGGCGCGGGCGGCCTTCGTCAATGTCTGGTAGGCGGCGTCGCGGACAGAGTCGCTGCGGAACTCCCAACGCCTGCCGTGCACCTCCAACAGCCCGAGGTCATCGAGCTCGCGGACGTTGGCGGCATCGAATTGCTGACTGAGCTCATCGGCGAACGTCTGCAGCGATGCGATGGAGCCCGAAGTGCCCAGCGTCGCGGCGTTCTCGATGATCTGGCGTTGTGCCGGCGACAGCTGATCGAGCCGGGCGATGATCAGCGCGCGCAGCGAGTTGGGCAGCTCGCGAATCCCGCCGCCGGCCGCGGCCAGAGCGGCGAGCTCGTGGAGGAACAGTGGGTTGCCGCCACTCCGTTCGTAGAGCGCGGTGAGCAACTTCGGGTCGGCGCAGGAATCTGCCAGCAGTTGCGCGGCGAGCTCCTCGGTGGCCTGCTGGCCAAGTGGTTGCAGATTCAACGACACCACCGTGGCGCGCTCGGTGAGGGGCGGCCAGACGACGTCGCTGCCGGGACGCATGGCGGTGATCAGCGCGAACGGGTGCCGGCTGAGCGATGTGACCAGATGCTCGAGCAAGCCGATCAACGCCAAGTCGGCCCAGTGCAGATCGTTGATCGACAACACCACGGGCCGTTCCTGCGAGCGAAGCTCGAGCACACGGGTGACGGCGCGATGGATCGAGGCGCGCGCCACGGGTGCATCGATCTTGTCGATCGACGATGGATGGCCGAGGAGGTGCACGAACACCTCGACCATCCGCTCGACCTCGACCTCGTCCGTGCCTGACAGCAACTGAGTTGAGCGTTGGCGGGCGACCTCGCGAATCTCGGCGATGGGCAGGGTCGGGTCGAGATCGAGGTAGCGGCACAAGGCATTCGCTATGGGAAACCACACGTTGGCCTCGCCGTATGGCACGCACGCGCCCTCGAGGACGGCAGCGTCCACCGAGCTGTGGAGGTAGTCGATGAGCTCGTCGGCGAGGCGCGATTTACCGACACCGTTGTCGCCGGATATTGCCAGCAGCACACTGCGGTTCGCGATGCTGACGAGGTCGAGCGCGGCGCGGCCGATGGCCAACTCGGGTTGGCGGCCGACCAGCGGTCCGTTGCGCCCGCGGCGTGAGCGACTGCCTGGAGGCGCGGTGGCTTCGACCGCGAGCCAGGCCTTCACGCTCTGCTCGCGACCCCGCGTATCGAGCTCGCCGGCGGGCTCGAACCGGATGGCCTGCGAGGTGAGCGCGTATGTGGTGTCGCCGACGAGGATTCCGCCGGGCGGCGCCGCACTCTGTAGACGCGATGCGGTGTTGACCACGTCGCCCATCGCGGTGTATTCGGTGCCGGCGAGCGTTCCCACCAACACCTCGCCGGTGTTGATGCCGACGCGCATTCGGATCCCCGCACTGCCACTGAGGCCCGAGGTGCCGACGAAGTGGGCGAGCGTCGTCTGCATCCGCATCGCCGCCCGAATGGCGCGTTCGGCGTCGTCCTCGTGGGCTACCGGTGCGCCGAACAACGCCAGGATGCCGTCACCGAGGATCTTGTCGACGCGGCCGCCGAACGATGTGATGTCGTCGACAAGAAGTTGGAAGCACGAGTCGATCAGGCGCTTCACTGTCTCTGGATCGCGATGTTCGGCGAGCGCCGTGAACCCGACGAGATCGGCGAACAGGACGGTGGTGATCCGTCGTTCCTCGGCCTGCGTGGCCGTGATCGCATACCCGCAGGATGAGCAGAACCTGGCAACAGCAGGTATCTGAGATCCACACGACGGGCACAACATGACTACGAGAGCGTAGGACACATCGAGCCGCAGATGATCGTTGAATCCCCTCGCCTGGTATGAGTTCGGAGCAGATGCGACCGGTGTCACGCAATCAGGGATGCAGGGCAGCGTCAGTATTGATACAACTAGAACCCATGACTGAGACATTGGCGGTTGGCACAGCCGCGGGCGCAGTGGATGCGATGAAGATCTACGGCGAGGGCGACAGCGAGGTTCGTGCCCTCGACGGGGTCACGGTGGCCTTCGAAGCGGGCAAGTTCACGGCGATCATGGGGCCGTCAGGATCGGGCAAGAGCACGTTGATGCACTGTTTGGCGGGTCTCGACTCGCTGTCGCAGGGAGCCGTCTACATCGGCCAGACGTACCTCGCCGCACTCAGCGACAAGGAGTTGACCGTCCTGCGCAGGACCGCCGTCGGGTTCATCTTCCAGGCGTACAACCTGGTGCCGACGCTGAACGCCTACGAGAACATCACCCTGCCCCTGCTGCTCGGCGGCAAGACGGGCGACCAGGAGTGGATCGACAAGGTCATCGACACCGTCGGCCTCCGCGACCGCCTGAAGCATCGGCCCAGCGAGCTCAGCGGCGGGCAGCAACAGAGGGTTGCGGTTGCGCGCGCCTTGGCCAGCAAGCCGACGATCATCTTCGCCGACGAGCCGACCGGCAACCTCGACAGCCGATCCGGCGCCGAGATCCTGGAGTTCATGCGCGGCGCGGTCCGCGATCTCGGCCAGACGATCGTCATGGTCACTCACGATCCCAATGCCGCGAGCTACGCCGACCGGGTGATCTTCCTCGCCGACGGCAAGGTCGTCGATGAGATCATGTCGCCGACCGCAGACCTCGTGCTCGACCGCATGAAGCGCTTCGGCGACTGAGATGTTCAAACTCGCGCTGAAGGGAATCCTGGCCCGCAAGGGACGCCTGCTGCTCACGTCACTCGCCGTGATCCTGGGGACCTCGTTCCTCGCGGGCACGTTCATCTTTTCGGACACGTTGACGAAGTCGTTCAACAACCTGTTCGCAGATGTCTTCGAAGGCACCGACGCATACGTGCGGTCGTCTGTCGTCATCGAAGGCGACTTCGGGGCAGAGGACCGTCAGCGACTGCCGGATTCGCTGACCCCCATCGTTGCCAAGGTGCCCGGCGTCAAGACTGCGGCAAGCAGCGTCTTGGGCTTCGCCAGGGTCATCGGCAAGGACGGCAAGCCGGTCGGCACCGAGGGCAATGGCCCACCCAACTTCGGCTCGTCGATCGCCTCGGAAGGCGAGGCGTTCTGGAAGATCAGCGATGGGCGCCTCCCGACGAACGACAAGGAGGTGGCGCTCGACAGCAGTACCTTCGACAAGTCGAAGTACAAGCTCGGCGACACGGTGAAGGTCGTGGCTCAAGCCGGGTCACGCGAGTTCACACTCGTCGGCGTCGCCAGATATGGCGATGTCTCGTCACCGGGCGGTGCGACGTTCGCGCTCTTCGATCTGGCCACCGCTGAGCAGTTCGTGGGCAAGCCAGGCTTCATCGACGCGGTCGTCGTCACCAGTGACGGCAGTGTGTCCGACGCCAAGCTGGCATCCACGATCCAAGCTGCGTTGCCGGCCGACTCGCAGACGGAAACCCTCACCGGTGCCGAGATCACGAAGGAGAACCAGGACTCGATCGAGAAGGGGCTGAGCTTCTTCAAGATCTTCCTGACCGTGTTCTCGTTCATCGCCATGGGTGTCGCGTGTTTCGTCATCTACAACGTGTTCTCGATCACGGCGGCACAACGCCAACGGGAGAACGCACTCCTGCGCGCCGTGGGCGCACAGCGTTCTCAGGTCACGCGGGCGATGCTGCTCGAGTCGATCGTGGTCGGTGTCGTCGGTTCACTGCTCGGTTTGGTGGCGGGCGTGGGCGTGTCGACCGCGCTGAAAGCATTCCTCGGCGTGCTGGGCATCGACTTCCCATCGACGAGTCTGCAGGTGCTCCCTCACACGATCGTATTGGTGATCATCGTCGGCACGATCGTCACCGTGCTATCGGCGCTGCTCCCGGCGCGACGCGGTGGGCGTGTCTCGCCGTTGGCTGCGATGCGCGAATCGAGCGTCGAACAGGTGGGCAGCAGCCGTCCGCGGATCCTCAGTGGCGTGATCGTCGCCGGGGTCGGCGTGCTGGGTGTCGTCGCGACGCTCGCAGGTGCCAGCTCCATCCTGCTCGGTCTGGGGATGCTGCTGGTGTGGGTCGGGGTGCTGATCCTCGGGCCCGTGCTGGCACTCGTGGCCGCGAAGGTCATCGGCGCGCCGGTGGCGCGCATGTTCAAGGTCACCGGCAAGATGGCTCAAGGCAACTCGGCTCGAAACCCCAAGCGCACATCGCGCGCCGCCGCCCCTGTGCTGATCGGCGTCGCGTTGGTGACCGCTGTCGCGCTGCTGGCGACCACGCTGAAGGCCCAGGTCCGTGAGATCTTCAGCGAACAATTCGTCGGTGACTATGTCGTGAAGACCGACGACTTCAGTGGTTTCGGAGGCCTCAGCCCCGACCTGGCCAATCAGCTCAACGCTGTGCCGCAGGTCGCTGCGGCCGCGGGCATCGGGGTGAAGAGCTCGGAGGTCAACGGCAAGCGCCAACAGATCACACTCGTCGACCCGACAAACGTCGGCAAGGTTTTCGACCTGCACCTCACCAGCGGCTCGTATGCGGATCTGTCGACTTCGTCGATGATGGTCTCCGACAAGAAGGCCAAGAGCGACCACCTCAAGATCGGCGATCCCATCACGATCAACCTCACCGGGATCGGGGAGCTGCACCTGACGATCGTCGGCACCTACTCCTCCGACGAGCTGGCAGGTGGGTACGTCGTCAGCCGCGATCTCTACGCGAACACCTCCGGGAGCTACTTCGACTTCTCCGTCTTCATCAACACGGGGCCGGGTGTCTCTGCCGCGCAAGCGGTCGCCGCGATTCAGCCGTTGGTCGATCAGTACGGATCGGGCGAGCTGCAGAGCCGCAGTCAATACATCGACGACCAAGCCTCGGGGATCAACACGCTCTTGGCTCTGATCTACGGACTGCTGGCGCTGTCGATCGTGATTGCCGCGGTCGGCATCGTCATCACCCTGTTGCTGGCGGTCTACGAGCGTCGTCGCGAGATCGCTCTGCTGCGTGCGGTCGGGATGACCCGATCTCAGGTGTGGTACACGGTGGCGTGGGAGAGCGTCATCACGAGCCTTCTCGGCGCAGTCCTGGGTGTTCTGCTCGGCCTTGTCAGCGGGATCATGTTCGTGTTGTCGTTGCGCGACCAAGGCGTCACCGTGTTCTCCATCCCGGTCTTCAGCACGGTCGTGATCCTGGTCGTAGCATTCGTGGTCGGGGTCTTGGCCGCCCTGATACCCGCTCGGCGGGCAACGAAGGTGGACATCATCGGGGCGATAGCTACTACATGAGTCCCGGCACATGACGGGCCGACGTTGACGCTCGGATGATCCGTCTCGCGTTGAAGAGCGTGCGGGCGCGTTGGGGACGAGTCGTGCTGACCGCTCTTGCGATCGTGGCCAGCACGGCGTTTCTCAGTGGAACGTTCATCTTCCGCGACACGGTGCAGCGGACGTTCAACGCGTTGTTCGCCGACGTGTTCGAACGAGTCGATGCATACGTGCAATCGTCGAACTCGGTCGAGGGTTTCCTCGGCTTCGAACGCCGCGACCGCCTGCCGGTAACCGTCATCGATCAGGTCCGCGCGGTCGAGGGGGTCGCGGACGCGCAGGCATTCGTGCAGGGCGATGCCGTCGTGATCGACAAGGAGGGCAAGCCGATCGAACGGCCGACAGCACCGACCTTCGGCGCGACCGTGAACGACGGATCGCTGTCGGTGTGGCGGCTCGCCCAGGGCCGATTGCCGAACGGGCCGGGTGAGATGGCCCTCGACACCATCACCGCGCATGATGCCGGATACGTCGTCGGCGATTCGGTGAAGGTCAACGCCGAAGGCGGGTCGGGCGACTTCGAGCTCGTCGGGATCACGGTCTACGACAACATCGTCTCGCCGGGAAACGCGACCTGGGCCCTGTTCGACGCGCCGACCGCCGAGTCGTTCGTGGCGAAGCCGGGCTTCGTCGATGCTGTCCTGGTGAAAGGCGACGGCTCGGTCGCGGCCGACGTGTTGGTCGCACGGATCAAGAGCGCCCTGGACCCGAACGTCGCCGAGACGTTGACTTCCGCCCAGATCACCAAGGAGTCGCAGACCGCGATCGAGCGCAGCCTCGGATTCATCACGTTGTTCCTCGCGATCTTCTCGTTCATCGCGCTCGGTGTCGGCATGTTCGTGATCTACAACGTCTTCTCGATCACGGCGGCGCAACGTCAGCGCGAGAACGCGTTGCTGCGCGCCATCGGCGCCAGTCGCCGACAGGTGACTTGGGCGCTGCTGATCGAGTCTGCCGTCATCGGTCTGCTGGGCTCGATCGCCGGGTTGTTCGGCGGCATCGGCCTGGCAGTCGGGATCAGGAACCTGCTCGACGCGCTCGACTACTCCATCCCGGCGCGCGGCTTGGCGCTCGAGCCGTTCACCATCGTGCTGACGATCGTCGCCGGCACGGCCGCCAGCCTGATCGCCGCGATCGCGCCGGCCATCGGTGCCGGTCGTGTGTCGCCCGTTGCGGCGATGGCCGACACGGCGTTCGAGCACACCGGCTCGCCCCGTGGTCGGGTCATCGGTGCGGCTGTGTGCGGAGCGTTGGGCGGGGCGACGATCGCCGCTGTTCTGATGGGCGCCGACGGGATTCTCCTGGCATTCGGCGTGGCCTTGCTGTTCGCCGCTGTTCTGCTGCTCGGGCCGGTGATGGCTCGTCCGATCGCCAGGCTGCTCGGCGCTCCGTTGCAACATTGGCGAGGCGTCACGGGCGTGATGGCGCGCGGCAACGTGCAGCGCAACCCGAAGCGAACGGCGC
>JBDTYA010000288.1:0-3302 GCA_040005915.1 Ilumatobacteraceae bacterium
CTTCCTTGCCATCGATCACCGTCGAGAACTGACCGTCCTGCGGCTTGCGCTTCTCTACGATGTTCATGCCGCTCATGATCTTCAAGCGACTTGTCAAGGCGGGGTGTGCGCTCAGCGGAAGGCTGAACGCCTCGACGAGGTGACCGTCGATTCGGAAGCGAATTCGTAGCCTCTCATCGAGCGGCTCGATGTGGATGTCGGACGTGCGATCGCGCATTGCCTGGCTGACGATGCGGCTGACCAATTGGATGATCGGGGCCTGATCATCCAGGCTCACCTCGGCTGCGAGGGCCGCTGCCTTGCTCTGGTCGTCGCCGACCTCGAAGGCCTTCACCAGACGATCGATCTCGTCGTTGGCGCGATAGGTGCGGTCGATGAACGTACGGATCGTCGCCGGGTCGGCGACGGTCCAGCGGATCGGACGGCCTGCCGCGGCCTCGACCGCGCGTCGCCGCCCTGGGCTCGGGTCCGCGGCGATCACGACGAGGGTCCCGTCTTCCTCCTTGATGGCGATCACGCAGTGGGCGCGGACGATCTTCTCGTCGAGGAGACCCTTGGCGTTGTCGGGAAGCTCGATGCCCTTCGAGTCGAGCAGCGCAGTCTCGGTGACCTCGGCGATGGCCTTCGCCAGTTCGACGCGATCGACACCGAAGCGGCCGAGCACGATGTCGGCGAACTGCAGCAGGTCGCCGTTGGCGCCCGACAGTGCGGTCGCCAGGTTCTCGGCGGCCAGTTGATCACCCTCGACCAACAGCTGACCGACCTTCATGCACTCCGCCGCGGCCTCCGCCGGCGCCGCGATGGGTGCCTGCGGCCGTGGCAGCGATGGTGCCGGAACGTCGGCTGATTCTCTTGTCTTCTGGAACAGTGCCATGTTGCCCGTCTCCCGCCAGTGGGGGCGATCGCCAGTCCTCGTCAGTACGACGAGAAGCTGGGCTCCGATGTGGTGTTGCTATTGGTGTTGTGGTTGTGGTTGTCGCTACTGACCGCCGGCAGCGTCGGGGTGCCGATCGTCGAGTGGGTGTCGGGTAGAGAGAGCCCGCCCGCGTCCTCGGTTCCGTACGCCGTGCTCGCCTCGACCTTGCGGACGAATTGATTCGGGTTGAGCTCGAGCAGCGCCCGCTCGATCTCCTCGAGGCGCTCGAGCTGCACCGCCTCGCTGACGTCCATGGTGTCGGCCAGTTGTGCTTCGATCTCCGACATCCGCAACGCGGAGGCATCGAACTTCTCGTCCTGCGTCGCAACGAACCGGTCGAGCTCGATGCGAACGAGCATCGCTTCGCCGACGGCGCTCGACAGTTGTTCCTTGACCGCGTTGATCGCCTCTTCGTCGACCTTGGCGACGTCCGCTGCCAAGCCGTCCATACGGTCGCCGGCCTCGAGCAACTGAGCCTCGAGATCGACCAGCCGCTTCGACAGCGCACCCATCGCGTCGTCGAAACCGGCGCCGACGCGACCGATCGTCGCTTCGAGGTTGGCCATGCGGACACCGTTGTGCTCGTTGATCCGCTCTTCCATCGCCAAGGCCCGGTCGACCATCTTCATGTCGATCGCGTCGACGCGTTGCGACAGGATCTGCCCGTGCTCCGCCAATTGGCGGGCGACGTCGGCGCCGGTCTGATCGACCACACCGCGCAGGTCACCCAGCCGTTGCTCGACCGTGCGTGTGACCGCTTGGTCGCCGTCGTCCATGCGACGGTACAGCGCGGCAACGGTCTCGTTGATGTGCGTGACGATGGAGGCAGCCTGCTCGTCGAAACGGCGACTGCTCTTGTGGAGCTCGTCGATCTGTGCCTCGACCGCTGTGGTCTTGTGCTCGAGGTAGTCGCGCAGACCGCGGCTGACCACCGCGAACTGTGCAGGCAGCTCGGCCTGCACCAACGCGGGCAGGCCGGCCAGCTTGCCGTTGATGGTCGTCAGGGTCTGGTGCTGATGGTTGGCGAACTCGGCGAGGCGCTCCTCGAGGGCCGCCTGCAGCGCACCCTGATATCGATCGTTGGCCTGCTGGCTGGTGGTGAGCCGAGCGGTCAGCGATTCGATCTGCTGTTCGAACTCGGCGCGCATCTCGAGGCGCGCAGTCTCGGTCGCTTGACGTGTCGTCTCGATCTGCTGGGACATCGTCGCCATGTGCTGTGTCAGCTGCCGTTCGACGGCGCCCGCAATGGATGCAGCGATGATCTCGGTCGAGGAAGGAGCAGCCGCGGCGTTCGCCGGCGGCGGCGGTTCGCTGGGTGCCGTCGGCGCCCAGGCCGGAGTCATCGAAGGTTCGTTCGCCACGGACAATTCATCGGTTGTCCTTGCCCCAATCTTGAGAGATCTTTGCCGACTACGGTGGCGCCGTGCGCGTGCATTTGATCGACGGAACCTACGAGTTGTTCCGGCAACATTTCGGACAAGCTGCCCATCACACCGACTCGGTGCCACATGCGGCGACGATCGGCGTGGTGGCGTCGACGTTGCAGCTCGTCAACGACGGCGCCACACACATCGGCGTCGCCAGCGACCACGTGATCGAGAGCTTCCGCAACGACATGTGGGCCGGCTACAAGACCAGCGCCGGCATGGATCCCGAGCTGCTCGAACAGATCCCGTTGATGGAAGAGGCACTTGTCAGCGCGGGTTTCACCACGTGGGCGATGGTCGAATACGAGGCCGACGATGCGCTGGGGGCGGCGGCGGCCGTCGCCGATGCTGACCCGCGGGTCAGCCAGGTGCTGATCGTGACGCCCGACAAGGACCTCGGGCAGTGTGTTCGCGGCAACCGGGTCGTGCAGTACGACCGCAGAAAGGGGGAGACCTTCGACGAAGCTGCGGTGACCGCCAAGTTCGGTGTCGGCCCGGCCTCGATCGCCGACTACCTGGCGCTGGTCGGCGACTCCGCCGACGGTTACCCGGGGCTCGCCGGCTGGGGGTCGAAGAGCGCAGCGACCGTGTTGGCGAAGTTCGGCTCGATCGTCGACATACCGCCGTCGTCGGGCGATTGGGGCCTGCCTGCGCTGCGCGGCGCGGCGAAGTTGGCGGTCACGCTCCGCGATCAACTTGAGCTGGCGTTGCTGTTCAGGAGGATCGCCACGATCGAGACCGACGTCGAAGTCGGTGTCGTCGACGACTGGAGGTGGTCAGGCCCGACGGAGGGTTTCGCCGCCCTCGCCGGCCGGCTGGGTGCCCCGCACCTCGCCGAGCGGGCGCAGCGCCTCGCCACAAAAATCGGACCCGCCGAGTGAGGTGACGGCCAGGCTGTCTGCGGCACACAAGCGCTACCGTTGAAGGCTGCTACCTCCCGGTCCTGACCTGATTCCCGG
>JBDTYA010000289.1:0-6368 GCA_040005915.1 Ilumatobacteraceae bacterium
CCGCGGTCCGGGCCATTGATTTCTCCGCCCGCTCGAGGGTGTACGGCATCTCCCAATCCTGATAGCGGGCCACCTCAGGAAGTCTGCGACGTTGAAAGGCCGCCTCGGCATCGCTGAGCCGAGGCGGCCGCAGGATCAGCCGCTCGGTGCGGATCGGTTCGAACTTCATCGCCATCGAAGGTAGTGGCCGAGGTCAGCTCCTGTCTCCATCCGATCTTGTATGCGCGGTGTGAACGCGTGGGCCTGATGCGAATGGGCGGCCACACGAGGAATCGTGGCGCTGAGAATCTGTTTGTCGGACGGCAGGCGTCAGGTCGCCGGCGGGTCGGCGCTGACCATCCATGGCGTGCCGAAACGATCGACGCACATGCCGAACATCGGCGACCACGAGGTCTCACCGATCGGCAGGTTGACCTGCCCGCCGTCGGCCAACGCGTCGAAGACTCGTTTTGCCTCGACGGGCTCGGCGACGCTGAAGTTGACCTGCATCCCGTGCACCGTGCCGAAGTTCTCGGTCGGATCGTCGGAGGCCATCAACAGGTCGTCTCCGAGCTTCAACGCCGCATGCATGATCAGGTCGGCATGTTCGGGCTTCACCGGCTCGGGCGACGGCATGTCCTTCATTGCGATCAGGGTGAGCTCGCCACCGAAGATCTCGGTGTAGCGGGTGAACGCCTCGCGGCAGTTGCCACCGAAGAACAGATACGGGTAGAAGGCCATGGTCCCTCCAAGCGGGTGAGTGGTTGTCGTCACCAAAGCTACCCGGTGACCGCATTTGTCGAAATCAGCTGGGCACGCGCCTCGCCACGATCAACGCCGCAGCGCCCGCGGCGACCACAGCCGCCGCACCGCGCAGACGTCGGCGGAAGCTCGGCGCCCGCCGGACCATCGTCGCGTTGAGCGGAGGTCCGAGGTGCATCGCTCCGGCGGTGAACGCGACCTGCAGAGTCATGGGACCGATGTCGGTTGCAAACATCGTCGGATCGTGGGGGTCGATCGGCACCAATGGCCTCGGGGCTCGCGCTGGGCCCGTGAACGATCTGAACGTCAGGTGATCGGCGTCGGCCTCGATCACGACTTCGCCTCCGAGGTGCATCCACAGACGCGCGTTGGTGTTGAATCCCCGTCGTAGCCCGTACGCGCCGAGGAGCGAGCCCTGTCCTTCGGTATGGACCGGTACCGACGACCTGGGAAGCACGCCGCCGAGAAGTACGACCTGCAGAAGCTCGTCGCCAAGTCGATCGATGGCCATCGAGATCTCAGTGCTGGCCGAGTTCGTGAACACGATCACGCCGGCGCCATCGTCGGGAGCCACGCGCAGGTGCGAGATGAAACCGTCGACGCCGCCGTCGTGACTCACCACACGGTGACCGGCGAGATTGCTGAGGAAGAATGCGAGCCCCATCGCCGGCAGCCGCGTGTCGACGTGGAACTGCGGCGAGATCATCATTCCGAGCGAGGCGGCGTCGAGGATGTTGCCGCCTTCGTCGCACAACACGCCGATGAACCGGGCCATGTCGTCGAGGTTCGTGAACAAGGCACCGGCGGGCCCGGGAATGATGTCCATGTAGCGGACCGCCTTGTTGCCCCGCCGTCCGATCGCGTATCCATCGCACAGCTCGGCGGAGACACGATCGCTGCGCGAAAAGTCGCTGCCGGTCATCGCCAACGGATCGAGGATCGCGTCGCGCACGTACTGGGCGAACGACTTGCCGGTGACGTGTTCGACGACCGCACCGAGCACGGCGAAGCCATGGTTCGCGTACGACCACTTCTGGCCCGCAGGAACGCCGGCTTGCAATGCCGGCGCGTAGTAATCGCCAAGGGACGGCATTGGCCTGTCGGGCGCGACAGCCATCCCGATCGATGGCCTGGCGATGTCGGACCATCGCCGCAACTCGCCGATCCCTGATGTGTGCGTCAGCAGATCGCGAACGGTCACGGGACGTGACCCCACCGGCGTGTTGATCGAGAACTCCGAAAGGTGATCGTTGACCGGGCCGTCGAGATCGACGCGTCCGTCTGCGACCAACTGCATGACGGCGATCGCCGTGAGGATCTTCGAGATCGACCCGGCGCGGAACACCGATCGAGCCGTGACCGGCCGATTCCCGGCGATCGATGAATGTCCGATCGTGACAGCGTGCACCAGCCGACCATCACGGACTATTCCGGCAGCGAGCCCGGCCACGCCGTGGTCGTCGGCAAACCGTCCCACGAGTCGATCGACTTCGTCGTCCCGGAGGATGGGGGCCACCACCCGCCGAGCCTCGCACACCGGCGTACCGACCAACAGTCGGAGCGGTCGATGTGCGCGTCGACGGCCGTGACGGCCGGAACCCTGTTGACGATCGCAGCGGGTCGCCGTCGTCGCAAGCAGACAACATCGGCCTGTTGACCGGCGAAGGGTACGGTGTCGGCGTGAGCGACTTCCCCCCTCCATCACCAGAAGGGGGTTGGGTACCACCACCCCCTCCTATTTCTCCGCCTCTCGAGACGCCGCCTCCCGTGATATGGGACGCCGCACCTGAGCAGCCCGGTGGGCTGAAACGCAAGCGGTTCGGCGTACCCCAACGGGTGGCGCTGGTCGTGGCGATCGTCGCCATCGCCGGCGTCATCGCAGTCGTGGCGAGCAAGAAGGACGACAAGGATTCGGCGGCAACCCAATCGTCCCCGGTCGCGACCGCCGAGACAAACGTCGGATCGACGTCACCACCGGTGACGGATCCCGTGGTCCCCGCCGATACTACGGAGTCGGTGCCGGCAACTGAGGCGACCGATGAACCGACGACCGTCGAGACCGTTCCTGCGTCGTCGAGTGTGGTTGCAGGCAGTCCTGCCGGCTTGACCGGCGATCGCGCTCACCCGGTGCCCGTAGGCGCCGTCGCCGACCTCGGCAGCGGATGGCGGATGCAGATCTTGAACGTCGTCCTCGATGGTGCCGCCACCGTTGCCGCGGCGAATCCGTTCAACGACCCGCCGCCTGACGGCTCCACGTTCACGCTCGTCACCGTGGCGCTCGGCTACTTCGGGCTGGAGGATCCGAAGTTGGCGTTCGAGCCGACCATCTCCGCCGTGGGGGCGGCGAACGTCGAGCTCACGGGGGAGTGTGGCATCGTGCCGCAGCAGCTCGATTCGTTCAAGGACATCTTTTCCGGTGGCATCGTGATCGGAAACATCTGCTTCGTCACGACACCACAGGATGCCGCCAGCTTCGAGGTCTACGGTTCCGGCGATTCGTTCGGGGGCGACGACGTCTTTCTCGACGCCAGTTCGCCACCCGCTGGCCCGGTGCCGATGGCCGGCCTCTCAGGCCCGCAACCGGGTGCCGCCGCGACGCCCGGGCGGCTTGCGCCGACGCCCGTCGGAACCATTGCCGCAGTCGGCACGGGCTGGAGCCTCACCGTCACTGGCGCGGCCCGCGACATCACCGATGCGGTGATGTCCGACAACTCCTTCAATTCGCCTCCGCCCGATGGGTTTCGATTCGTCGGTGTCGAATTGACGTACACCTACAACGGCGAAGGCTCGGCGTCGGCCTATGCCGTCACCGCGAAGGCGGTCGGCGCCGCGAACCTGGGGTTGTCGACGGACTGCGGAGTGACATCGGGCGACGTCGACCTCTCCGCCGATGTCTTCTCGGGGGGCAGCGTTTCGGGGACCGCGTGCTTCGTTGCGCCGGCCGACAGCCTCGGCTTCGTGATGTACGCAACGGCCGACTTCGGTGCCAAAAGCGTGATGTTCGCCACGGGCTGAACCTGGCGGCCTTGCTGCCGTCAGCGTCAGCGCATTGAACGAACGTCGGTTCTATGCGCTGACACTGACGAGTGCATCGGCGTGATCGACAACTAGTTGACGTAGACGTTGTGAATCACTTCGTCGATGGTGGTGATGTTGTTGGCCACCAATGCCATCGCTTCGTGACTCATCGTCCGCATGCCCTGCGAGACGGCGAGCGCACGAACATCCTGCGGGGACGCGGCCACCATTATCAACTGCCGGACTTCGTCGGTGACGGCCAGCACCTCGTACACGCCGACTCGATCGCGGTAGCCGGTGTTCGAGCAGAAGTTGCACCCGACCCCATGCACGAACTTCTCCTTCGGGGTGCCGCCGAAGAAGTCGTAGAGCTTGCGTTCCTCGGGCGTCGGCTCGTACGGGGCGACACACGATGGGCAGATCTTGCGTACCAGTCGTTGGCCGACCACGCCGACCAATGACGTCGCCATCAGGAACGGTTCGATGCCCATGTCGATGAGTCGGTAGAGCGCGGACGTGGCATCAGTGGCGTGGATCGACGACATCACGATGTGACCGGTCAGCGCGGATTGCACGGCGATGCGTGCTGTCTCCTCATCGCGGATCTCGCCGACGAGAATGACATCGGGGTCCTGCCGCAGGATCGACTTCAGTCCACTGGCGAAGGTGACGTCGGCCTGCAGGTTGATCTGCATCTGGTTGACCTCTGGGAACACGTACTCGACCGGATCCTCGATCGTCATCACGTTCAACTCACTGCGGGTGATCTCTGCCAGGGTCGCGTACAGGGTTGTGGTCTTGCCGGATCCGGTCGGGCCACTGCACAGGATCATGCCGTACGGTTTGGTGACGATCTCGAGGTATCGAGCGTAGGTCGCCGGGGGCATGCCGAGCTCCGAGAGGTGCTTCATCGACCGGCTCTTGTCGAGCAGTCGCAGCACCGCGGTCTCGCCCCAGATCGTTGCACCGGTAGCGACACGAACGTCGACGCCGGCCCCGTCGATCTTCGTCTCGAACTGGCCGTCCTGCGGGCGCCGCCGTTCGACGATGTCCATGTCGGCCATGATCTTGATGCGGCTGACCAGCTCGGGCCCGGTCGACGCCGGAAGGCTGAGCACCTCGCGAAGCGCACCGTCGACGCGATAGCGAATGCGGATCTCTCCGTCCGTCGGCTCGATGTGGATATCGGATGCGCGGTCGCGCAATGCCTGCGTCACGATCTTGTTGACGAGTTGGATGATGGGGGCCTCGTCGACTGCGCCGGTGACCGCTTCGATCTCCTGCTGCGCAGCTGCCGAATCCCAGAACTGCTTGACACTGTGGTCGGTGTCGGACAGCACGCGGTAATAGGTGTTCAGGCACGTGACGACATCGTCGGCAGGTGCCAGGTAGACATTGACGTTGTCGACGTCGAGACGAGCCAGCGCGTCGCGAACGAGTTCGCTCGATCCATCGGAGATGGCGACGTCGAGCGTGTCGTCGGCCAGCCGGAGAGGCACGATTCGCAGTCGCCGGGCCATTTCCTCGCTGACGAGCGCCAGCGCCTCTGGCGTCGGTCGAACGGTGCGCAAATCGACTGTCGGGAGCCCGAGTTGGGTCGCCAGGGCGCGGGTCAGAGCTCGGGAATCGAGCAGGCCCTGTTCGACCAGGATGGTGCCAAGTTGGCGCCCCGACTCCATCTGCAGGTTCAGCGCGTTGGCGAGCTGCTCGGGCAGGACCGAATGGTCGTTTGTCAGCACGTCGCCGAGCCGGGTCCGCGTGCCGGCTGCGATCGTCGGCGTCACGAGAGCCGAGGCCGGGGCGACCGTCACCGCTTCTTGCTTCTTGGACCGTCTGCTCACGCGCGATTCCACCTCACTCTGACATTCTGACACGACGATTAATACTGTGCACAGGGCCAAGAGTCCCGGCTATTCACGAACATCCAACTAGAAGAAATGTCAAGAACTCCTCAAGTTGAGAGAACTACTGCCGATACCGATGCGCAGGCTTCCAATGTTTGTGCACTCCCATCTTCAAGTCGAATTGCTCTGTTCGCGCCTCGTCACTTGGCTGTGTAGGCGCCAGGCGCAGTCTCTCGATGAGCGTTGGTGCGCTACCGGCAGTGGTATTTCGAAACTTACTGTTCGATACTTTTCCGCACTCATGGAAATAAACGTCTCCGTTGGCCGGTGATTGGGTATTAAGGCCCTGTACGGCGAGACCTCGAAGGCCTCAAATGAGGACATCGAAGTTTGTAATGGCGGAAAGGTGCGAGCGTGCATTATCAATCCCTTGACTCTGCGGACGACGCAGTGCGCAACGACAACCAGGCACCCTCGCGACAGCTTTCGCCGGACGCCGAGGGGGATCGAGCAGCGGTCGCGCCGATCGACCAGGCAGAGCCGAAGTCAACCGGAGCCGCCAAGATCAAGAAGCCGCTGTTCAGCATCGGCAAGACCATCAAGCCGGGGGTCGTGATGGCGTTCTCACGTCAGCTGTCGTCGTTCCTCGAGGCCGGCATCCCAGTGCTCGACGCGCTCGAGATCGTCGCCACCCAGACCGGTTCGCCACCGATGCGCATCGTCATCAACGACATTCGCTCCTCGATCCATCGTGGGACCAGCTTC
>JBDTYA010000290.1:0-7543 GCA_040005915.1 Ilumatobacteraceae bacterium
TCGAGCGGTCGATGACGACGAGGGGGGTCGCGCCGTCCTTCGACACCTGCTCGACGATCGGCAGCAACTCGAGCGGGAAGAACGCCCCCTCCGCCTCGATGAAGCGACGAACCGATTCGGTGGCGCCCTTGCGCACCGCGCGGCCGGTGCTCAGGTCCATCCCCGACATTCGCGTCTGTGCGGTGAACGGCACGAGCACCGCACAGACGTCCTCGACCACGGCGAGCCCGAACGAGTTGACGGCCAGCTCGACGATCGATCGTCCCTCGGGCGTCTCGTCGGCCAGCGACGACACCAGCGCTCCCTCGGCGACCTCGTGTGCCGTGACTCCGGTGACAGGGATGAACTCCGCCGCCTGGCGCGAGCCGTAGGTGATGGTGCCCGTCTTGTCGAGCAGCAACGTGGTGCAGTCGCCCGCCGCCTCGACGGCACGCCCCGACATCGCCAACACGTTGCGCTGCACGAGCCGGTCCATGCCGGCGATTCCGATAGCCGACAGCAGCCCGCCGATAGTCGTCGGTATGAGGCACACGAGCAGTGCAACGAGCACGATGATGCTCTGCTCCGCGCCGCTGTAGATGGCGAACGGCTGCAACGTCGCTACGCACAGCACGAAGATGATCGTCAGCCCGGCGAGCAAGATCGACAGGGCGATCTCGTTGGGGGTCTTCTGCCGGTCGGCCCCTTCGACCAATGCGATCATCCGGTCGAGGAACGTCTCGCCCGGTTTTGCCGTGATCCGCACCACGATGTGATCGCTGAGCACCCGAGTGCCTCCGGTGACAGCCGAGCGGTCGCCCCCCGATTCGCGGATGACCGGCGCCGACTCGCCGGTGATCGCCGATTCGTCGACGGTGGCGATGCCTTCCACGATCTCGCCGTCGCCGGGGATCACCTCACCGGCCGCGACGACGCAGAGGTCGCCCACCAACAGGAGCGACGACGACTTCTCCTCGGTCGTCCCATCGGGCAGCCGGAGCGTGGCCACAGTATCGGCGCGAGTCCTGCGCAGCGCCGCGGCCTGTGCCTTGCCGCGGCCCTCGGCCATCGCCTCGGCGAAGTTGGCGAAGAACACGGTGAACCACAGCCAGGCCGCGACCAGCCCGGCGAACGCGTTCTGCTTCGAGTCGCTCGACCCGGCATCGCGGATGAAGAGGTACGTCGTCAGCAACGAACCGACCTCGACGATGAACATCACCGGGTTGCGCATCATCGTGCGCGGCTTCAGCTTCTTCAGTGCATCGACCGTCGCGGTCTTGACGATGGCCGGATCGAAGATGCCATTCGATGCGGGTGCCTTCGTGCGCACTGTGGGTGGGTGTTCCAATGTGGCGGTCATGACTTCCTCAGTGCGACAGGTGTTCGAGAATTGGACCGAGCGCGAGCGCCGGGAAGAACGTCAGCCCGGCGACGATCGCGATCACGCCCGCAACCAACACGCCGAACAGGGGTGTGTGGGTCGGCAGGGTTCCGCTGGTCTCGGGGACCTTCGGCCTACCCGCCAACGACCCTCCGACGGCGAGTGCGGGGATGATCAGGAAGAAGCGGCCGATCAACATGGCGATGCCCTGCGTGACCGTGTACCACTGCGTGCCGGTTCCCTGATAGGCGAACGCCGAGCCGTTGTTGTTCGATGCGGAGGCGAAGTTGTACAGCACCTCCGATAGACCATGAGTACCGGCCTGGAACGTGGCAGCGCCCCTCAACACCATCGACGCCGCGGCGAACACCAGCAGCGCGATCGGCATCGCCAGGATGTAGAGCGTCACCAGCTTCATCTCCGGTGCCTGGATCTTCTTGCCCAGGTATTCGGGCGTTCGGCCCACCATCAACCCGGCGATGAACACGGCAAGGAGGGCGTAGTGCAGGATCCCCATCAGCCCGACTCCAACACCTCCCGGCGAAATCTCGCCGAGCATCATGTGGGTCATCGGGGCCATGCCACCGAGCGGGGTGAACGAGTCGTGCATGCAGTTCACCGAACCGTTCGAGGTCCCGGTCGTCGCCCCGGCCCAGATCCCGCAGGCCGCGCTGCCGATGCGGACCTCCTTGCCTTCCATGTTGCCTCCGGATTGAACGGTGGAGGCCGACTGGTCGACCGACAGTTCGGCGAGCTTCGGGTTGCCGTTGGTCTCGGCGAACATCGAGAAGCCAACGAACATCATCAGGATCCCCGCCATCACCACGATCAGCAATCGGCTCTGGCGTTTGTCGCGGACCATCTTTCCGAACGTCACGAGCAACGCGAACGGGATCACCAGGATCGCGTAGAGCTCCATCATGTCGGTGAACCCATTTGGGTTCTCGAACGGATGAGCGGAGTTCGTGTTGTACGGTCCCCCACCGTTGCTGCCGAGTTGCTTGATCGCCTCTTGCGATGCGATCTGACCACCGGGGATCGCCTGCGTCGCGATCTCCGTCGTGTGATCGATGGTCGTCGCGACGGTGTTGCCGTGGAAGTTCTGTACGACACCCTGCGACATGAGCACAACCATGAAGACCAACGACAGCGGCAACAGGATGCGCACGATCGTGCGGGTCAGGTCGACCCAGAAGTTACCGAGGTTGCGGGTTCGCGTCCGCGTGATCCCACGGATCATGGCGATGACGATCGCCATACCGGCTGCGGCCGACACGAAGTTCTGCACGGTGAGGCCGACCATCTGCGTGAGGTGGCTCATCGAGACCTCGCCCGAGTACCACTGCCAGTTGGTGTTGGTGACGAAGCTGATCGCCACGTTCCACGCGCCCCATGGCGTGACCGCGGCGCGGTCGGTGGGATTGAACGGCAGGCTTCCCTGGAGGCGCTGCATCACATACAGCAGCAGCATCGAGACCATGCTGAACGCGACGAGCGCCAGCGCGTAGACGTTCCAGCGCTGTTCACGCCGCTGGTCGATGCCGCACAGGCGGTAGATGACGCGTTCGATCGGATCGAAGAACCGATCGCCGGGTGCGCAGCCGTCGCTGCGAGCGCCGTGGACGCTGGCCACGTACCCGCCGAGCAGCGGCACTGTGGCCACCAGTAGCACGACCAGCCCGAGACCGAAGACGATTGCCTGCCACGACATCAGAACCGCTCCGGGAACGCGAGCACGCAGAGCAGATAGCCCAGCGCCAGCACGGCCAGGATCAGCCCGACCAGGTTGTCGGAGGCAGCGGCGATCACTCGGTCACGTCGCTGCTGCTGTCATTGCCCGAAGAGAAGTCGTCGGGGCCGACGATCCGGTCGCACCAGTGCACGTAGAGGGCGCAGACCCCGTAGAACACGATCGTTGCGGCGATGAACACGAAATCACTCATGGCCCGGTTCTACGCCGGGCGCCGGTTACGACCCGTGGAACTCACGCAACCTTCACGGAGTTGCTCGGTTCCTTCACACCTTCTTCACGGTGCTGCCGGCAGCCGAGGTAGTTTCACAGCGTGTCCCGCATGCTCACCGGCGCTCAACTGATCGCCGAGGGACGCCACGCTGCCCCCCCACCGGCACCGCCGACCGCGTTCCTCCGGGCCAACAACGCACGATCCGAAGTGGAGTTCAAACGTCGGTGCCGCGACACCGGCAGGCTGACGTACCACATGCACGTCGGGCTGTCCACCTGGTCGGCGACCGAATCGGCGTTGGCCGAAGTCAGCGCCGCTCTCGCCGCACGCGGCCACACCGTCGACCGCTTCGGCCTTGCACTCGACCGGGCGATGGGCGTGCCGGAGAGCGAGCGGGATGCGACGGGGAAGGAGACCGGTCCGCGCATCGGGCCGCACGAGTGGGGCCGGCTCGGCGAAGCCGCGCCAATACAGCCGCATCTCGGCGACTACATGATCGGGTTCCCGGCGGGTTTTCAGAACACGTTGCGAGCGCTTGCCGCCGGTGTCACGACCATCGGCAACGTCGGCCAGTACACCGCCTACGACCTGCTCGGCGGATCAGACGAGATCCTGGTCACCGAGGAGACTGTGCGCGCCCTCGCGTCGATCGGCGCCCTGCGCGATCACGGCGCGCTCGCCCACTCGAACCTCGAGGACGGCTCCGCCACGCAGGCCACGCATTTCGGCGCCTACGTCGGTTGGGCGGCCCTCGAGATGTACGTCGTCGAAGATCTGATCGGCGCGAGGTTGGCGCACTGCTTCGGCAACACCATTCAGAACCCCGAGTCCCGCGCCGTCGTGCACTTCGCGTTGGACGACCTGCGCGGCGGCGACTCGATCGGATCGATGGTCTACGGCAACACAGTCGACCACCGCACCGGCGATCACGCCGGCAACGTCGCCGCGGTCACCGCCCAACTGATGTGCGACATCTCCCTGCAACTGCGGCGGCCGACGGGTCATGCCGTCAATCCGGTGCCGTTCACCGAAGCAGAACGCATCCCCAGCGCCGCCGAGATCGTCGAGGTGCAGTTGCTGGCACGTGAGATCGAGAACGATGTGCGCAAGTCGCCCGACGAGTTCGACTGGAACCGTCTCGAGCGCGTCGGCGCGATGACCGCCGCGTATGCCAAGGACTTCCGCGACCGGGCCCTTGCCGCGTTCGACGACGACGGGGTCGACGTGGGTGACCCTGCGCAGGTCCTGCTCGCACTACGCCGAACCTCGATGGCCGAGCTCGAACGACGCGTCGACCTGGCCGCCGCACCGGAGATCGCCGGGCTCGAACCGTGGAAGGCATCGCACGTACGCGCGCTCGCCGAACGGCTCAACGCCAACGCGCCACGGCTCGACGGTGTGCGCGTGGTGCTGGCTGTTCTGGAGGTTCACGATCTCGTCCGCGACGCGCTGGCGCGCGTGCTGCCGACCGCCGGTGCGGAGGTGATCCTGCTGGGTGCGAACGCTCCCATCGACGGCATCGTTCGCGCTGCGGTCGAGGAGGATGCCGACGCGATCGTTCTCGGCGTGTACAACGGCAACGCCCTGGCGTTGGGGCAACACCTTGCCGCCGACGCGCTGCAACACGCGTGGCACGGAAGGATCTACATGGGCGGGATCCTCAATCAGGACACCGGCGGGGGCCTGCCCATCGACGCCCGCCCGACACTGTCGGCGCTCGGCGTGCACTGCGTCGACACCGCCGACCAACTCCTGACGCTGCTCGCTCGGGGCTGAGCAGATCGACTTTGCTACGTTGCTCGTTCGTGCGACTCGGGGCAATGCTCATCGACAGTGACATCGGAAACGACGGTGCCTTTCTCAGGGACATGGCCCAATCCGTGGAGGGCGCAGGCTTCGATGGCGTGCTGACCAACGACCACGTCGTCGGCGGCCATCCCGACCGGCAGCGGCCGGGCGAGAAGCTGCACACGTACGACGTGCCATGCCACGAGCCGCTGGTGTTCCTGTCGTTCGTAGGGGCCGTCACCACTCGACTCGAACTGGCGACGTCGATCGTCATCAGCACCCAACGGCAAACTGTTCTGCTCGCCAAGCAGGCGGCAGAGCTCGACCTGCTCACCGGCGGGCGCCTGCGGCTGGGTGTCGGCATCGGCCGGAACTGGATGGAGTACGAGGCGTTGGAGCAGGACTTCTCGAATCGTGGCCGCCGTCTCGAGGAGCAAGTCGCCGTGCTGCGGCAGCTGTGGACGCAGGAGCTGGTGACCTTCGACGGCAACTGGCACCACCTCGACCGCATCGGCATCAACCCGCTTCCCGTACAACGCCCGATCCCCATCTGGATGGGCTCGTTCGTCGGCAACATCGTCGAGAAGGTGCTTGAGCGCACCGGTCGCCTGGCCGACGGCTGGATGCCGCAGTTCCCGCCCGGCGAGCAATTGGCGTCAGCGCTGGAGCGGTTGCGCGGATACGCCGCCGGCGCCGGTCGCGATCCGGCCTCGCTGGGCATCGAGTGCGGCATGCGCATCGGCGCCGACGACGACCCGCAATCATGGGTCGACAAGGCCACGGCGTTCGAGGCCCTGGGCGCCACACACCTGCGGGTGTCGACGATGGGTGGCGGATACTCGACACCCGACGAACACCTCGCGGCGTGGATCAAGTGGCACCAGGCGGTCCGACCGGAGCTCGACCGATGACCACGGCGACGGTCGCCGACCAGGTCCAGCGCGTGCTGAAGCCGATTCAACAGTTCGTGCGCGGTTGGATGATCGGAGATGCACCGGATCGACTGGCGGTGGACCTCGGGATGCGATCTGGAAACGACGTGTGGATCGTCGGCCGTGCCGGCGTAATGGGCAACGGCGATGCCGATGTCGCCGCCGCCGGCCTCGGGTTCCTGGCACCGGGTCGCGTACGCGAGGCGTGGGAGTCACTGCCTGATGGCGTCACGCATCGTCAGGTCGCCGACGCCTACACCGCGTTGTGCTGTCGTTGGGGCGCGACGGAGCTCGCCCGGTTCGATCGGTCACGCATCGCCCGCATCGACGAACTCGGGCGCCGCATCGCAGATGCGGCCGACGCGTCGATCGGGGCGGTGTTCGCCGGTTGGCGGGCGCAGGCGCAACCCGACGACGTCAACGCCCGCGCCGCGTTGACGATGCACGTGTTGCGCGAGATGCGCGGCGGCGCACACATCATCGCCGTGAACGCCTGCGGTATCACGCCGCTCGACGCAGTGCTCGCCTCGCCTGCGCCGCCGCCACGCAGCGGCCCGGTGTGGGCCGAGCACCTCGGCTGGACGGGACCGTTCGCTGATGCCGAGACTCACCGTCCGGCGCGGGCCGAGGCCGAGCGATTGACCTCGCGGATCGTCGAGCCCAGCTTCGGATCGATCGGCGACGACGATCTCGCCGAGTTCGCCGAACTGGTCGAGACCACACGCAACGCGATCGAGATGTGACGCTCGTTAGGTGCGGGCCTCGAGCAGCGTCAGCATCGCCAGCAGGTCGGCCGGCTGCCCGGACGTGTTGTGCAGCGTCAGTGTGTGGCCGCCGTGCTGCAGGCTCCGTCGCGCTGACACCAAGGCGCCGTAGCCCGCGCAGTCCATGAACGTGATGTCGGCCATCTCGACGAGCAGGTCTGTAGACCCGTCGCTGGTGCATGCGTCGCGCACTCGGTCACGGGTCGCGATGTCGAGCTCGCCGACGAGAGTCAGGATTCGGAGCTCGCCGCGGCGGGAGAAATCGAGCGTGAAATCGGGCCCAGCCTCGCGCGGCGGGAGCGTCGACACGATCCTGGTACACATGTCCCTGGTGCGCACGCTGGCATCTCCTCGTCGAAGAGGGCGTAACCAAGGACTGGAGCGACGCGGCTTGCAGCGAAAGGATTCGCTGTCAGAGCAACGTACACCCGGTTCGGCCAACGCACAACTGGGCCATTTGGCCTACTGCTACGTCCGTTCAGGGCCTTTTTATCACGGTAGGAGGTGTTGGTGACACCGATGGTGGGGCTGCTGGGGCTGGTGGGGCTGGTGGCCTGCGCCGTTCCCACACCGACTCGATGCTCGTCGTGCCGGCCACGAGAGACTCGGCGACCTCGGTGAGCCCGCGGTTGTTGTTGCGGGCGAACGACCGCAGACGGTTGAACGCCTCGTCCATGTCGACGTGGCCGCGCTCGGAGATCATGCCCTTGGCCTGCTCGATCGAGATGCGACTGG
>JBDTYA010000291.1:0-9201 GCA_040005915.1 Ilumatobacteraceae bacterium
GTGGGAGTGGTGCCGGTGGTCGCCGGCGTGCTCTTCGGATCGGAGGTGACGCAGGGGACGTTGAGTTGCGTGTTGGTCAGGACCGGGCGCAGGTACACCTGCCCGGTGACCTTGACGAGTGCTTCGGCCTGGGCCTGGTTCTTGACGCCCGGAAGGTTGACGACGATCGCATCACCCTGGCGCAGGATTTCGGGCTCGGCGACACCGAGGCTGTCGACGCGCTCGCGGATGCGGTCCACCGCCAGATCGAGGCTGGACGTGTTGAACGCACCGACCGGCTTCTGGGTGATGGAGATGCCACCTTGCAGGTCGAGGCCGAGTGAGGGGGTGTCGCCATCGACGAGCGTCGCGATGAGGCCGCCGAAGGCGATCACCAAGATGCCGATGAGCGAATAGAGCAGCTTCTTGCGCATTACTTGGTTGGCTCGTCTGCCGCCGAACCGTCCGTGGGCTCGAACTTGTTACCGCGACCCGAGCCATCATCGCTGGGGACGGCAGTCTCACCCTGGGATGTATCGACCTTGCGCTGTAACGCCTGCCGGGCGATGCGGATCTGCACGTTGTCGTCGATCTCGAGCCAGGCGATATCGCCCTCGATCAACGTCACGAAGCCGTACACGCCGGATGTCGTCATGACCTCGTCACCGATCTCGATCGACGACTGCAGCTGTGCGGACGCGCGCATCTTGCGGCGCTGGGGACGGATCATCAGGAAGTACATCGCCGCGCCGATGAGGATCATCGGGACGAAGAGTCCGAGGGGGTTGGACTTCTGGGTCGCAGCGAGTAGGGACAGGGCGTACATGTTGGTATCCAATTTTTGCAATGGAGGGAAGGGCCGCTAATAACCGACGGGGAATGCTAACCACCACGGCGACGCGTTGGGCATCTATCCCCAAACCGCAAGAACGTCTTGACGAAGAGAATCGAACGTTCCGGCCTCGATCGCCGCCCGCGTCCGCGCCATCAGGTGCAACGTCCACCCGATGTTGTGCATGCTGACCAGCCTCGGGGCGGTCGCCTCACCGACCTGGAAGAGGTGGCGAATGTAGGCGCGGCTGTGCCGTGCACAGACCTCGCAGGGGCACTCGCGATCGAGAGGCTCGTCGCTCAACACGTGTTTGGCGTTCTTGATGTGCAGTTTTCCGCCGCCGGTCAACGCGGTGCCGTGACGACCGATCCGTGTCTGCATCACGCAGTCGAACTGGTCGACGCCCAGGGCGACGGCCTCGATCATGCTGGCAGGGTCGCCGACGCCCATGAGATACCGGGGTCGATCGGCAGGCAAGTGGGCGATGGCTGCGGCGAGGGCCGGCAGCATCTCACTGCGGCTCTCCCCCACGCTGAGCCCGCCGATGCCGTACCCGTCGAAGCGGAGCGCCACTGTTCGCTGCGCGCTCTCGATCCGCAACTGCTGGTCGACGCCGCCCTGCACGATCCCGAACAATGCCTGATCCGAACGAGCGTGTGTCGACATGGCGCGCTGCGCCCACGCTGCTGTCCGCTCGACAGCCAACCGGATCACCTCTGGCGGCGACGGCAGTGGGGGGCACACATCGAGCACCATCTGGATGTCGGCACCCAACAGCTCCTGGGTGCGGACCGCTGCCTCCGGTGTGAACCGGTGGGTCGAGCCGTCGTACGTGCTCTTGAAGGTGACGCCGTCGTCGTCGACGTCCGGGTCGAGCGAGAACACCTGGAAGCCGCCGCTATCGGTCAGCGTCAGGCCGTTCCAGCCCGAGAACCTACCGAGCCCGCCGAGCGCGGCGACCGTCTCGGCGCCGGGCCTCAACATCAGGTGATAGGTGTTGCCCAGCACGATCTCGGCGCCCAGTCGGTCGTAGTCGGCTGCGCTGAGGTACTTGATCGCGCCGCGCGTACCGACCGGCATGAAGCACGGCGTGCGATAGGTCCCACGTGCGGTGTGCGCGATTCCACTGCGCGCTGCGCCGTTCGTCGCGACGGCCTCGAACCGTACGGGATGCATCTACGCCTCCTCCCGATCGAGCAGCATCGCGTCGCCGAAGCTGAGGAACCGGTACCGCTCGGCGATCGCTACGTCGTACAGCCGCCTCCAACGCTCGCCCACGAACGCGTCGATCATCATCAGCAGCGTGGTGCGAGGCAGGTGAAAGTTGGTCATCATCAGATCGACCAGCTGCCACTTGTACGGCTGGTTGATGAACAGCCGGGTGCGACCCTCCAACTGGCCGAGAGAGGCCGCCGACTCGAGGGCCCGAGTCGTGGTGGTGCCGACAGCGATCACGCGCCGGGCCCCGCGGCACTTGTCGATGACCTCCGGGTCGACGCGATATCGCTCGCTGTGCATCACATGATCGGCAGGGTCGTCGACGACGACCGGCTTGAAGGTATCGAGGCCCACCACCAGCTCGACGCGAGCGAGCTCGACGCCACAATCGGCGATCGCCTGGAGGAGGCCTGCGGTGAAGTGCAGGCCGGCAGTCGGCGCCGCCGCGGACGCCGGCTCGGCGGCGTACACCGTCTGATACCGGTCGGGTTCCGCCAGGCCGACGCCGATGTACGGCGGGAGCGGCATCTCGCCGTGCCGTTGCAACGTGACCAAGGGGTCCCCATCAGCGACGATCGTCACGGTCCAGGTGTCGCCGCCACTCAGTCGCCGGCCGATCTCGATCAACGGCACGCCGGCTGTGTCGACCAACTGCTCGCCGACGCGCAGCTTGCGCGCCGGACGGACCATCGCTTCCCATGTGCGCCGATCGTCGGCGAGAGGCTCGAGCAGCAGGATCTCCGCTGCGCCACCCGTCTCGCGATGCAGCCGCAAACGGGCGGGTATCACCTTGGTGTCGTTGACGACGAGCAGGTCGCCCTCACGCAGTAGCGCAGGGAGATCATGGACGTGCATGTGGGCGGGATCTGCGGAGCCTCTGTCGACCAGCAGCCGCGCCGAGTCCCGCGGCTCGATCGGCACCTGGGCGATCCGCTCGACGGGCAACTCGTAGTCGAAATCGGACAGACGCATGGCGCAGCCAGGCTACGGCCAGGCCCGCGATCGTGTGACACCATTGGCCGCATGACGTCGCTACGAACCGATCAGGTGCAGTGCGGATCCGATGGATCGATGGACCTCCATGTGTGGACCCCTGACACGACACCACATGCGGCGATCGTGTTGATACAGGAGATCTTCGGGGTCGGCCCGTACATCCGTGCCGTGGGCGAGCGATTGGCCGATGCCGGCTACCTCGTCGGTGCCCCCGACATCTTCTGGAGGTTCGCCCGCAACTGGGAGAGCGATCACAGCGAGGCCGGCCTTGGCGCATCTTTCGAGAAGGTGCAGCAGCTCGACTTCCCGAACGCGGTCGGCGACTCGGTCGCTGCGCTCGATCATCTCGGGTCGCAACCCGGAATCTCGTCGCCGCCGGCGGTCATGGGCTTCTGTCTCGGCGGCACGCTCGCCTGGGCCGTAGCCGCCAATGGCGAGCCGAGCTGTTGTGTGAGCTACTACGGCTCGGGTGTGCCTTCGATGATCGGGATGATCGACCAGGTGAAGTGCCCGACGCTGTTCCACTTCGGCAACAGCGATCCCTACATTCCCAACGAGGGTGTCGACCAGGTCGCCGCGGCACTCGCCGGGCATCCGGGCTTCACTCTGAACGTCGAGAACGCCGGCCATGCGTTCGACAACCACGAGAGCGAGATGTTCTACAACGAGGCTGCAGCGAAGTCGGCCTGGGCCAAGACGATGGCGTTCCTGACCACGAACAGCCCCGCGTGAGAGCACTCGTACGCCGTCCCGGCCATCGCCTGAACGAGGGCCTGCTGACACACTTCGAGCGGACCGAGGTCGACATCCATCTCGCCTTTCGACAATGGGACGGTTATGTCGACACGTTGAACAAGCACGGCTGGGAGACCATCGAGGTGTGGCCTGCCGACGATTGCCCCGACGCAGTGTTCATCGAGGACACACTCGTGATGTTCGGCGAGTTGGCAGTGATCTCGTTGCCAGGTGCACCGTCGCGCCAACCCGAGACCGCCGACGTCGGCGCGATGATCGGAGTGCTCGGCTATCCGACCACCCGCATCGAGCCACCCGGCACGCTCGACGGCGGCGATGTGTTGAAGGTCGGCAACACGGTCTACGTCGGCCTCGGTGGTCGAACCAACACCGACGGCATCGAGCAGCTCGCTGCGCATCTCGAGCCGCTCGGGGCCACGATGGTGACAGTGCCGATCACCAAGGTGCTGCACCTGAAGTCGGCGATCACCGCACTGCCCGACGGCACGATCGTCGGATGGCCCGACGCGGTCGACGACCAATCGTTGTTCCCCAAGTTCGTCGCCACGCCGGAGGAATCGGGAGCGCATGTGGTGCTGCTGGGCGACAACCGGCTGCTGATGGCTGCCGACGCGCCGCTGTCGGCCGAGCTCTATCGATCGATGGGCTACCAGCCGGTCGAGGTCGACATCAGCGAGTTCCAGAAGCTCGAGGGTTGCGTCACCTGCCTCAGCGTCCGCCTGCGGTCGTAGGGCGCGGGTGATGGTCACCACCGACGACGGGGGCGAAGGCGGCCGCTGCCCGGGCTGCGGGTGCTCGACCTGACCAGGCGCTCGCCGGCCCGTATTGCACGATGCTGCTCGCCGACCTCGGTGCCGACGTGACACTGATGAGATACTCGCCGAGGCCGGAATCGTCCGATGACCACACCCGGACCGACCGCCGGGATCACACAAGGAGAATGATGGCTCGCTTTTCGAATGGCTCACCTGCACGTCCACCGGCGGAGACCCCTGCGATCACTTCGCGGCGCGGGCACTTCTGGGTCGGCGCCGAGCCCGAGCCGGAGACCGGCGTGGCCCGCGGCCCGATGTTCGTCTACTGGGAAGCACCCGTAGAGGTCACCAAGCCGTACCCGATCGTCCTCGTGCACGGTGGCGGCGGACAGGGCCTCGACTACCTAGGAACACCCGACGGCCGCCCGGGGTGGTCTGCCTTGCTCGTCGAGCAGGGCTGGGTCGTGTACGTCGTCGACCGGCCGGGTCACGGCCGATCCGCCTACATCCCCGAGGCCCTCGGCCCGATGGGGCCACCGCTGCCGATGGAAGTGCTCCTCAGCATCTTCGTACCGCCCACCGACGGCCCCGGGGCGATGCCGTTCGCCGGTCTGCACACCCAGTGGCCCGGTGATCGCAACGATCCCAACGACCCGGCGTTGCTGCAGTTCCTCGCGTCGAGCGGGCCGTTCGCAGCCGACGCCGCCGACCGCCAGGCACTGGAGCAGAAGCGACTCGTCGAGCTGCTCGACAAGATCGGTCCGGCATTCGTGGTCAGCAACTCGTTGGCGGGGCCGGCAGGCTTCCTGGTGACCGACGCCCGTCCCGAGCTCGTCGTCGGGTTGGTGCAGGTCGAGCCGGTCGGGCCGGCGTTCGCAACGATGTTCGGGCCCGACACGTTGCAGTGGGGAGTCGCCGCGGTGCCGATGACGTTCGACCCGCCGGTGTCGTCTCCGGCCGAACTCGACCTGGTGCACAACGAGCCGCCGGCCGCGGGCGCACCTGCCTTGGTGCTGCAGGCGGCGCCGGCGCGCAAGTTGGCCAACCTCGCCCAGGTTCCGATCGCAGTGCTGTCGGGCGAGGCGTCGGTCTTCCGATTCACCGACCCGCTGTTGGTCGAGTTCCTGCAACAGGCGGGGTGCAACGCGGTGCACATCGACCTTGCCGAGCAGGGCGTGCGTGGAAACAGTCACGGTTCGATGTTCGAGCTGAACAACGCCGAGGTTCTGAAGGTCGCCAGCGACTGGATGGAGAGCCAGCTCGACTGACGGAGCAGAGCAACAGCCAGGCGATCGGCTAGTCGAACAGCGACGAGGTCGGTGGCGAGCCGCCGGCCGGCGGAGCCAGGCCGATGTGTTCGTACGCCGCGGCCATGGCCACCCGGCCGCGGGGTGTACGGGCCAACATGCCTTGCTGGATCAGGAACGGCTCGTACATGTCTTCGACCGTCTCGGGCTGCTCGCCGATGCTGATTGCCAGGGTGCTGAGCCCCACCGGCCCGCCGTGGAACTGTTTGCAGATAGCCGTCAGGATGGCCCTGTCGACCTTGTCGAGGCCGCGGCCGTCGACACCGAACAGCTTCAGCCCGTCCTGCGCCGTCGTGACCGAGATCGTGCCGTCGCCGCGCACCTCGGCGTAGTCGCGCACACGGCGCAGCAGCCGATTGGCGATTCGTGGTGTGCCGCGGGAGCGGCGGGCGATCTCCCACGCGGCCTCCGTCGTGATGCTGACGCGCAAGATGCCCGCGGCGCGGCGCACGATCGTTTCCAGCTCGTCGTCGGCGTAGTAGTCGAGGCGGGCGACGAGACCGAAGCGGTCGCGCAGTGGCCCGGTGATCATGCCGGTGCGAGTGGTTGCCCCGACGAGTGTGAACGGTGGCAGCGTGAGCCGGATCGACGAGGCCGCCGGGCCCTTGCCGACCACGATGTCGAGTTGGAAGTCCTCCATGGCCGGATACAGGATCTCTTCGACGACACGCGACAGGCGGTGGATCTCGTCGATGAACAACACGTCGCCTTCGCCGAGCTTGGTGAGGATCGCGGCGAGGTCGCCGGCCCGTTCGAGCGCCGGGCCCGACGTGATGTGGATGTGCACACCCATCTCGACGGCGACGATGCCCGCCAGGCTCGTCTTGCCGAGGCCGGGCGGGCCTGCGAGCAAAAGGTGGTCGGCCGGCTGGCCGCGCATCTTGGCCGCCTCGAGCACGATCGTGAGGTGCTCTTTCAACTCACCCTGACCGACGAACTCGCTGAGGCGCCGCGGTCGCAGACCCGCTTCGTCGGCCTCTTCGATGTCGTCGGTCGGCGATGGATCGAGGAACTCCTCACGCACGTCGGACCCCAAGCAGTCGGAGCGCGTCGCGCAACATCGTCTCGGCCGAAGCGGATTCCGGGAGCTCACGCATCGCATCGCGAATTTCCTCCGGCGCGTACCCGAGCCCGGCGAGGGCCTCGCGGACGTTGCCGATTGCCGTGCTTCCACCGGATGTCGTCAGCGGGTCGAGCATCGGCAGGTTGAGTCGATTTCTTAGTTCGACCAGCAAACGCTCCGCCGTCTTCTTGCCGACTCCGGGCACCAGGGTCAGAGCGCCGAGATCGGCACCCGCGACGATGTCGACCAGGGCGCTGGGCGAATGCGTGCCGAGGATGGCAACGGCCAGGCCAGGCCCGATGCCGTGTGTGGCGACGAGGATGTCGAACGCAGCACGCTCGTCGCGCCGCAGGAAGCCGAACAGCGTCTGGTTGTCTTCGCGGATGTGATGATGCACGTAAAGGAAGACCGGCGAGGTCGGTTCGAGCTCGGCGAGGGTCCGCGGCGTGACGGTGACCAGATAGCCCACACCAGCGACCTCGATCAGCACGCGGCCGTCGTCGAGGCGCTCGAGCACCGACCCGCGCAACGACCCGATCATGTGCGGGCCGCAGCGATGGCTTGGATGTGGCGCTGCAGCGGGGCGGACGACAGGTGGCACAGCGCCAGCGCCGCGGCGTCGGCGGCGTCGGCCGGCTTGGGTGGCGCGGAGAAGCCGAGCCGCACCTGCACCATCCGCTGCACCTGGGCCTTGTCGGCACCACCCCAACCCGCCACCGAGTTCTTGACCTGGTTGGGGGTGTACTGAACGACCTGGCAGCCGAACGCTGATGCCTCGGCCAGAGCCAGACCACTGGCCTGCCCGACGCTCATGGCCGTACGCACGTTGACCTGGAAGAAGACTTGTTCGACCGCGACCACATCGGGGCGGAACTCGTGCAGCAGGGCGACGATCTCGGCCTGCAGCGCGGCCAGCCGCTGCGGTAGGGCCTCGGTCGGCGGCGTGCGCAGCACGCCCAACGACAGGGCCCTCGCCGACCCGGGCCCTGTGCTGTCGAGGACCGCGTACCCGCACCGGGTGAGACCGGGGTCGATACCCAGGACACGTTGCGCAGCGAACACAGGTTCGTACTGTAGTACCCACCGAGCCCGGGGAAAGGGATCGCTGTCAGAGCGAGCTCAACACCTCGACGAGCTCGCTGACCGGTCGGTACGTCAGGCCGGCAATGGCCCGATGGGCGTAGCGGACGACGCCGTGCTCGTCGACGATGAACACGCTCCGTCGCGGGAACCCCAGCGGGCCGAGGGTGCCGTAGAGGCCGGCGACGGCCTTGTCGGTGTCGGCCAGCAGCGGGAACTTGAGGCCCTGCTTGCCGGCGAAGGCCTCGTGACTCTCGACGCTCTGCGCCGAGATCCCCAACACCTGTGCGTTGAGCGATTCGAACTCATCGAGGTCGCGGCTGTACGAGTTGAGTTGCTTGGTGCACACGGGCGTGTCGTCGCCCGGGTAGAACACCAGAACGACGGCTTTGCCGGCGTAGTCCGACAGCGAGATGGTCGTGCCACCCGTTGCCTGCAGGCTGAACGTCGGGGCCTTGTCGCCTACTCCGACGCTCATGCCCCGACGGCCTCCATCAGTTCGTCGCTGATGTCGAAGTTGCCGTAGACATCTTGCACATCCTCGTTCTCCTCGAAGGCGTCGACGATGCGCAGTACCTTACGGGCATCGTCGGTGTCGGTGATCTCGACCGAGAGGCTGGCCACCATCGTGCTTTCTGCCGACTCGACATTGAACCCGGCGGCCTGGAGAGCGTCGCGAACCTCGTAGACGATCGAGGGCTCGCAGGTGACCCTGAACATGTCGCCGTCGGCGGACACATCGTCGGCGCCGGCCTCGAGCGCCGCCATCATCACCGCGTCCTCATCCGTACCGCTGACCATCGCGACGCCACGCCGCGAGAACTGCCAACCGACTGCACCGGGCTCGGCCATCGAACCGCCGAGCTTGGAGAAGATGTTGCGCACCTCGGCCCCGGTTCGGTTGCGGTTGTCGGTCAGCACATCGATCAACAGGGCAACTCCGCCCGGCGCGTAGCCCTCGTACGTGATCGCTTCGTATGTGCGGCCGTCGTCGACGCCGGTGCCGCGCTTGATGGCCCGATCGATCGCGTCGTTGGTCATCTGCCCGGCCTTGGCCTTCAGCATGGCCGTGCGCAGCGTCGAGTTGGAGTCCGGGTCGCCCCCACCTGCGCGTGCGGCGACCTCCAGTTGCCTGGCAAGTTTGGCGAAGAGCTGACCGCGGGCCTTGTCGGCCGCGCCCTTCTTGTGCTTGATCGTCGCCCACTTCGAATGGCC
>JBDTYA010000292.1:0-1599 GCA_040005915.1 Ilumatobacteraceae bacterium
TTCCCGCCGAGCTCCAACGAGGTGCTGGCCAGGTTCTCGGCCGAGTTGCGCACGATGTTCCGGGCCGTCGCCGGGCCACCTGTGAAGGCGATGTGGGCGACCTTCGGGTGACGGGTGAGGGCTGCTCCGCACTGATCGCCGAACCCGGTGATGACATTGACGACGCCAGGCGGAAACCCGGCTTCGTGCACCAGGCGGGCGAACTCGAGCAGCGGGGCCGGGCCGTCTTCGGATGCCTTGAGCACCACGGTGCAGCCGGCGGCGAGGGCCGGGCCGAGCTTGACCGCGGCGAGGAACAGTTGACTGTTCCACGGCACGATCGCGGCGACGACGCCGACCGGTTCGCGGCGGATCCAGACCTCCATGTCGACTTTGTCGATCGGCAGGTGCGTTCCTTCGATCTTGTCGGCGAGCCCTCCGTAGTAGGCGTAGTAGTCGGCCACGTATGCGATCTGTGCCGACGTCTCGCGAATGATCTTGCCGGTATCACGTGTCTCGACCTCGGCCAACATCTGGGAGTTCGTCGCAGTGAGTTCGGCAAGCTTCATCAACAGCTTGCCGCGTGCCGTCGGCGTCATCGCCGGCCAGGCGCCGACGCGCAGGGCGCGATGAGCAGCTTCGACTGCGCGGTGGACATCGTCAGATCGCGCTTCGGGCATCAGCGCCCAGTGCTCACCCGTCGCCGGGTCGATGCTGGGGAACGTGGCGTTGGCATCCTCGAAACGACCATCGATGTATTGCTGAAACGTGCGCATCACGCCCCCGTTGCGAAGGCCGGCATGACGTCGTCGATCAGGCGTTGCAGTGACTGACGCTTGCGCTCGAAGCTCATTCCGGTGTCGATCCACATCGAGTACTCGTCGTATCCCAACGCCTCGCAGTGCTTCAGCCTGGCAATCACTTCATCAGGGGTTCCGACCACGGCGTTCTGTCGGATCACTTCGGGGGAGTACGCCGGATTCGCGGCCAGTTCGGCATCGGTCAGCCGTTCGATCAGACCCTGCGTCACCGGCTTCTCGTTCTTGAACCATGCCCCGAAGTAGTTGTAGTAGACGCTGATCTCGCGCGCCGCCTGCTGGACGTCGGCTTCGTCGCTGCCGACGTACGTGTGGCGCAGCACCATGATCTTCGGGCGCACTACGTCCGGGTGGTTGGCGCAGGCATCGTTGAACCGGTCCATCAAGCTGTCGACCTCGTCGTCGCCGAGCGCGAGTGGCGTGACCTGCACATTGCACCCGTTGGCCACTGCGAAGTCGTGGCTGTTGGGATCGCGTGCTGCGATCCACAGTGGTGGGTGCGGTTGTTGCAACGGCTTGGGCGCGGAGGTCGACACAGGGAACGACCACGTCTCGCCGTCGTGCGCGTAGTCGCCGGCCCACAGGCCCTTGATGGCAGGCACGAGCTCGCGCATCCGCTGGCCCGCCGTGACCGCGTCGAGCCCCGGCGACAGCCGTTGGTACTCGAAGTTGTATGCCCCGCGGGCGATGCCGATGTCGAGGCGACCACCGGTGATGATGTCGGTCATGGCGGCTTCGCCGGCGAGTTTGATCGGGTGCCAGAACGGTGCGATGACGGTGCTCGTTCCGAGCCGCACGTTGG
>JBDTYA010000293.1:0-5670 GCA_040005915.1 Ilumatobacteraceae bacterium
GCGACCTCGAGCGAGCTGAGCCACTGACGTGCGACCAACAGGAGCCAGATGGCAATCTCGATCCAGCCGAGAGTCATGTCGAAGCCGCGTCCGTTCAGCAACTCGGCGGCGGCAACGCCCACGGAGACCAAGACGCATCCGTAGATCACCATGGGCGAGGCCGGCCGAGCCTGCTGCGACGCGGCTGCGCCCCGGAGGTCGGATGGGGCCATCACTGCGGCAACTGCAATGAGCAGAAAGCCGAGGACCCAGCCGGCGCCCGTGAGATCGCCGCTCGCCGCGGGGTGGAACGTGGAGACCCATGCGTAGGCAGAGTCGGAGATGGCGATCGCGGCGATTCCCGCTGAGAGCGTCAAGACGATGGTGCGGTGGCGGCCGGCGCGGGCGAGCAAGTGCATCGCCAGGGCCAGAATGATCACGTCGCCGACCGGATAAGCGATGGCCACGGCCAGCGCGGCATTCGCCGACGAGGAGATCCTCACGACAGGACCGAGCAACACTGCCCACGAGACGAAGAGCAACGACCCAGCCATCACCGCCGCGTCGAGCAGCGTCCTGATGCGACTGGTTGCGGTGGCCGGCGAGGGAAAGCAAAGTAGGGCGGCCGCACCGGCAGGCACGGCCAGAAGGAACGCGACGTCGGCCACCGATGGATACGGCAGGGTGCTGCCCGTTAAGTCGCTGACGAGCCAGATCGCAGAGCCGATGACCCAGAGGCCGGCGAAGGCAGCGAGGAGGATCCAGGTCCGTCGTGAGCCCACTTGCGACCGCCGCGCTCTATGCCCGCATGCGGCGGCGGTGAGCCCGATGACGACGAGCTCGGTGATGTCATCGACCCGCCCCGAAACACTTTCACCCCAAGGATCTGCCCACAGCACAGCGAAGAAGATCGCGGCGAACGTCAAGGCGCCCGCGACGAGCACACGTGAACTCCTGACGGGTGGCATCAAACTCCTGTTCTGACTCGCTGCGCTCGGCACGACCAGCATCGCGAGAGGGCCAACGAGGGCAAAGAGTCGAAGGTCCCTAGTGTGCTGGAGGTTGACGACCGTGAAACTGGGCCGGCTCTCGACGCCACGCTCCGGAAGCCGGGTGAGCCGGCCGCCACCGCGACGTGGCTACGCCGAGAGTCTCTCCGTTTTCACTGGATGGGGGCATTGGTCGGCCGGCCGGTGTCGCCCTGGGACCACTGGCTCTCGCCCGCGCCCTGGTCGTCGCCGGTGGTGATTGCGTTGGGTGGAACACGGGCGATCTCGTGGCGCTCGCTCGTCGGCAGCGACACCGGGTGAGCTGGGTCACTGAGCCAGGCCGTGGCGTCGTCCGAGGACATCGGCGGGGCGATGTGAAAGCCTTGACCCTGATCGCACCCGGCCTGTCTCAGCCAGTCCTGGGCGGCGGCACTCTCGATGCCTTCCGCTGTCGAGCGGAGACCGAGATGGCGGGCGAGATCGATGGTCGACCGCACGATGACGCGATCGCGTGGATTCTCGAGCACGTTGGTCACGAACGACATGTCGATCTTCACTTCGCTCACGGGTAGACCCTGGAGGTATGAGAGCGAGGAATAGCCGGTGCCGAAATCGTCGATGGAGAGGTGCAGGCCCATGGCATCGAGGTCTCCGAGCACCCGCCTGGCCCGCGCCGGATCCGCCATGATCGAGCTCTCTGTGATCTCGAACTGCAGACGGTCGGCGGGCAGCGAGAACTCGGCGAGCAGGTGAGCGACCTCGTTGCTGATCGCGCCGTCGTGCAAGCTCCGAGCCGAGAGATTGACTCCGATGGCGGTCTCGATGCCTGCGTCGAGCCACGAGCGCGCCTGCGTGACAGCGCTACGCAGGACGAAGCTGGTCAATGGACGGATGAGCCCTGTGTGTTCGGCGAAGGGCACGAACTCGGCGGGTGGGATGAGACCGAGACTCGGATGATGCCACCGCACGAGGGCCTCGACGCCGATCACCGTGCCGGTCGACAGGTGGAGCTTGGGCTGGTAGTAGAGCACCACCTCTCCGTTCCCGAGTGCGGTGCGCAATTCACTCAGCAAGCTCAATCGCCGGCGACTGTTCTGATCGTGCTCAGCGTCGTAGATCTCGATCCCGGAGTTGCGCCCCTTCGCGAAGTACATGGCGATGTCGGCATGCTTGATGAGAGCGTCGGCAGAGGTGCCGTGGTCGGGGAAGATCGCGATGCCGATGCTCGCCTGGACCTCGAGGTTGAAATCGTCGAGCCGAAACGGCGGTTCCAGCACGCCGACGATCGCTTGTCCGATTCGGACGGCGTCGTCTGTCCCGACGTCGGGCACCATGACTGCGAACTCATCCCCGCCGAGACGTGCGACCACTCCGCCGTCCGGAAGGATCGTTTGGATGCGAGGACCGATCTGGCACAGCAGGGCATCACCCGTCTGGTGGCCGAGTGTGTCGTTGACCTCCTTGAAGCGATCGAGATCGATCAGCAGCACGGCTCCACGGGTCGACTTGCTTCGAGCGTTCTCGAAGCGCCGTCCGATGACCTCCGCGAACTGCAGCCGGTTGGGTAGATCGGTGAGCGCGTCGTGCATCGCCTGGTGTTCTTTCTCGGCGGACAGCAGCGCACTCCGATACACCGCAAGCACCGGCAGCAGCAGCACCGGAAGCAGGATCAGGCTTCGTTCGGCGGCGACGATCAGGATCGGGGAGAGCGCGAGAAGCACCACGTCCGAGCTCGCCTCGCGTGTGATCATCCCGGAGACATGGTGCGCCAGCGACGAGCGAGTGCTCAGAGCAATGATCGCTCCGACAAGGGCACTGTTGCAGAGGAAGTAGGTGGCCCCCGCGACGACGAGTGCGGCGCCCCATCGCCAGGTGAACTCCGTCCCGGAGACAAGGGTTCGGCGCCCCATGACCGCCTGGAAGAGGAGCCCCGCCAGTGACCACGCAAGGACGTATTGGGCGACGTTGAACGCGATCTTGAGGGCGTGTTTCTTCCCGGCGACATCGCCGATGAGCGAGGCGAGTGCCTGCGCGATGATTGCGGGCAGGGGACCGAAGGTGAGGAAGATCGCAAACGAGAACGTGACCGAGGCCACGACTTCTTGGATGCCTCCGGCTCGCGCAACGGTGACCGGCTTGACCTCGCACACGCACACGAGCAGGGCGAAGAGGGCCAGCTCCAGCCATCGGCCTTCGATGATCCACACAGGTCCGGCTTGGATCAGTGCGTAGATCGCGGCCGCGCCGGCCAGCACGACCGCGCCGACGAACATCGTCACGGGGGTCGTTTCCTGACGCACGCCGCCTCGAGCACTCACCGGATCTCACTCTCCAGCCCAGATGATGGGCCGGGCTTTTGGAAAAGCCCGACCCGAGTCAGTTCTGGATCAGCCCCACTTGACGCTACCGGCGCGGCTGCCTATAGCGACGACGGCGGCGGCAACCATGGTTGCTGCGGGGATGAGACGGGCGATGCAATGCTTCCATTTGACCTTCATGGCGGGACGGTTTCCTTTCGTAGCACAGGGCGAGTCGGCGTCCCCTTCCATGGGTAAGCCGTATGTTGCCGCGGCGTGGTAGCGGACCACGCAGGTGCGGCGGGGCGGGCAGGAAGTTCCTACGAGCCCTGTGGGTGAAAGCCAAGCCTACCCTGAGTGACCGTCCCGCCACAATCGGCACCAGTGCCCGATGAGCAGTTCCGGCTCGTGGTCATCCGGTGCCTGCGATCGTCGCAGCGTTATCGTGCCGCCATGATTCTGCAGGCGCTAGAGAGCGTCGACGACAGTGACCGCACTTCGACCGCCCAGATCGCGGCGCGCCGGTTCCTCGCGGACGTGCCACATGATGCCGATCTGGCGTCGCGGTTGGAGCCGTTGACCGAGAGGCTCGAGCGGCTCGACTCGTTCGAGAACAGTTGGGCTCTGGCTCGTGCAATATGGGTGATCTGGATCGAGGCGCGCGGGAATCCCGAGGCGGTCAAAGAGGCTGGCGTCTGGTTCGAGGGGTTGCGGATAGATCGCAAAGAGGAGCGGCTTCTCCATCTCGCGAACGGGATCGCTTGGGCAACTCGGGGTGATACGTGGGTGCCGGTCGATCGACTCGGGCTCGATGAACCGGCGGACCGTTTCGTCCTCTATGTGGTGCTGGAGCGTCGTCGTTTCCTCTTTCAGTATCGAGCCCTCGGAGCGATACTCGACCTGTACCGGTCGTCCATCGGCCGCAATCCGTTCCTGCAGGCGATGAATGCGTTCGTGTTGTTGCAGAGCGACATCAGCAAGCACGACGATGGCCTTGCGAGCCTGACGACGGCCTGGAACGAATCCCGGGGAACCGATATGGCCTCGCCGGTCGCCGACGTCTGCCTCCATGCGTTGTGGTTGTCGCATCGTTTGAAAAACCAGGGGGCGATACTTCTCGACTTCTGTGATCGCGGTGAGCGCGAGGGGCGGCCGAGCGCGAGCATGCGACGATTTCGTCGGGCGACGGCTCTCCGGCTCGATGGACGATTCGGTGAGGCGATACAGGAGATCGACGAAGTGCTGTCGACGCTGTCGGGGAGCTCCGAGTTCACCCGCACGTTCACCGAGCAGTGTCTGAGCCAACGCGATCTCGCTGTCGAAGCAGCACGGCTCGAGAGGACAAAGCAGAGCGAGGTCGCGGAGCTCAACCTTCGACTCGACAAGTTCCGAGACGATCTCGCCGATGCAGAGGCTCGAGCCGCTGAGAGCCAACAGGCCTCCGTGGCCCGCTCCGTCGAGGTGGTCACGTTCTTCACGGCTGCGATCGGTTTTGCCGTTGGGGCCGTGAACATCGGGGGCTCTGCGGCATCGCCCAACGACAAGCTCGTCGTCATCGCCGGGTTAGGGCTCGGACTCACCAGCTTCGCCACTCTGATCGTCCTCGGATTGGCGTTCCTGTCGGACTATCGCACGACCAGCGCAACGTTGCCCGTGCGCCGCGCCGTGTGGAAGATCGTTCTTGTTGCAGCAGCAGTCATCCTCGCCTCGCAGGCCGCATTGGTGGTCTGGGTGTCGATGCGTTGAGAGGTGGAGCATGGGGGATTCGTGGCATGCGTCGTCTCATCGTTTTTGCTGCGGCGTCGCTGATCCTCGGCTGCGGCGCCGCCGGCCTGCGAGGAAGTTCGAACGGCCATGTCAGCGGCCATGCGTTCGCCGGCCCCACCTGCCCAGTCGAGCAACCAGGCGATCCCAACTGCCAACCGAAGCCAGTGCGGGGCAGTGCCCAGTTCGCGCAGGGTGGGCACGTCGTCCGCTCGGCGAGAATCGATGCCAGCGGCGCCTTTGCCGCTGAGGTTCCAGCGGGGACCTACACCGTCACGGTCGACACTGGCGGCAACGCTTTCCCGGTGTGCGCGGCCATCGAGGTGGAAGTGCGCGCCGATGCCGATGCTGTTGCGGAGATCAGTTGTGACACAGGTATCCGCTGAATCGACCTCTGGTACCTGCCGTCCGTCGATCGGGTGACGTGGCCTGCGCAGGAGTCCACACCCGGGGTGCTCGTAGTCAGAGTGCGGTCTGATCGGCGGATATCGGTAGGTCGACGATGAACGTTGCGCCGTGGGGGTGGGTGTCGGTGACGGAGATGGTGCCGTGGTGGTTGGCGACGACTTCGTGGACGATGGCGAGGCCGAGACCGGTGCCACCGGAGTGTCGGGTTCGGGCGGTGTCGAGTCGTACGAAAC
>JBDTYA010000294.1:0-7084 GCA_040005915.1 Ilumatobacteraceae bacterium
TGCGACGACAGCGGCCGAACGGCTGGTGTTCCTCAACGGTCACGGCGGCAACAGCGCGTTGCTGGGCGTCGCCAATCGCGAGGTTCGCCTGCAACACGGCCTGATGACCTTCCTGGCGCATCCGGGGATGCCTGCCGACCAGGGCGGCAAGTCGCCGGCCAGCGAGTTGGGGATGGGTGTGCACGGCGGTACCGACGAGACTTCGATCATGCTGCATCTGGCGCCCGAGCTCGTCGACATGAGCAAGGCCGAGCGGCGGGTCCCAGACAAGCTCGCCGACAACGCCTACGTGCGTTTCGGTGGGCGCGTCAGCTTCGGTTGGCTCTCGAACGACTTCCACCCCGACGGCGTCATCGGCGATCCCACGGCCGCAACGGCAGAGCGCGGCGCCGAGCTGTTCGCCGGGTCGGTGCAGTCGTTCTGCGACGCGTTACGCGAGATATCCACCTTCGACTTCGGCCGCTGATGGCTGCCGTGCCCGATCTCCGTGACCTGCGCATCGATGGGGCTCGGCTGTGGAGCCGGCTCGAAGCCCTGGGCGAGATCGGTGCAGTTCATGGTCCCAACGGCGAGCGCGGCTGCGCCCGATTGGCGTTGACCGATGTCGATCGCGACGGTCGCGATCTCGTCGTGTCGTGGATGCGCGACCTCGACATGCACGTCGACATCGATGCCATCGGCAACGTCGTCGCCACCCGCGGCGGCTCCGATCCCGATGCGGCCGCGGTGATGGTCGGATCTCACATCGACACGGTGCGCACCGGCGGGAGGTTCGACGGCAACCTGGGTGTGCTGGCCGGACTGGAGATCGTCGAGACCCTCGCCCAACACGGCGTGAGGACGGTGCGGCCGATCCAGGTCGCGTTCTTCACCGACGAGGAGGGCTCACGCTTCGCGCCCGACATGCTCGGCAGCCTCGTCTACGTCGGGGGCCTCGCTGTAGAGGAGGCACTCGATGTGCTCGCCGCCGACGACGGTGCACGCCTCGGCGACGAGCTCAACCGCATCGGGTACGCCGGGCCGACGCCCGTGCCGGCTGCTGTGGTCCCCCATGCCTATGCCGAGCTGCACATCGAACAGGGTCCGGTGTTGGAGGACGAGGGCCACACCATCGGCGTCGTGACGGGCGTTCAGGGGATCTCGTGGACCGAGGTGACGGTGGTCGGCCAGTCGGCGCACGCCGGCACGACACCGATGCCCTTGCGGCACGATCCGTTGGCGGTGGCGGCGCGGGCCATCCACGAGGTTCGCCTGATTGCCGGCTCGCGCGGCGCACCGCAGGTCGCCACGGTGGGCCGCCTCGATGTCGTGCCGAACCTCGTCAACGTCGTGCCGTCGACGGTGGTCTTCAGCGTCGACTTGCGCAACACCGACGACGCCGTGCTCCAGCAGGTCGAGACCGAGGTGTTCGAGGCGTGCCGCACCTATGCCCGCGATGAAGGGTGCGAGATTTCGATGCGCACGCTGGCGCGCTTCGAGCCGGTGGTGTTCGACGGCGGGATGATCGACCTCGTCGAGACGACGGCGCAGCGGCTGGGCCACAGCACCAGGCGCATGCCTTCGGGCGCAGGGCACGATGCGCAGATGTTGGCCAGGGTGTGCCCGACGTCGATGGTGTTCGTGCCCAGCGTCAAGGGCTTGTCGCACAACATCGCCGAATACACGACACCGGCCGATGTCGAGGCCGGCGCGAACGTGTTGCTGCAGGTCGTTCTCGAGCGGGCGAACTAGCGCCAAAACGGCGGAGGGCGCCGGCCGCAGCCGACGCCCTCCGAGAGTGCGGGTTCGTGTTCGTTCGGCGAGTACTACTAGACGCCGATCGACGGGTCGATGAACTGGTTGGTCGAGATGTCGTCGGCCGTCAGGCCGTCCTTCGGCGGAGAGCCGAGGGCGGTGTAGACGGGGATCGCCAGCTTGATCAAGTCGTTGATTCGGGCGGGATCGAAATTGCCCACCGTGGCGTCCGGGCCGTTGCCCACGAGGCCATCGGCCTTGATGGTCTTGACGGCGTAGTCGGCAACACCTTGGCTGTAGACCCATCCGTTGTCGAACTTGCTGACGGAGTCGAGGATGATCTTGTTGGCAGCAACCGGGTCATTGAGGTAGTCGACGCTCGATTGCTGGATCATCGGGACCAGCGCCTTGAAGCAATCCGCGTACTTGGTAATGTTGGCCGGCTTCGTGGCGATCGACTCGGCGTAGTTGTTCCATCCGTTGTCGTTGACGTAGGCGAACGAGACAGGCTTGCCCCAGTCGGAAACCTCGTGCTGGTAGATGTACGGCTCGGCCGAACTGAAGCCCTGCTGGCCGGCCTTGCCCTGATCGGCGACGAACAGCGCAGGCGTGCCGTCGTACGACCCGTCAACCTTGTCCTTCGGGATGATGCCCTGTGACGTGAAGTAATCCATCCACGCTGCGCTGCTGAAGTAGCGAACGAGCATGCCGGACTTGCCGATGTCAGCGAAGGTCTTCACATCCGGGTACGTGGCCGGGTCCCACATGATCATCTGCGGGTTCTTCTCGAAGCCGGACTCGATGGCGACGGTGGGGAACTGTGCAGAGTTCTGGATGCCCTCGTCGGTGTACACGTAGCCCAGCAGGATGCTGTCGTCGGTGTACATCTGGGCCGTCACCGTGCCGTAGCCGATGGCCGGGCCGCCGGAGCGCACCTCCAGCTTCACGCCGGTGTCGACTCCGCCGCTGGCGGTAAGGGTGCCGGTCACCGACACCTTGGCCTTGTCGATGGTGTAGTCGGACCCGAGCAGGTTGTAGAGGAAGCCGTGCTCGGCCTCCGGGTTCCAGTCCGTCTGAATAACGACGGTGGCCGGGCAGACCGCGGCAAGCGAGCCTGCTGCGCCGCCGCCCGCCGTTGTCTCGGAGGCGGATGTCGTATCGACGGCCGCAGTCGTCTCGGACGGTGCCGTTGTCGCGGGCGCCGAGGTGTCGGCCGGGGTTGCGGTGTCGGCTGCGGGAGCCGCCGTGTCTGATGAAGTCTTTGTGTCGCTACCGCACGCCACGAGGCCCAGGGCCCCGGCGAGTGAAATTGCGATCAACGAACGCGATCGACGTCGTTGCATCTGTTCTCCCTTTGTTGTTTGTGTGTTCACGCTGCTGCTGGATGTGCGTCCGACCGGGGTCAGCCGCTCTTGCGGGTGGATTCGTACCAGCGTCCGACGACGAGGTTGTTGATCCATCCGAAGATGATGAAGACGACGATGCCGAGGGCTGCCGCCAGGATGAGTGCCCCGTACATCTGGGGGAACTGGATACGCGAGCGATAAGAGTCGAGCAGGATGCCGACGCCCTTGTCGCCGCGCTTGAAGAAGATCTCGCCGACGATCGCGCCGATGACCGACAGGCCGGCAGCGATGCGGAAGCCGGTGAAGATCGTCGGCATTGCGTTTGGTAGCTGCAGCTTGGTCAGGCGCGTCCAGCGCGACACGTGATGCAGGGTGAACAGGTCGTGTTGGCCTCGTTCGGCCGACAGCAACCCGAACAGGGTGTTCGACACGATCGGGAACACCGAGATCAGCACGCACACGAAGATTCGTGACGGGATGTCGAAACCGAAGATCGAGCCGATGATCGGCACGAGTGCGAGGATCGGAATGGCCTGCATCGCCACGAGGTACGGCCAGATCGATCGTTCGAGCCAGCGGGCCTGCGACATCACGATGGCCAGGGCCATCCCCAACACGATGGCGATGAGCAAACCCTCGACCGACACGCGCGCCGTCCAGTACAGCCCCTTGAGCAGCGCAGTGCGGTTGATCTCCTGGAGGAAGCTGACGTCGATGACACGATGCGGGGGCGTGATGAGGAACCCAGGCTTGTTCCAGATGTGCTGCAGCCCCCAATACGACATGAAGTACCAGATGCCGATGAACCCGGCGAAGCCGATGACGGGAGCGAGGTAGTCGCTGGCGTGCCGCGGCGGTCTCGTGGTGTGCGGCGCGTCGTCGGCGCCGGCACGAACCTGCTCGAGGCCGACCGCCGCCAGCGGAATCCCCTGAGCGGTGCCACTGGCCTGCTCGACGCTCATGCGTGGGCTCCGCGCAGCGCATGCGAGACCTGGCCGGAGAGCTCGGCGAACTCGGGCTCGAAGCGGAGCTCTGGTGGCCGCGGGTACGCGAACGGGACCTTGAAGTCGCCGACGATCCGCCCCGGCCGCGACGACATCACCAGGACCCGGGTCGACAGGAAGACGGCCTCGTAGATCGAATGGGTGATGAACAACGATGCGAAGCCTTTGCGCTGGAAGAGGTTGAGCAGTTCGTCGTTGAGCTTCTCGCGGGTGATCTCGTCGAGTGCGCCGAACGGCTCGTCGAACAGGAACACCTTTGGGTCCATCACGAGCGAGCGGGCCAGCGAGCAGCGCATCTTCATGCCACCCGACAGCTGCTTCGGGTACTTCTTCTCGAACCCGTCGAGACCGACCAACGCGATGTTCTCGGCGGCTCTGCGAGCTCGTTCGGCCGTGTCGATGCCCTCCAGCTCGGCGAGCAGCTCGACGTTGCGCTGGACCGTCCGCCACTGCAGCAGGGTCGCGTCCTGGAACACGTAGCCGACGTTGCCGGGGTCGATCGTGACCGACCCCCCGGTGGCCTTCGTCAGGCCGCTGGCGATGCGCAACAGGGTGCTCTTGCCACAGCCCGACGGACCGACGACCGTGACGAACTCCCCGGCACGGACGTCGAACGAGGTATCGCGAAGTGCGTGCGTGCCGTCGGGGAAAACCATCGACACGTTGTCAAAACTCAAAGCAGGAGCAGCCCCTACGTCGCCCATCTGCACCACCGTAGCCGCCGTGGGCGGAGCTTCGAATATCTTCTGCGCGATCAATGCATCACCATGCCACCGGTCACGTTCATGGCCTGACCGGTGCAGTACGACGCCTCGTCGGAGGCGAGGAAGACGGCCATGTTGGCCACGTCGGAGGGTTCCGCGAGCCGGCCGAGCGGAGACTTCGATGACCACTCGCGGATCATCTCCGGCGTTCGCGATGCGGCGCCCATCTCGGTCAGAACGTACCCCGGACAGATGCAATTGACCGTGATCCCGTACGGTCCCAGTTCCTTGGCGGCGACCTGCGTCAGGGAGATCACCGCTGCCTTCGACGCCGCGTAGTGGGCCTGGTTGGCGCCGCCGATCTTGCCGCCCATGCTGGCCATGTTGATGATCGTTCCGTGGTTGTTGGGGATCATCGCCTTGGCCGCGAGCTGGATGGTGACCAGCATCGCCCGAACGTTGACGGCGAACGTCAGGTCCCAGTCACCAGGGTCGATCTCGAGCAGCGGCGCCATTTTCAGGATGCCCGCATTGTTGACCAGGATGTCGAGGCCGCCGAGCTCGTCGATGGCCTTCGTCGTGACATCGATCGTCGCTTCGGTGTCGGCCAGATCGACCTGATACTTCGCCGCGCCCAGGGCCTCGGCCGTGGTCGTCAAGCGCTCGAAATCAACGTCTACCAGGGCGAGATCGGCACCCTCGCGTGTGAAGGAAGCGGCGATCTCGGCACCGATCCCACGAGCCGCGCCCGTGATCAGCGCGCGCCGCCCGGCAAGCCGGCCATGCTTGGTCCCCATGGATGGGGAGTGTAGGTCAGAGCCTCCGACCGCTCAGTCGCGATCAAGTGAACTCTCTGTTTCCGATGTTTCGCCATCCGTTCCGGCGCTGCGCACGACGTGGCGATCGGCTGGTCCGAAGGCGATCGCCTCCCTGATCGAGCAGGCGCGGACGGCGACCCGGTCGTCGCTGGGCCCGAGGCCCATCGCCTGCCGGGCAGCGGAGCTGACCATGTCGAGGGCGTCGGCGGGCAGCACGTGAGCGGTCATGATCATCAGGCCGGCGGTCTCCAATGGGTCGCCGCGACCGACCGGATTGAAGGGATCCTGCAGGTTGTCGGCCCCGGCGGCAACGTTCACCCCGGCGGTTCGCAGCGCCTTCACTGCCGTGACCCCGCGAGGCATCGCCACCTGGCAGTCGCGTCCTTGCAGGAACAGGTTTGTGTGGGGGAGGGCGATCACGCTGATGCCCGCTGCGGCGACCTTCTCGGCCACTTCTTGTTGGCGGCGATCGCTCTGCAGGATCAACGACACACAGTGGCTGGCGGCTACGCGATGAGCGAAGCCCGTGGCCACCACACGCTCGGCCAGATCCTCCAACGCGAGCATCGACGGGTTCAGCACCTCGTCGGTGTGCAGATCGACCGGGAGGCCACTTTCCGCGGCCAGCGTCAGGAAATTGTCGTTGGCTGCAGCGGGGTCGGACTCGAGGTGCGGGCAGCCACCGACGACGTCGATCCCCATCGCGATCGCCTCGCGCAGCAGAGCCCGCTGGCCGGCGCCCTCTGGTCCGATCGACGGCCACGCGCAGAGGGCGGTGACCTGTATCTCGACCAGGTCGCGCAACCGATCGCGAACGTCGATCAGCGCCTCGACCGACATCAGCCGGCTGGGGAGCGTCAGATCGACGTGCGTTCTGATGGCGGTGCAGCCGTTTGTTGCCAGCAGGCGGGCGGCGCGCTCGGCGCGCTCGATCGTGTCGGCGAGGGTGATGGAGTCACGCGCCGCATCCATCGCCAGGATGGCACCGAGCAGATCGCCGGTCGGATTGTCGACGCGCTCGGCCAGGAACGCCTTGTCGAGATGGGCGTGCGGTTCGGCGAACGCGGGCAGCAGGACGTAACCGGCGTCGGCGTGAAGGTTCGGGTTCACACCAGGGGTGTGCCGGTGATGGGTCGCCGATCGATCGTCTCACCGAGACGCGGGAACACTTCCTCGGCGACGAGGTGCATCTGCTCGGTCATGTCCTCGCGGGTCAGCCCTGGGTAGTCGAGGAAGAAGCAGATGTGCTTGAGGTCCAGCAGGTCGCGCCAGTAGCCGATGGCGTCGACGGCATCGTCGATGGAGCCGACGATCTGGATCTTCTGGTCGTTGCTCTCCTCGACCGTGGGGCAATGGTTGAACGCGACCTTGGTGCCGTCGGGGTTGCGATAGCTGTTGAACCGGCCGTACGGCGACAGGAACTTGTTGAACTCGTCCTGGCCGGGGCGGCCCTTGACCAGCGCCTTCTCGTACGTCTG
>JBDTYA010000295.1:0-9865 GCA_040005915.1 Ilumatobacteraceae bacterium
TCTGCAGCCAGTAGACGGCGCGGTGGCCGGCCTTCGGCACGTACTCGATGGTCTCCGGTGACGTGACCGGCTGATAGACGTCGACGTGCCTGAGGGGCTTGGGAATGAGGGTGAGATCGTTGACCATCGTGCCTCGGTCGGGCACATCGTCGGGTGGCAGCACCAGGTGTTTGCCGCGATAGCTGAACTGCTCGTTGTACCAGGCGAGTTTGATGATCTCCATGGACTCTTCGAAGATCTCGCGGTTGATGCGGTCGTGCTCGGCCGACATCTCGTTGTCGCCGCTGGCCACCACGGTGCCCAGCGCCCACGCCTCGCGCGGAACCGTGCCGCGGCCGACGCCGAACTCCATGCGGCCGCCTGTGACGATGTCGGCGAGCGCGAAATCCTCGGCGAGCCGCAGTGGATGCCACTGCGGTACGACGTTGAACATCTGGCCCAGCCGCAGACCTTGAGTCAGCAGCGCCAGGTGTTGGCCGAACTGGATGAGGTTGGGCAGCACCTCGTAGCCCTCGTGCTGGAAGTGGTGCTCGGTGAGCCACATCGTGTCGAAGTTGAGCTGGTCGGCGGTCTTGGCCCACTCGACGAGGTTCTTGTAGCACTCGACGACCGCGTCGTTGCCGAATCGTCGTGCGGTCGGTGCTACCGACGGGTCGCCCGCGTCGGACATCGGCACGGTACAGAAGAAGTTCGAATCGACGCGCATGCACCGATCGTACTTCGCAGCTGACCTCGCGTTCAGATGCCCGCTGCGGTACCCACCATCGTCCGCGGGTCGGCGGCGCCCGCACGGAAGCCGTCGTGATCGATCAGGATCGCGTGGGCATGACCGAAGCCGCTGTCGTAGGCCGGCTGGCTCTCGACCCTGTGCCCGCGCGCCGCGAGCCCGGCCATCCAGTCGTCGGGTGCCTGGCCCTCGACAGCGACGGTCGGTGCCTCGCCGCTGCTCCATGTGTCGAACCCGGTCGACGGACCGCGCAGCGCCCAGCGGCCGGCGTGGATCGCAGCGGCGGGCGACTGCCCGTAGTGGAACAGGCGGGCGGCGAGTTGTAGCAGGATCTGCGGTTGGGCGTCACCGCCCATCGTGCCGAACACGCCACGCAGCTCCCCTTCTGCGGTTGCCATCGCCGGGCACAGCGTGTGCGGTGGCCGGTGACCGGGCAGGAACTCTGCGGCGTGCCCTTCGCGCAGGTTGAACCCGAGCCCGCGGTTGTGAAGGTTGATGCCTGTGCTGGGCTCGGCCAGGCCGGAGCCGAAGCCGGCGGCGTTCGACTGGATCAGCGACACCCCCATGCCCTTGCCGTCGAGGGCGCACAGGTATGTGGTGTCGCCATCGCGGCCGGGCGACCACCTGTTGGAGGCCCGTTCGGTGTCGATCAGGCCGATGCGCTGGGCGATCGTGCGAAGCAGATCGTCACCGTCGGCGGTGTCGCTGAGCACGTCGGGACGATCGAAACCTGCCGCCGTGGCGGCCTCGATCAGCAGGTGGGCGAACCGCACGTCGTTGGGATCGGCCGGCAGATCCAGGTGGCCGGCCAGCTCTGCGGCGCCCAGGGCGAGATAACCCTGCGAGTTGGGAGGGATCGTCCACAGGTCGACGCCGAACGCGTGAACGGTCAACGGTGTCACCCATTCCGGTAACGGCGTCGCCAGATCCTCGTCGCTGTACAAGCCGTTGCCCAACGCCTTCAGTCCCTCGCCGAACTCGCCTTCGTAGAACGCCGCCCGTCCACCTTCGGCGATGGCTGCCAGTGTGCGCGCCGTGCCCGTGCGCACAACGCGGGCACCTGGTCGGGTCAGCTGGCCGAGGAGCTCGAACAGGTTCGCACTGGCGCCTTCGTCGGCCCGTGCCGCGGCACCGACGAGAAGCGGGCTCGCGGGAAAGCCGTTGCCGGCGAGCGCGATTGCCGGCTCCAGCAACACGGACAGCGGCAGTGTGCCGAATCGTTCGTGCAGCGCCATCCACCCGTCGACACAGCCGGGCACGGTGACCGTGCGGATGTCGTGGCGGAACGGCATCTCGGTATGGCCTTCCGCGCGCAGTGCTGCGGCATCGGCACCGGATCCGGCGCGACCGGTCGAGTTGAGTGCGAACACCTCGCCGTCGCGGTGCACGAGCGCGAACAGGTCGCCACCCATTCCGCAGAGGTGCGGCGCAGTCACGCCGATGGCGGCGTTGGTGGCCAGCGCAGCATCGACTGCGTTGCCGCCGAGCACCAGGGCACGTAGGCCGGCTTGTGTAGCGAGCCCGTCGGCGCTGGCAACCAAACCCTGTGGCGAGCGGACGGAGTGAAATCGGGGCGAGGCCATGACCGGAACCTACGCTGCCGCAGTGCAGCGGTTTCTCATCGGGCGGATCGTGGCGACGGCCGGCGCAGCGGTGGCCCTGATCGGCACCTTTCTGCCGTGGCTGCGCTCGGGCACACGCCGCCGCAGCAGTTTCGAAATCTTCTCGCTGGTCGATCGGCTCGGCATCTCGCAGTCGGGCGTGATCGGGTGGGGTTTGCGGCTCTGGCCGGTCGTGCCGTTCCTATTCGCCGCGGCCGTCACGTTGCAGTGGTTTCGGCGGCGGTGGCTCACCGAGGCCGCGGCCGTGGTCGCCGTGGTGTACACGGGATTGGTCGCCGTGGCCGTTCGGTCCGCTCCGACCACCTCACTGATCGCGATCGGATCCGGCCCTGTTGTGACGCTGGTCGGCGTGCTGCTGCTTGCCGCCGGTGCGGTGGCTACGAGTGCCAGGCACCACGCGACTCGAGCACCTGGCGAAGGACCAGGGGGCGGTCGGTCATGATGCCGTCGACACCGAGATCCAACAGGCGCACCATCTCCGTTGCGTCATCGATCGTCCACACGTGGACCTGCAGCCCGAGCCGGTGCGAGCGCTCGACGAATGCCTCGTTGACCACGGTCAGCGGCCCTTCCTTCACGGGGACCTGAGCGGCGAGGCCTGGAGGTTTCCGCAACAGGCCGAAGCGCAACAGGCTCAATTCGGCCGGCCCGAGCGAACTGCACAACTCGGCGCCCAATGCCGTGCGCAACCGTCGCAAGCGGAGATCGCTGAACGCTGCGACGCACACGCGCGAGAGCGAGTTGGTTCGCCGCAACGAGGCGATCAGCGCGTCGACTGCGGCGTTTGATTTGCAGTCGATGTTGATGCGCGCCTGTGGCCACGCGCCGAGGAGGTCCTCCAGCAGCGGGATCGGCGCCTTGCCGTCGACCAACGCCTTCGACACCTCGCTCCACGGCATCTCACTGATCTTGCCGGGCCGGCCGGTGGTGCGTTGCAGATCGTTGTCGTGGAACGCGGCGAGCACTCCGTCGGCGGTCACCTGCACGTCGGTTTCGAGGTAGTGGTACCCGTGTTCGACGGCATAGGCGAACGCCTCCATCGTGTTCTCCGGCACATCGCTGGCGCCGCCTCGGTGGGCGAAGGGCAGTGGGCCCTCCCAGTCGAGGAACGGATGACGAGGGGTTGTCATAGGGCAAGTATCGTCGGTTGTCATGGCTGAAACGATCACTGTTCGCTCGCCCTTCGACGACTCGGTCATCGGCGAGATCCCTGCTCAGACCGAAGCCGACGTGGCGGCGGCTGTCGCGAGCGCGAAGACCGCCCTGAAGAATCCGCTGCCCTTGTGGAAGCGCGCCGCCATCCTCGACAAGGCTGCGCAACTGCTGACCGAGCGTCGCGAGGAGTTCGCACTGATCATCGCCAAAGAGGCGGCCAAGCCGATCAAGACAGCTCGAGGCGAGGCCGAGCGCGCTGTCGGCACCTTCCACTTCGCAGCGGCCGAGGCCCGCAAGTTGTCGGGCGAGATGGTGCCACTCGATGCGATCGCCGCGGGCGAGGGCAAGTTGGGCTTCACGCTGCGCGTGCCGATCGGTGTCGTCGGCGCGATCGCTCCGTTCAACTTCCCGTTGAATCTCGTCGCCCACAAGGTGGCGCCGGCCATCGCCGCCGGTTGCCCCGTCGTGTTGAAGCCGGCAAGCCAGACACCGTTCAGCTCGCTGGCCCTCGCCAAGATGCTCGTCGAGGAGTGCGGACTGCCTGCCGAATACCTGCACGTCGTGACCGGTGGAGGCGGCACCGTCGGCAACGCCATCGTCGATCACCCCGACGTCGCGCTGATCACGTTCACCGGTTCGCCGACGGTCGGCTGGGGCATCCGCGCCCGGGCGCCGCGCAAGCGCGTCGGTCTCGAACTTGGCAACAACGCGCCGGTCATCATCGAGCCGGACGGCGATTGGAAATCCGCTGCTGCCAAGATCAAGGTCGCCGGCTTCAGCCACGCCGGCCAGAGCTGCATCTCGACGCAGCGCATCTACATCCACACGTCGATCGCCGACGATTTCACCGCCGCACTGGTCGACCACGTGAACTCGCTCGTCGTCGGCGATCCGCTGGACGAAGCAACCGACGTGTCGGCGTTGATCTCCAAGAAGGAACGCGACCGCGTCGTTTCGTGGGTGGCCGAGGCCGAGGCCGGTGGCGCGAAGGTCCTCACGGGCGGCGGGCTCGACGACGACGGCGTGTTGCGCCCGACAGTCATCGCCAACGCCAAGCCCGACATGAAGGTCTGCTCGAACGAGGTGTTCGGGCCTGTCGTCGCCATCGCCACGTATGACGACCTCGACGACGCGTTCGCACTGGCCAACGACTCGGAGTTCGGGTTGCAGGCGGCGATCTTCACCACCGACATCAGCAAGGCGCTACGAGCCATCCACACGCTCGACTACGGCGGTGTGTTGGTCAACGAGGTGCCCACGTGGCGCGCCGACCAGCAGCCGTACGGTGGTCTGCGCGACAGCGGTAACACCCGCGAGGGCCCTGCGTATTCGGTGAAGGAGATGACCGAGATCAAGATGGTCGTGCTCGGCGCATGATCCGTTGGGGTGTCCTCGGCGGATCCAGCCGCATCTTCCAGAACGAGTTGAGGCCCGCTTTCGAACAGGCCGGCCAACAGATCGTCGACGCGCCCAGCCGGCGCGGTGAAGACTTCGGGCCGTACGACGAGATGCTGGCTCGTAACGACATCGACGCCGTCTACAACCCGTTGCCCAATCACCTGCACGCCGAGTGGAGCCACCGGGCCCTCGATGCCGGCAAGCACGTGTTGTGCGAGAAGCCGCTGACGCTCACGCCGGACGATAGCGCCCGTCTGTTCGACCACGCCGAGTCTGCGGGCTTGACACTGCTCGAGGCATACATGTGGCCGCATCATCCGCGGGCCAAGGCATTGTTGGCGCTGGCCGCCGGTGGGTCACTGGGCGCGTTGCAAACCGGCAGATCCTCGTTCAGCTACCCGATGGACATGACCGCCGGCGATCACCGAATCGACACGCGCGGCGCGGGTGCTGTCTTCGACATCGGCATCTACTGCATTGCCCCGTTCATGCTCATCGCCGACCGCGATCCGGTCGGTATGGCGGCCAGCGCAACGCGCAACGACCTGGGAGTCGACGTGGCGATGGCGGGTTGGATCGATTGGGGACTGGGCTTCAGCTCGACATTCGACGTCTCGTTCGATGCTCCCGTGCGCAAGCAGATGAGCCTGTCGGCCAGTCTCGGGCTCGTCAACGTGCCCGGCTTGCACGTGCCCGGGCCAGAGACGGCGAGCACGCTCGAGGTCGAGCGACGCGACGGCTCGGTCGAGGTCGTCGAGTGCGCCGGAGCCAACGCCTATGCCGGCATGTCGGCGCACTTCGAGGCTGTCGTGGCGGGAACCGAGAAGTCGATCTTCGGGCGGGCCGAGAGCATGCGGATGGCGTTGATCCTCGACGAACTGCACCGCGGTACGGGCGCCAAGACCTGACGCGGCCCGCAGTCAGCACCTCGTCAGATCGCCCGCCCGGCCGCGTTCCAGTACTCGTCTTTCAGCAGCCGCTTGTAGAGCTTGCCGGTCGGATGCCGCGGCAGCTCCTCACGAAAGTCGATCGACCGCGGGCACTTGATGTCGGCCAGTTCCGAACGGCAGAAGGCCATCAGCTCCAGGGCCAGCGACACCGATTCGCCGGCTGACGCCGGCATGGCCAAAGGTTGCACCACTGCCTTGACCTCTTCGCCGAAGTCGTCGTTGGGGACGCCGAACACGGCGACGTCGACAACCTTGGGGTGCATCACCAACACGTTCTCGACCTCCTGAGGATAGACGTTGACGCCTCCGCTGATGATGAGGAACGCCTTGCGGTCGGTGAGGTACAAGAAGTTGTCGTCGTCGAGGTAACCGACGTCGCCGAGCGTGCTCCAGCCGTTGGCATGACGCGACGACGAGGTCTTCTCGGCATCGTTGTGGTACTCGAACGTGGCGCCCCCCTCGAAGTAGACGGTCCCCGGTTCCCCGTTGGGCAGCTCGTCACCGTCGTCGTCGCAGATGTGCACCACGCAGCCGATCGGTGTCCCGACCGTGCCCTCGTGCGTCAACCACATCTCGCTGTTGCAGTACACGAAGCCGTTGCCCTCGGTGCCTGCGTAGTACTCGTGCAGCACCGGACCGAACCACTCGATGATCTGCCGCTTCACCGGCACGGGACACGGTGCTGCGGCGTGGATCATGCAGCGCATCGAGCCGACGTCGTACCTGTCCCGCACCGCTGGATCGAGCTTCAACAACCGCACGAACATGGTCGGCACGACCTGGGTGATGGTCGCCCGATGGCGCTCGATCAGTTGCAGGTACCACTCCGCATCGAAGTGTTCCATCGCCACGAGGGTCGCCCCGATCGCCTGCGCGCCAAGGCCGAAACGCAATGGAGCAGCGTGGTAGAAGGGCGCTGGTGAGAGGTAGACGCTTTCGTCGGTCGCGCCGAACATTATTTGCATCAGCGGGGCTACACCGCCAGGCGTTGACTCGAGCGGTAGGGACACGAACGGCTTGGTGATGCCCTTCGGACGACCGGTCGTACCCGACGAGTAGAGCATGTCGATGCCGGCTACACGCGGCTCGTCGAGCGGGTCGGCCGACCGGGCGGCGACGGCGACTTCGTAGGATTCGTGCCCATCGACGACGCCGTCGAGCATCAGCCTGACCACAACGGCAGGCGTATCGGCGACGATGTCGGAGGCCTGTTCGGCCTTGTGCTTCGAGACGATGAAGACCTTGGCGGCACAGTCGTTGATGATGTACTTCAACTCGCTGCTCGTCAGCCGGCTCGAGCAGGCGGTGTAGACGGCGCCGGCGTACTGGCAACCCCACAACACCTCGAAGTACCGATCGTGGTTCTCCATGCAGATCGCCACGTGGTCGCCGGGCTGCACCCCCACATCGCGTAGCAGGCGGCTGAGCCGATTGGCGGCGGCATCGAGCTCGGCGAACGTCTGCGTGAAGCCGGACCCGGCCATGATCAGTGCCGGCTTGTGAGGTTGCGACTCGACGAACGCGCCCGGGTACACGGCGGCGAAGGTAGCAGTCCGGCGGTACCTTGCACGGATGGACCCGGCCACTCGGTTCGCCGAGATCGTCAATGGTGCGTCAGCGGAGCGACACCTCGACCTGCTCTGCGCACTCGTGGCCACCGCTATCGACCGCGATGCCGACATCTCGTCGATCATCCTAGGTCTCGACAGGATCGCCGATCGATGTCCCGCGACGTTCGAGGGGATCGTCGACACGTTGTTCGCCTCGGGCATGTTCACCGGTGACAACGACGACTACCACGACCCGCGCAACTCCCTGCTCCACGAGGTGCTGACGCGGCGAGTCGGCATGCCGATCACGCTCAGCGTCGTGGCGATCGAGGTCGGCAAGCGACTCGGTGTGCCGATCCGCGGTGTCGGCCTTCCCGGCCACTTCGTGATCCGCGACAAGCAGTCGGGAACGTTCGCCGATCCGTTCGGCCGCGGCTTGCGCTACGACGAGCCTGGGATGGTCACTTCCTGGAAGAACCGCGTCGGCAGCGACGCCACGTTCCGCCCGGCGATGTTCGCGCCGACCAGCGCTCACGAGATCATGTTGCGGATCCTCAACAACCTGAAGCAAAGCCTGGTCCCGCGCGATCAACCGGTGCTGCTCGCCAGGCTGGTGCCGCTGCGCGAAGCGTTCCCCGAGCTCGCCTCGGAGCGCGCCGAACACCGTCGATGGATGCGACACTTCAACTGATGATCGACGCCACAATCAAGCGCAGCCTCGGCCAGATGATGAAGGGCGTCCAGGTGGTCGGGGCACACCATGACGGCGTCACCCGCGCCTACTGCAGCCACTGGGTGTGCCAGGTCAGTTTCGAAGAGCCCATCGTGATGGCCAGCGTGTCGCCGAAGCACGACACCCATCCGCTGATCGCTGCCAGCGGCGAGTTCGCCGTCAGCATCCTCGCCGGAGACCAGGTCGACGTGGGTCAGTACTTCTCCTATCCGGGCCGCAAGTTCCGCTACATCGCCGAGGAGTACCTCGAGACCATCCCCGGCACCCGACTGCCGGTCGTGCGCAACTGCATCGCCTGGCTCCGTTGCGAGACGTTCGAGGTCAAACCGATGGTCGATCACGAGCTCTTCTTCGCCCGTGTCATCGCCGTCGGCGCGGGCCGCTTGAAGGAGCCGCCCTTGCTATACTCCAGCCGGCTGGGCTGGCGGATCACGGGCGACAAGGCCCGCGAACCGGGACGCAGCATTCGCGACGAACTGCTCGAACGGCTGGCTGCGGCCGGTTTCGACGAACCCGCCGATGCTGACGACGACCAGTAGGCCATCAGCGCCAGGACGACCGGCTCTGGTGTGTTTGTAGCGCGCCAGTAGCGTTGCCGACCATGACCGCCACAGAGACCCAAGCGCAAGCGGACGAAGAGATCGTCGACGACCTCGTCACGGAGTTGCTCGCAGAATGCGACCCGGGTTCGCACGACGCGGTGACGTTCCTGGGGGCGCAGTTCGACAAGGGACTGGCGTGGGTCAACTTCCCTGTGGGCAACGGTGGCCTCGGCCTCAACGCCAAGCTGCAACGGGTCGTCAACGAGCGAGTGTTCGCCGCCGGCGGTCCGAACCCGTACTACCGCAACCCGATCGGCTATGGCATGTGTGGCCCGACGGTCGCCGTGTGGGGCAGCGATGAGCAGAAGAAGCGCTACCTGCGGCCCTTGTTCACCGGGGAGGAGATCTGGTGCCAGCTGTTCAGCGAGCCCGGCGCCGGTTCCGACTTCGCCGGCCTCGCGGCGAAGGGTGTGCGCGACGGAGACGAGTGGATCGTCAACGGCCAGAAGGTGTGGACCACGCTGGCCCACCTGTCGCGCTTCGGCCTGCTGGTGGTGCGCACCGATTCCGAGGCCGTGAAGCACGCCGGGCTCACCGCGTTCGTGGTCGACATGCACGCACCCGGCGTCGAGGTGCGGCCACTCCGTCAGATGACCGGCGAGGCCGAGTTCAACGAGGTCTATTTCACCAACACGCGCATCCCCGATTCCGAACTGCTCGGTAATCCGGGAGACGGATGGCGTGTGTCGCTGACGACGCTGATGAACGAGCGCGTATCGATCGGCGGCACCATGCCTGCCAAGGGCAGTGGCACGATCCAGGCCTTGACCGCGACGTGGGCCGACCTTCCCGAGGAGCGCAAGGATGCAGCGTCGCGCGACGAGGTGATGAAGTTGTGGTGCCGTGCCGAGGTGCTGCGGCTCACCAACATCCGTGCCAATCAGAACCGCAAGATGGGCGATCCGGGGCCGGAGGGTTCGATCGGCAAGATGGCGTTCGCCGACCTCAACAAGGACATCTACGCCAAGGTCGTCGACCTGATGGGTGCGGAGGGCATGCTCTACGGCAGCTACGAGATGGTTCGCCCCGAGCATGCGATGGCGTTCGAGTACATGCAGAAGGCCTTCCTGCGCAGCCGTGCCAACTCGATCGAAGGAGGCACCACCGAAGTGATGAAGAACATCCTCG
>JBDTYA010000296.1:0-2892 GCA_040005915.1 Ilumatobacteraceae bacterium
CGAAGGCCAGCGCCTCGCCCTGGGCGAACAGGTTGGCCATCAGCAGGTCGTGTTGCTCGAGCAGCGGATCGTTGGGTTGGGCGAACCCGATGAAGTCGATCGGCACCAGGCGCGTGCCCTGGTGCAGCAGCTGGTAGAACGCGTGCTGCCCGTTGGTGCCCGGCTCGCCCCACACGATCGGTCCAGTGGTCGTCGAGACCGGCGAACCGTCCAACCGCACGCTCTTGCCATTGGACTCCATGTCGAGTTGCTGGAGGTACGCCGGGAAGCGCCGCATCGCCTGGGCGTACGGCAGCACCGCCTTGGTCTGCGCACCGAGCACGTTGGCGTACCAGATCCCCAACATGCCCATCAGCACCGGCGCGTTGGTGTGCAACGGGGCCTCGACGAAGTGCCGGTCGATGGTGTGGAAGCCGTCGAGGAACTGGCGGAAACCGGCGGGACCGATCGACAGCGCCAGCGACAGGCCGATGGCCGAGTCGACCGAGTAGCGGCCGCCGACCCAGTCCCAGAAGCCGAACATGTTCGCCGTGTCGATCCCGAACTTGGCGACCTCGGCGGCGTTGGTGCTGACGGCGACGAAGTGCTTGCTGACCGCGTCGCCACCGAGCGCCGCGGTGAGCCAACGGCGTGCTTCCGCGGCGTTGGTCAACGTCTCGATTGTGGTGAACGTCTTCGAACTGATGATGAACAACGTCGTCGACGGATCGAGGTCGGCGAGGTTGCGGTGGATGTCGGCGCCATCGACGTTGCTGACGTACCGGCAACGGAGGTTGCGATCGCCGAACGATTCCGTCGCCAGGAACGCCATCGCCGGGCCGAGGTCGCTGCCCCCGATGCCGATGTTGACGACGGTCTGCATCGCCTCGCCCGTGGCCCCTCGCCAGGCCCCGCTGCGAACCCGGTCGGCGAACGCAGTCATCTGTCCGAGCACCTCGTACACGTCGGGCATCACGTTGTGGCCGTCGACCGTCACTACGGCATCGCGCGGCGCGCGAAGCGCCGTGTGCAGGACCGCACGGCGTTCGGTGACGTTGATCGGTTCACCCGCGAACATCGCCGCCCGGTGACCCTCGACATCCGCCGCTGCGGCAACAGCGAGCAGCCGTCGCACGACCTCGTCGTCGATCAGGTTCTTGGAATAGTCGATCAACAGGTCACCGGCCTGCAGCCGGTAGCGCGACGAGCGCTGGGGATCGTCGGCAAAAAGCGTGCGCAGGTGGGGCGGCCGCGCGGTCGACTGCAGCGCTGACCAGGCGGGCGTCGTCGTGATGTCCATCGTCGTCAGACGCTAGCCAGCCTGGTACGGCAATCGTGCTGCGGCTTCGGCATCGAGAGCGATCAATGTGTTGGCGCGGCCGACACGATCGATCGGCAGGGCGTTGTCGTGCAACAGCCACCGTTGCATGATGGGCGCCTTCGCCGCGCCGGTGGCCAGCACGATCCGGCGACGGGCAGCGTTGACGGTAGGCACCGTCATGGTCATGCGCACCCGACCCTTGTACTCCCCCGAGATCGCCACCACACCGACATCATCGATCACCGGATCACCCGGCGGCCACGACGCTGTGTGCCCATCGTCGCCGACGCCGAGGTGCACGATGTCGAGCCGCTCGGGCAGGAGACGCGCATAGCGCTGTCGTGCCGACTCGAGGTCGCGATCGGTCACGCCCATCAACTCGATCGATCCGCACAACGGGCGCAGCACGTCGAGCAATGCCGCGTTGCGGTCGGGATCGCCGTCGGGGGCGACGCGCTCGTCGACCTGGAAGACGGTCGTCGCGTTCCACGGCACCTCCATCTCCGTGAGGGCGGCGAGCATCAGCGCCGGCGTCGATCCACCGCTGAACGCGACGGTCGCCGCGCCACGACGCGAGACGGCGTTGCGCAACTGGCGGGCGATCCACTGGGCGGCCTCCCGTGCGGCCGTCGGCGGGTCGGCAGCGATGATGATGTCCATGACCGTCAGCCTCCGTCGCCGAAAGTATCGGCGCCGATCACACGGGTGAGGAACTCGACGACGGTGGTCGAGAACGCATCGTTCTGCTCGCCGGCGATCATGTGATGTGCATCGCCGACATCGACGAACTCGGCATGCGGAACCAACTGGAGGAACTCGGCCACGACGGCAGGGCTCAGCACATCGCTGCGCCCGCCGCGGATCAGCAGCACCGGAAGGGTCAGGTCCCCGGCGAGAGTGGCGAACCTCCCGAAGTCGGCACCACTGCGGTGCCTGATGCCGCCATCCATCAGGGTCGGGTCCCAGTGCCACCGCATGCGCCCGTCGTCGCCGAGGCGCAGGTTGCGTGCCAGACCCGCAGTGCTGGCCGGGCGAGGGCGATGTGGAAGGTATTCGGCCACCGCGTCGGCAGCTTCCTCGATGCTGGCAAATCCATCGGGGTTGCCACTCATGAAGTTGAGGATGCGGTCGACGCCTTGTCGTTCGCTGCGGTGGGCGATGTCGACGAGCACCAGGGCAGAACCGGCGGACGGTCGCCCGTTCGCCGCCCGCGTCCCCTCGGTCCACAATCCGGCGAGACCGCCGAGCGACGCACCCACGATCGCCGGTCGGTCGAGACCGTGGCACCACGCCTCCACGTCGGCCATCTGGGCGGCGAACGAGTAGTCGCTGTCGGGATCCCAGCCGGACTCGCCGTGGCCGCGCAGATCGGCCGTGACCGCGTAGAAGCCGGCGCTGCTGAGCGTCTCGGCGGTCGACCCCCACGAGTGACGGGTCTGGCCACCACCGTGCAGCAACAGGACCGACGGATGATGAGGGTCGCCGTGGCCGTCGGCGACCAGCTCGACACCGTTGGCGCCGACGCACGTGAGCCGCTGCACCGAAGTGCGGACTCCCCTACCGGTCATCCCCACCGTCATCTGTACCGTCAT
>JBDTYA010000297.1:0-7736 GCA_040005915.1 Ilumatobacteraceae bacterium
TGGGTTGTCGACGGTTGATGGTTTGTTCAATGGGATTGGTGTTCGTGGTGGTGGGGTGGTGACTGCGTTGACGGTTGCTGGTCGTGGTGGGGTTGGTGGTGATGCTGCGGCGGTGGTGTTGAACGTGACGGTGGTGGACGCGTTGGGTGCGGGTTTTGTGACGGTGTATCCGTGTGGGAGTGCGCGTCCGTTGGCGTCGAGTGTGAACTTCGTGGCTGGTTCGACGGTGGCGAATGCGGTGTTGGTGAAGGTTGGTGATGCGGGGCAGGTGTGTGTGTTCACGCAGTCGGCAACCCATCTGGTTGTCGACGTCAACGGGTACTTCGGTCCGTAGGTCGATCGATCGGTAACATCGACCGATGGCTGACCGGTCGACCGATGCTTCGATCGGCACAGCCTCCGGCACATCGGTACCGGCGATCGGCCCTTTGGCCGGCATCCGCGTGGTGGAGCTCGCTGCGCTCGGCGCTGTCCCGCATGCGGCGATGATGTTGTCCGATGCCGGCGCGGACGTGCTGCGGATCGATCGACCGGAGACGAGTGACGCGGCGTTCGATCTCATAGAACGCGGCCGCCGCGGCAACGCGGTCACGCGCGGCAGGCGTTCTGTCGCGGTCGATCTCAAGCAGCCCGACGCAGCATCATTCGTGCTCGAACTCGTTCGGAGATCGCACGTGTTCCTCGAGGGCTTCAGGCCGGGCGTCGCCGAGCGCCTCGGTGTCGGTCCGGATGCGTGTCTCGCTGTGCAGCCGTCACTGGTCTACGGACGCTTGACGGGGTGGGGTCGCGACGGCCCGCTGGCCGGGTTCGGTGGACATGACATCAACTACGTCGCGCTGTCGGGAACGCTCGCCGCGATGGGTCCGGCCGACCGACCACCGCCGGTGCCGCTCAACGTCGTCGCCGACTTCGGCGGTGGTTCGATGCAGCTCGCGTTCGGAGTCGTCGCCGCATTGGTCGAGGCGACGCGAACCGGTCGCGGCCAGGTTGTCGACGCAGCGATGGTCGACGGTGCCGCATCGTTGGCGACGTACATCCACAGCATGCGCGGCGCCGGCACGTGGGTGGATCAGCGCGAATCCAACGTGCTGGATGGCGGTGCGCCGTTCTACGGCGTCTACGAGACGAGTGATCACCGGTTCATCGCCGTCGGTGCGATCGAGCCACAGTTCTACCAAGCATTGATAGAGGGCCTCGGCTTCGCCTGTGACGACCTCGGCCCACAGCTCGATCGCGATTCCTGGCCCACCACGAGGCAGCTCTTCCGCGGTCGCATCGCCACGCGCACTCGAGACGAATGGGTGGGTGTGTTCGCCGGAATCGATGCGTGTGTAACTCCGGTGTTGACGATGCACGAGGCCACCGAGGACGAGCACCTCAGGGACCGCGGCTCGTTCCTCTCTGTCGGTGGCGTGGTACAGCCGGCCCCCGTGCCGCGGTTCGGCAGCAGTCCACACCCGACTCCCGCTGCGCCGGTTTCGTCGGGTGTCGGCGGCCGCGCCGCGTTGGCCGAGTGGGGCGTCGATGAGATGTTCGTGGAGGCGATGATCGACCAGGGCGTCGTGACGTTGGCCGACGACCGACAAGGCCGCTGAGGTCGTCAGAAGAACTGGGCGGCCCGTTCGCCGATCATGATCGCGGTCGCATTGGTACCGCGTCTGACGATCTCGGGCATGATCGACGTGTCGACCACCCGCAGGTTCTCGACTCCGCGTACGCGGCACATCTGGTCGACGACAGCTGTGTCGTCGTCGGCGCTACCCATCTTGCAGGTGCTCGACGTGTGGAACGCAGTCCCAATCTTCGCCAGCAGCCACCGATCGAGTTGCTTGTCGGATGACAGGTCGATGCCTTCGGCCGATGTTCGCCGAACCACCAACGACCGCATCGGCCTCGACTCGAGCAGTTCGATTGCCAGTCTGACGTTGGCGCGGGCGCGGGCCCGGTCCCCGGCTTCGGAAAGGTAGTTGTACTGCAGTTCGGGGGCGATGTGGGCGTCGGCCGAGCGGATCCGCACCTCGCCGCGACCCTCCTCGTACTGGCTGTTGGCCAGGAACGTCAGCTCGCCCGACTGCGTGGGGAGGCTGACGACGATGGGCAGGATCTCCATGCCCCCGACCACATCCGATCCCTGAGCGGTGTAGTGCAGTGCCGTCTGCGCCATGACCATGGTCGGATCGGACTGCAGGGCGTCGACCGGCTGATAGCTGATCGCCACGTCGAGGTGATCGGTCAGGTTCTTGCCGACCATTGCGAGGTCGTGCACCACGGGGATACCGATGGCGCGCAGTTCGGCCGCCGGACCGACTCCGGACAACAGCAGGATGTGCGGGGACTTGATCGCTCCGGCACACAACACGACTTCGCCGCCGCGGATCGTCTGCAGATGTCGGTCGATCTCGACCTCGACGCCGACGGCGCGTTTGCCTTCGAAGAGGACGCGCCGGACGAACGCGTTTCCGCGAACCGTCAGGTTCGGGCGGCCCTGGCTGGGGATGATGTACCCGATCGCGGTGCTGATGCGAACGCCGTCGACGACGTTGAGCGGGAGCGGTCCGACGCCGGGCGCACCGGGCGCGTTCTTGTCTGGCTCGTCGGGAAATCCCATCTCGCGACACGCCTCGGCGAAGGCGCCGGATATCGGGCTCATCGTCGACTCCGTCAGGCGGGCCACGGGGATCGGACCACCCTTGCCGTGGTACTCGTCGTCGAAGTCACGATCGTCCTCCAGCTTGCGGAAGTACGGCAGGACCTCGGCCCACGACCAGTCGTTGTTTCCACGGGCCGCCCAGGTGTCGAAGTCCTCGCGTGTGCCCCGTGTGAAGAGCGACCCGTTGATCGAGCTGGAGCCTCCCAACAGACGGCCGCGCGGGACCGGGTATCGGAGCGTCGGCGTCAGGTTGCCCACGAACGACCAATTGTTGTGGTGGCCCGGGATCGTCGTGGCCATCGATCCCGCACAGCGGGCCTCGTCGGGAATCTCGCCGACCGTGCGGAATGCGGGGCCGGCCTCGATCAGCAGTACCGACCGCTGGCGGTCCTCCGAGAGGCGGGCAGCGAGCGGGCCACCGGACGATCCCGCACCTACGACGATGACGTCATGTTCCATTGCGACTCACCGTCATTCGGCCAACCTCTCGACTGCAGGGACCGTATCGGGAACCGGCTCTCGCGTGGGCGAATGGCACGGCTACATTCGGGGCGATGACCCAAGATCGCCGCTTCGGCGCGTTGGAATACGAGTCGATGTCAGCCGAGCAACGCGTCGTTGCCGGCGAGATACTCGCCGGGCCTCGCGGCGCAGAGGGCAAGCGCGTCGGTGGTCCATTTTCGACTCTGCTTCGCAGTCCCGGTCTCGGGTCGGTGGTGCAACGCGTCGGACAATACGTTCGATTCGAGTCGTCGCTGCCCGCCGATCTCAAGGAGATGGCGATCTTGCTGACAGCACGGAAGTGGACGGCGCAGTTCGAGTGGTTCGCACACCATGAGCTGGCACTGGCCGCCGGTTTGGATCCAGCCATCGCCGCGGCGATCGGGCGAGACGACGTTCCCGACAGTCTCGACGAGCCGGCGGCGGCCGTCCACCGGTTCGTCTCCGAGTTGTTGAACACCGGCTCGGTGTCGGACGAGACGTTCGCGCTGGTCGCCGCGCACTTCGATCAGCGCGAGATCGTCGACCTGATCGGCACGGTCGGCTACTACTGCACGATCTCGTTCATCCTCAACGTCGATCGCACCCCTACGCCTGACGGCACCGCCCCGCTGCAGGAACGAGACGCATGAGCCGCGCCGTTGTCGCCACGGCATTCGGAGGACCTGACGTGCTCTCGATCGTCGACGTCGAGGACTTGCCGCCGGCTGCAGGTCAGATCGCTGTGGCTGTCCGCGCCGCCGGAGTGAATCCTGCCGACGCCAAGATGTACAGCGGTGCGTTCGGCACCGACATCCCGCTCCCGATCAGGGTGGGCATGGAGGCGTCGGGCGTCGTGACTGCGGTCGGCACCGAGGCGGTCGGGCCTCGCGGGCAGATAGCGGTCGGCGACGAGGTGATCATGTATCGCATCAACGGCGGCTACGCCGAACGAGTGGTCGTCGACGCGGCAACAGCGGTCCCCAAGCCGGACAACATCACGTTCGAAGAAGCGGCAGGTCTGTTCCTCACCGGTGCGACAGCGGTGCACGCGCTCACGGCCGCGGCGGTCGAAAGAGGCGACACCGTCCTGGTCCACGGCGCGTCCGGGGGCGTCGGCCAGATGGCAGTGCAGCTCGCCGTGTTGCGTGGCGCGCATGTGATCGGCACGGCCAGCGCCGGGCGGCACGACCTGGTGAGGGCCCTCGGCGCCGAACCGGTCTCCTACGGCGATGGTCTCGCCGATCGTGTCGGCGCGCTCGCCCCCAACGGCGTCGATGCCGCGATCGACACCGTCGGCACCGACGAGGCCGTCGACGTGTCGTTGCAGCTGGTTGCCGATCGCAGCCGGATCGCGAGCATCGCCGCCTTCAGGCGCGGACGCGAAGCCGGCATCAAGTTGCTCGGTGGAGGCCCCGGCGCCGACCCCGGTGACGAACTGCGCAGCGCGGCGCGGATGGAGCTGGTCGACCTCGTGGCCGCCGGCAAGTTGAAGGTGTCCGTGGCTGCGACGTATCCACTCGACCAGGTCGTCGAATCGCAAAAGGCGATCCTCAGCGGTCACACCACCGGCAAGATCGTCATCGTCCCCTGACGGGCTCGGCGGCGGTGGCAGAATCCGGCGCGTTGACGGCGTGCCGGCGTTCTGAGTGAGCGATCAAAGGCGCGGAACGTCTGGGCGCTCGTACAGAAGTCTCGGCGATCCGGCACGGGACGCCACCTGGACCCCCGTCGCCGAGTGGCTCGAGCTGCAACCGGGCCGGCTCAGCCTGAGGCGCCGCCCGTAAAGTTCCACGAGGCGAGGTGCAAGGCGGGGCACGACCAGCGCGGCGATGTGGCCGTGTAGGTGTCGCCGGGTATCGGGGTTGCCGACCGGCCGACAGCAATCACATTGCCGGGCATCAACGCCTGCGCATACGACTGGGTGAAACGGAAGTTGCGCAGGGGGCTGGTGATGGTCCCGTTCTCGATCAGCCACACGCCGTTGCGCGTGAGCCCCGTGATGGCCAGCGTGCGCGGATCGAGTATTCGGGTGTACCAGAAGTCGGACACGAGCACACCACGCTCCACGCCGGCGACGAGTTCGGCGACCGACGAGTCGGCCATCGGTCCGTCGACCTCGGCGGCGACGAACGTGCCGTCGCCGGATGGAAGCAGGCCGAGGTGGCGGGCGAACGGGCCCCACGAGACGCTGAACGGGCCGGCATGACCCGTGCTGGTCGCGCCCGATCCGGCTTCGGCCGCCGAGCGGCGGTCGTGCGTCGACGAGACACTGGTGCCGGCCTCGACGAGCACGAGACGTCGACGCGGCGTGCCCTCGGCGTCGTATCCGATGCCGACCGACAGCGGGTCGTCGACCAGCGTGATCGCCGGATCGAACTGAGCCTCGCCGATTCGCACGAACGAGCGCTGCTCGTTGATCGCCTTGCCGTTGAAACCTGCCGCAGCGAGGCTCTCCACGATGTCGGCCACGGCCGTCGGTTCGAGCACCACTTCATATCGTCCGGGGGGCAGTTCGGCCGGGTCGGCCCATGCCAGCGCCTTCGCGGCAGCGCGGGCGCCGAGCACGTGGCCGTCGATCTCGTCGAGGCGCTGTGGTGCGTGGCGGGCGACCCCGTCGGCGCCGTCGCGCCGGGCGATCCCGGACAGGCCACACTCGACGGCATTGCCTGCCACCGCCTGTCCTGCCGCGTTGGCGAAGCCTGACGTGCGGTGGTTGGTTCGGCAATAGCCGGCCGTCTCCAAGCCTGCTGCGCCGTCGACGAAGGCCCGCACGACGGCTGCGCGATCGGCCGGCGTGTCCCCTGCGAACGCCTCGTCGATCTGTGCGGTCGTGCCGGCACCGGCGGATGGTGCGAGGCCCGGCCACGCCGGGTCCAAGGGTGCGACCCGCACCATCGCCACCGCACGCTCCACCAGGGTCCGTAGTGCGGCGTCCGCGGTGACGCTCGCCGAGGCGGACGCTGTGCGGCCCGCGTGATGGATCTGGATCCGTACCCACGTCACGTCCTCGGCCACGTTCTGGTGGATCACCGAGTTTGCGAATCGCGTCAGCGACAGGCGGTGTCGATCAGCGGACACGTCGACATCGGCACCGGGCAACGCGACCGTGGCCCGCTCGACAGCGGCTGCGCAGAGCTCGCCCTCGGCGCTCATGCGCGGACGCCAACTCGAACGTTGCGGAACCTCGCCGGGGCCGCCGGATGGCCGGTGTGGCCGATCTGGCCCGGCTGTCCCTTGCCGCAGTTCGGTGTGCCCCACGAGACGATCTCCGACGACAGCATGTCGAGCGACGACCAGAACGTCGGCCCGATCCCCGTGTACGTCGGGTTCCGCAGCAACCGCCCGAGCTGACCGTTCTTGACCTCGTACGCGACCTCCGTGCCGAACTGGAAGTTGAGGCGGCGATCGTCGATCGACCACGAGCGGTTGGTCTCCATGTAGATCCCGTCGTCGGTCGCTGCGACGATCTCGTCGAACGTGTGCGGGCCGGGTTCGAGGCCGACGTTCGTCATTCGAACCATCGGCAGGCGGGCCCAACCGTCGGCGCGTACGCTGCCGGCGTAGTCCAGTCCGGCGACCGCGGCAGAGTCGCGTCCGGCGAGCACGCCGACCCACGTGCCATCACGGACCGCATCGCGGCACGCCGCCGCTGTGCCTTCGTCGTCGTAGCCGAACGATCCGAGCGCTCCCGGGATCGTCGGGTCGATCGTGATGTTCATCAGCGGTGACCCGAACTTCAGCGAGCCGAGCTGCCCGAGGTCGAGCCATGAGGTGCCGGCATAGGCGGCCTCCCAACCGAGGATGCGATCAAGCTCGATCGCATGGCCGACCGATTCGTGGATCTGCAACGCGAGTTGTTCGCCGCCGAGTATCAACGTCGTCTCACCGCTGGGGCACGGGGGAGCGCTGAGCAGTTGCCGGGCCTCGGATCCGACGCGCGCCGCATGGGCCTCGAGGTCGATTGCATCGACGAGCTCCCATCCTTGCGTGCCGTACTGGCCGCGTGCAGCGGGATAGGAACGGCACTGCGTCTCACCGTCGCCGATCGCGGTGGCCGTGATTCCGGCGCCGGCTTCGCGGATGTGTTGGTCGATGCGATGGCCTTCGCTCGACACGAACCACTTCCGTGTCTCCCACGACTGACATTGCGCCTCTGCCAGGTCGGCGCCGTGCTCGGTCATCGCCCTGGTTGCGCGGACGAGCAGATCGCCCTTGTCGGACAGCGGCACCGAGAACGGGTCGATCAGACATTCGCTCGCCCATGTCGCCGTGACTGCGGTGCTTTTCACGAGTGCTGATGCTTGGCGCGACACGAGGGCGCTGGCGGCAGCGATCTCTGCTGCCTTGGCGCCGGCGCCGCGCACGGCACGGTCGTCGAGATCGGCGACCGCGAAGAACCCCCATCCCGAGCCGACGAGCGCGCGCACGCCGATGCCCATGTCGGCGTTCTCCGAGACGGACTCGACCTCGCCGTTGCGCGCCGACATCGATGCGTGTCGTCGAGACATCAGCCGCGCATCGGCGTATCGCGCGCCGGCATCCATGGCGGCCTGGACGGCCCTCTCGGCGGTGTCGAACTCGCTCACGATCGTCGACGCTAGAC
>JBDTYA010000298.1:0-2699 GCA_040005915.1 Ilumatobacteraceae bacterium
TCGCGCTTCAAGAACTTTCCGGCGGGGTTGCGCGGCAGCGGATCCGGTGAGATCACGACGCGCGACGGGATCATGAACGAGGCGATCCTGGTGCGCAGGAAGGCGCACAACTCGTCGGAGGTCAATGTCGCCCCTTCGACCAGGTGCACCGCGACGGCGACCTCCTCTCCCAGCCGTTCGTCGGGGATCCCGAACACCGCCGCCTCGTGAATGGCCGGATGGCCGTAGATGGCCGACTCGACCTCGGCGCAGTACACGTTCTCACCGCCGCGCAGGATCATGTCCTTCAAGCGGTCCTCGACGTAGACGAAACCGTCGTGGTCGACACGTCCGATGTCGCCACTGCGCAGCCAACCGTCGACGATCGTCTCGGCCGTCGCCTCCGCCTTGTTCCAGTAACCGCGGATCAGTGTCGGCCCGTCGAACCAGATCTCGCCGCGCTCCCCGGTCGGCACCTGCCGGCCGGCGGGATCGCGAACCTCGATCCGCATGATCGGCATCACCCGACCGGTCGACGTCGGGTGCGTGAGGTAGTCGTCGCCGGTGTTGTTGGGCCCGTAGGCGTTGGTCTCGGTCATCCCGTACCCCAGCGTCGGGCCGCCGCTCTTCACGCTGCCCGCGACCCGCTCGACCAACGCCGTCGGGGCCGGGGCACCGCCACCACCGACGCCGCGCAGGCTGGACGTGTCGAAATCGTCGAAGCGCGGCGAGTTGACCAGATCCCAGCTCTGCGTCGGTACACCGATGAAGTTCGTCACGTGCTCGCGCTCGATCAGCTCCAACGCCTTCTCGGCGTTCCATCGGTACATCACGACCAGCTTCGACTTGGTGACGACGCAACTCAACAACACGGGTACACAGCCCGTGACGTGGAAGAGCGGAACGATGAGGATGAATGCCAGCGGGGTGGGGGCCGGCATCGTCTCCCCGTCCGGCAGTGCGGCCGCGGCGCGCACCACATCGGCGGCGGCGCGGCTGCCGAACGCCATCACCGAGGAGACGATCGCGCCGTTCGTGGACACCGCGCCCTTCGGCCGACCGGTGGTGCCGGAGGTGTAGAGGATGGTCGCATCGTCGTCCCAACCGACGTCGATCGCCGGCATCGACGGGCCCGGCAGGACCACGCTGTTCCACTGGTCGACATCGTCTGCGGACGGTGATGCGGCGCGGACCTCGAGCATGCGCACGCCCAATCGGCGGCACGGTTCGAGCGATCGACCGATCCGCTCCTGATCGGCGATCAACAGCGAGGCACCGCTGTCGGTGAGCGCGTAGTCGAGCTCGTCCTCGACCCACAGCGCGTTGAGCGACACCGACACTCCTCCGACGGAGATGATCGCCAGCATCGACATCACCCATTCGGGGTAGTTGCGCATGCCGATGGCAACACGGTCACCCTTGCCGATCCCGTAGTGATTGACCAGCGCGTCGGCCAACGAATCGATGTGGGCGAAGACCGCCTCGAACGTCCAGCGCTCGTCCTCGTACACCAGGAAGATGTCGTCGCCGCCACCGCGGGCGATGTCGAACAGGCTGCGCAGGTTCGGCGGTGCGTGCTTGAACTTTCGCCGGCCACTGGCGTCCTCGACGATCTCGTAGGGCGAACCGGGCCCACTGACCAGCGCACACGCATCTTCCCAACTCAGTGTCATGATCCCCCTCGGGCGCCGCAGCGTGCCTGCTGTATTTCAGCCCCCGCTGACGTCGGCGAGCTTCTGGCGGCCTGCACCGAGGAACGGCATCATGGCCCTCAGGCGTCCGCCGACCTCCTCGATCTGATGCTCGGCGCCCGCCTTGCGCAGGGCGTTGAAGTTCGCTCGGCCGCTCTCGCTCTCGGCCACCCATTCCTTGGCGAACTTGCCGGATTGGATCTCCTTGAGGATCTTCTTCATCTCCAGCTTGGTCTTGGCGTTGACGATGCGCGGGCCGCGGGTGACGTCGCCGTACTCGGCGGTGTCGCTGATGCTGTAGCGCATCCCGGCAATGCCTTCCTCGTACATCAGGTCGACGATCAGCTTCACTTCGTGAAGGCATTCGAAGTAGGCCATCTCGGGCTGGTACCCGGCCTCGACCAACGTGTCGAACGCTGCCTGCACGAGCGAGGTCAAGCCGCCGCACAACACGACCTGCTCGCCGAACAAGTCGGTCTCGGTCTCCTCGCTGAACGTGGTCTCGATGACGCCGGCGCGGGCGCCGCCGATGGCTTCGGCGTAGCTCAGAGCGAGGGCGTGTGCCTCGCCGCTGGCATCTTGGTGCACGGCGATGAGGCACGGTACGCCGCCACCTTCGGTGTACGTGCGGCGCACGAGGTGGCCCGGGCCCTTCGGCGCGATCATGATGACGTCGACCGACTTCGGCGGGCGGATGCGCTTGAAACGGATGTTGAAACCGTGGGCGAACGCGATGGCCTTGCCCTTGCGCATCGACGGCTTGATGAACTCCTCGTAGGTCGCCTTCTGCTCGGTGTCGGGCATCGTCATCATGATGACGTTGGCCCACTTGGCGGCGGCGGCGATGTCCATCACCTTCAGTCCGGCGGCCTCGGCCTTGGCGGCCGACTTGCTGCCCTCGCGCAACCCGACCACCACCGGCACGCCGGATTCCTTGAGGTTCAACGCGTGCGCATGACCCTGCGAGCCGTAGCCGATGATGGCCACTTTGCGACCTCGGATGATCGACGGATCGGCGTCCGCCTCGTA
>JBDTYA010000299.1:0-31342 GCA_040005915.1 Ilumatobacteraceae bacterium
GCCCGCATTGGCGTTCAGTCTTCTCTTCCGTTTTCAAGGAGCCGAGACAGCGCACCAAAGCACGATGTCGTAGCGCGGCACGCAGGAGCCGAAGCCCTCTGTTGGTGCCTGGCCTCACACACCGGAACGGCCGTGTGAGGCGAGTAGCAACACTATCTACCAGGGATGGAAGCGTCAACCTTGGTTCGAAGATTTTCCGACGAGGAATTCGCGCTTTCCCTTCCTCAGCAGCAAGAACTGCCCTCTGAGCAGGTCCGATGACTGCAAGAGGCCGTCGCCGTCGAGCACCCGATTTCCGGCGCGCACCGCCCCCTGGGCGAGAAGTCGTGACACTTCGCCGTTCGACTTGGCGATTCCGGCCCGAACCAGCATCTCGTGCACCCGCAACCCGTCGAGCGAGCCGGGCAGGTCTACGGCGGGTACCTCCGCCGCTACCGTCTCGAGGGCCGCCAGAGACGCACCGCTGGGATCGGCACCGAACAGGACGTCGGCGGCCTCGCGGGCGGCCACAGCGGCACCGGCGCCATGCACGAGAGACGTCATCTCCTCCGCCAGGGCGCGTTGCGCCGGCCGCCGCTCCGGCGCTGCCATCTGTTGGGCGATGAGGTCGTCGATCTCGCCGAGGGAGCGCATCGACAGCATCCTCAGATAGGTGCCGACCATGCCGTCGTCGCACTGCACCCAGAACTGACGGAACTGGTACGGCGACGTACGCGCCGGATCGAGCCACACCGCTCCCCCGACCGACTTCCCGAACTTCGAGCCGTCGCTGCGGGTCATCAGCGGATGGGTCATGGCGAACGCCTGACCCGCCAACCTGCGACGGATCAACTCGACGCCGGCGACGATGTTGCCCCACTGGTCCGATGCCCCGGCCTGCAACTCGACGTCGTTGTGCTCGTAGAGGTGCCTGAAATCGTTTGCCTGCAACAGCATGTAACTGAACTCTGTGTAGGAGATGCCGTGCTCGCTCTCGAGGCGCGAACGTACCGAATCCTTGGCCATCATCTGATTGACGGTGAAGTGCTTGCCGACGTCGCGCAGGAACTCGAGCATCGTGATGGGATGAGTCCAATCCGCGTTGTTGACCAACGTTGCCTGAAACGGGCCGGGCTCGAAGTCGAGCAGCTTGCTGAGCTGCACCTTGATGCAGTCGACGTTGTGTCGCAACGTGTCGTTGTCGAGCAGGTTGCGTTCCTCGCTGCGCCCACCTGGATCGCCGACCATCCCCGTGGCCCCACCGGCGAGCGGGAACGGACGGTGGCCGGCGAGTTGGAAGCGCCGCATGAACAGTTGGCCGACGAGGTGGCCGGCGTGCAGCGAATCGGCGGTCGGGTCGAATCCGATGTACAAGCCGATGTTGCCCCGAGCCAAGCGTGCACCGAGCGCATCGCGATCTGTGGTGTCGTGGATGAGCCCGCGGGCATCGAGTTCGGCAAGCAGATCCATACGCCGTCCATGTTGCCAGTTGGGCCGGTCGAATCCGCTGATCGACGTCGAGTCAGCCGACGCGCCACCGGCGCGGCCAGTCCGCCGCCTTCGTGATGCCGACACGCGGTCCGACCAGAGGCGAGGCCGGCGGCGGGACGCCGTCGTCGCCGACGTTCGCCCGGGCCCCGGTGGCCGACATGTCGATGCCGAGGTATCTGCACAGCTTCGCCGGACCGTTCGTGAGCCGGGGATCGATGCCATCGATGACGATCGCCCGCAAGAGGACGGCCTGACCATCGCCCTCGGGGCCTGTCACGATGTTCACGCAGTAGTGCATGCCGTAGATGAAATACACATAGAGGTGGCCGGCGGGACCGAACATCACGTCGTTGCGCTTGGTGCGCCCCCGAAACGTGTGGCTGGCAGGGTCATCGGAGCTGTACGCCTCGACCTCGACGATCCGCCCCTTCGTGCCACCGACGACGAACAGCTTGTTGAGGAGATCGGGCGCGACCTCGGTGGAGTGGCGTTCGAAGAATCGCTGCGGCAGGCGCTTCACGCGACTGCGGTGCGCAGCCGGTCGACCTGCGCAGTGAAGCGTTCGATCTGCTCGGCGACCGCGGCCGGGCCGGCGCCACCGGAGGTGATGCGTCGCTTCACGGAGACACCGGGCGCGATCAGTGCGGCAGCATCAGGTCCGAGCGATGGATCGGCTTCGACGAGCGAACGCAACGACCCCTCCCCGTTCGACGAACGCCGGACGAGGCTTCCGACGATGGCATGCGCATCGCGGAACGGGGTGCCGCGCTGGACGAGCCATTCGGCGAGATCGGTGGCCGACGTGGATTCGGCGTCGGCTGCGGACTGCATGCGCTGTGGTACCCAGGTCGCCGTGGCGATCATTCCGGTGACCGCACCGAGCGCGAGTCGAATCTGGTCGACCGAGTCGAACAACGGTTCCTTGTCCTCCTGGTAGTCACGGTTGTAGCTGAGGGGAAGTCCCTTCATCGTTGCCAGGAAGCCGGTGAGGTTGCCGATGAGCCGGCCTGCCTTGCCACGTGCCAGCTCGGCGATGTCTGGGTTCTTCTTCTGGGGCAGCATCGACGATCCGGTGGCGTACGCGTCGGCGAGGCGGGCGAAGCCGAACTCCTCGGTCGTCCACAACACGAGCTCCTCGCCGATGCGCGAGAGGTCGACAGCGACGAGCGTGAGAACGAACAACGCCTCGGCCACGTGATCGCGGGAACCGACGGCATCCATCGAGTTCTCGAAGCGGGCGGCGAACCCAAGGCGGTGCGCGGTGAAATCCGGATCGAGCGGCAGCGACGAGCCGGCCAACGCACCGGCACCCAGCGGCGAGACGTCGATGCGCCGCATCGCGTCGAGGATGCGCTCGACGTCGCGACCGAGCGCCCAACCGTGGGCGAGGAAGTGGTGCGCGAGCAGGACCGGTTGAGCACGCTGCATGTGCGTGTAGCCCGGGAGGTAGACACCTCCTGCGCCACGTGCCTGATCGAGCAGCACCTCCATCAGATCGAGGATCCGCCGGGCGATCACGGTGAGCTCGCGCTTCATGAACAGGCGCACACCCGTTGCCGACTGGTCGTTGCGGCTCCGACCGGTGTGCAGCTTCGCCCCGGTCGGTCCGGCGAGTTCGGTCACGCGACGCTCGATTGCAGTGTGGATGTCCTCGTCGCTCTCGAAGAACACGAAGGTGCCGTCGCCCATCTCGTCGGACACGCGATCCAGGGCGGCGATGATGGCGACGGCCTCGGCCTCGGAGATGATCTCGACGTGGGCAAGGCCGAGCACGTGGGCCACCGAGCCGGCGATGTCGTCGGTCCAAAGACGACGGTCGAACGACAGGCTCTCGGTGAACGCCATCAGCTCGGCAGCCGGCCCTCCCTCGAACCGTCCGTGCCACAGCGTGTGCCCCTCCCCTGGGCTCGAGACGTCGCCCGAACTCATGACAGGCCGGCCAGTTCACGCAGGTGTTCGGCGAGGGCCTTCCCACCGAGTACCTCGTCGGCCACGCACATCAATGTGTCGTCGCCGGCAACGGTGCCGATGAGGCCGCTCATACCGGAACGGTCGATCGCCGAGGCGACGACGTGAGCACAACCGGGAGGCGTGCGCAGGACAACCAGGTTGGCCGAGACCTTGACCTCGGCCACCCATTCGCCCATCACGCGCCGCAACTGGTCCTCGGGTGCGATCCGCGCCGGTTCGTATTCCGGGATCGCGTACACGGTGTCGCCGCCCGGCACCCGCACCTTCACGGCACCGAGATCCTCGAGATCGCGCGACACGGTGGCCTGCGTCGCGGCGATCCCCTCGTCGGCGAGCAGGTCGACGAGCTGCGGCTGATTGGTGACGGCATACTTCCCGATCAGCTTGCCGATCATCTGTTGTCGCTGAACCTTGCTGGCCATCAGCGCACGCCCATCAGGAACGCGAGAGCACCGCGAGCCGAGTGCATCCGGTTGTGCGCCTGGCGGATGACGTGGCTGCGCGGCCCGTCGATCACGTCGGCGGCAACCTCGTAGCCGCGATACGCGGGGAGGCAGTGGTAGAAGCCGGCGTTGGCGGCCGCACCCGACATCATCTCCTCGGTCACGGTGTAGCCCTCGAACGCCTGCTTGCGATCGTCCTTCTCCGACTCCTGGCCCATCGACGTCCACGTGTCGATGTGCACTGCCATGGCACCGGCGACCGCATCCTCCGGACGATGAACCTGGCGAACGTGACCGCCGCCCAGCATGTTCAGCCGTTCGAGCTCCGCGTCCGTTGCGTCGTACCCGACGGGACAGGCCAGCGCAACGTCGGCGCGCAGGAGCACACAGGCCTCGGCCAGCGATCGGGCGACGTTGTTGTAGTCGCCGACGTAGGCGACGGTCTTTCCGGCGAGATCCCCATGGACCTGCTGCATCGTCAGCACATCGGCAAGGCCCTGCAACGGATGCGAGTGGTCGCTGAGCATGTTGACGATCGGTACCGTGTTGACGGCTGCCATCCGCTCGACCACGGCGTGATCGAAAACGCGCGCCGCCAGGATCCCGTGATAGCCGGCCATCACGCGCGTGACGTCCTCGACCGATTCGCGCACGCCGAAGCCGACTTCTTCACCACGGGTGTAGATCGGGTGGCCGCCCAGCTGAACGACGGCCATCTCCATCGATTGACGGGTGCGATTGGACGGTTTCTCGAAAATCAGTGCGACTCCCAATCCAACGAGAACCGGTCGCAGATCGGTTCGTTCGGCGAGGTGCAGGACCTCTACGAGCTCCTCGGCGTCGAGGTCGGCGATGTTGAGGAGGTGCCTCACCCGAGGAGCTCCGCGACCAATGCGAGTGCCTCGTCGATCTCGTCTTCCGAAACGGTCAGCGGAGGGGCGAACCGAAGTGAGGTCGGCGTGACGGCGTTGGTCACCAGTCCGCGTTCGAGCAGCTGCGCGCACGCTGCCTTGGCGTCGCCGGCAGCGAGTTCGGCTGCGACCAGCAGACCACGGCCACGCACGCTGACGATGCCTGGCACAGCGCCGAGCCGTGTCGAGAGATACTCGCCGCGTTTGGCCGCAAGGGCCGGCGCGTCGATGCGGCGCATCTCGTCGATCACAGCGCTGACGACCGCGGTGGCCAATGCGGTTCCGCTGTACGTGCTGCCGTGGTCGCCCGGCTGGAAAACTGCGGCGACGTCGTGCTTGGCCCACGTCGCGCCGACCGGGAAGCCGTTGCCCATCGCCTTGGCCATCGTCACCACGTCGGGCACGATCCCGGCATGTTGAAAGCCGAACCACTCGCCGGTGCGGCCGAAACCCGTCTGGATCTCGTCGAGCATCATCAACAGCCCGCGCTCGTCGCACAGCGCGCGCACATCGCGGAGGTACTGATCGTCGGCGGGCACCACGCCACCTTCGCCCTGCACAGGTTCGAGCAGCACTGCCGCAACCGTTGGGTCGATCGCCGCCTCGAGCGCATCGATGTCGTTGTACGTGACGTGACGGAAGCCGTCGGGCATCGGGAAGAACGGCTCGTGCTTCGTCGGCTGCCCGGTCGCGGCAAGCGCTGCGAGCGTGCGACCGTGAAAGCTGCCGAACGCGCTGATCACCGCATGCCGGCCGCGACCACCGAACTTGCGGGCCAGCTTCAACGCCGTCTCGTTGGCTTCCGCACCGCTGTTGCAGAAGAACACTTGTCCCGCGGTCCCGGTCGCCTCTGCCAGCAGGGCGTCGATCTTGATCGCCGCCTCGGCCACCTTGTCGGTCGCGAACAGGTTGCTGACGTGCATCAGGGTGGCCGCCTGCTCGGCAACGACTTCGGTGATCCGCGGGTTGGAATGACCGAGCGCGATCACCGCCAGGCCGCCGAGGAAGTCGAGGTACCGCTTGCCGTTGCTGTCCCACAACTCTGTCCCGCTGCCGCGCACGAACATCACCTGCGGCGGGCCGAACACCGGCATGAACGGGCAGACGTCCGGCGATGCCGAGGTGTCGAATGCGTGTGTGGTGGTCATTGGATCATCGTCCCTATCCCCTCGTCGGTGAAGATCTCGAGTAGCAGAACATGTGCGATTCGCCCGTCGAGAATATGTGCGCGCCGAACGCCGCCGCGCACGGCATGTACGCAGCTCTCGACCTTCGGGATCATCCCCCCGGCAATCGTGCCGTCGGCCATCAACTCATCGAGCTCGTCGGGTGTCGTTTGCCGTATCAGCGATTGCGGGTCGTCGAGCACTCGGCGCAGCCCTTCGATGTCGGTGAGGTACACCAACTTCTCCGCACCCAATGCCTCGGCGATGGCCCCGGCGACGGTGTCGGCGTTGATGTTGAACGCTTGACCGGCGGCATCGGTGCCGATCGTTGCGACGACGGGGATGAACTCGTCGTCGAGCAGGGCGTTGAGGATCGTCGGGTTGATCGACTCGACATCACCCACGAAACCGAGATCGGCATCGCGGGCGAGCGCACGGATCAGACCCGCGTCTTCGCCGGAAACCCCTACGGCCAGTGCGCCGTGCACATTGATCGCTGCGACCAGTTGTGGGTTGACCTGGCCGATGAGGACCATCCGGACGATGTCGATGGTCTCGCCATCGGTGACCCGGAGGCCGTTGCGGAACTCGCTCTGCTTGCCGAGCCGCGACATGAGGTCGCTGATCTGAGGACCGCCGCCGTGCACGACGACCGGGCGCATGCCCACCTGTCGCATCAACACGATGTCCTGGGCGAACAGCGCAAGCGCATCGCCGTCGCTGGCTCCCGCCAGCGCGTTGCCTCCGTACTTGACCACGACGACCTGATCAGCAAACCGCCGGATGTACGGCAGTGCCTCGACCAAGGTTGCGGCCCTATCGGCCGCCGAGGCCGCCAGAGCACCACTCACGGGAACATCCCGACCCGGGCGAGGCCATCGGTCTCGGCGAGGCCGAGTGCGACGTTCGCAGCCTGCACGGCACCACCCGAGGCGCCCTTTGCCAGGTTGTCGATCGCGCAGATCGAGATGACCGTGTTGGTCCGTTCGTCGAATCGGGCGGTGATGTGCGCAACGTTGGTACCCATGGTCGCCTTCGTCGACGGCGATTCCGGCCGCACGACGATGAACGGCTCGCCGCTGTACCGGCGTGACAAGGTGGCCAACAGCGACGCGGTGCTGACATCGCCCTTCGGCTTGGCGTAGCAGGTCGCCAACAAACCACGACTCAACGGTGCGAGGTGTGGCGTGAAGAGGACGTGAGCGCCGGTCTCCTGTTCGATTTCGGGAGTGTGGCGGTGGTCGAGCAACCCATATGCGTTGACGTCCTCGTCGACCGTACAGAACATCGACGAGCTCTTCGGAGCCCGCCCGGCGCCACTGACACCGGTGATGGAGTTGACGATCACCCCGCTCGGCTCAACGACGCCGGCTTCGACCAGGGGTGCCAGAGCAAGCGTCGCCGCCGTCACGTGACAGCCCGGGGTGGCGATCAACGTCGCTTCCTCGAGGTTCTGACGATGCATCTCGGGTAACCCGAACACCGCCGCAGCAAGGAGCTCCGGCTGATCATGGGTGAACCCGTACCACTTGGGGTACAGGGACGAGTCCTTCAGCCTGAACGCCGCCGAAAGGTCGACGAGGCAACCAACTCGGCCGTACAACTGCGGTGCGAGCGCCATCGATGCCTCGTGGGGAAGCCCCATGAAAACCAGGTCGAGACCCGCCGCCCGCGCCGGGTCGAACTCGTCGAACATCAGGTTGGGGTAGTGCGCTGCGAGGCTGGGGTACAGCGAGCTGGCCAGGGTGCCTGCCTGGCTATCGCCCGTCGCGTAGACGAGTTCGAACTGCGGATGCTGGGCGCACAGCCGCAGCAGTTCTGCTCCGGTGTACCCCGATGCGCCGATTATGCCGACTCGCTTCACGACGTATGATCATACGTAACTACGCATGATCATGCAAGGCACGTCCTAGACAGATGCAGTGGACTTCTGAAAGACGATGTCGATCTTCTCGAAGCCCATCGACTTCAGCATGCCGGTCAACACGAAGGTGGTGTGCTCCTGGGCCCGCTGGATGAGATCGGTTTGGCTTGCTGAGTCAGCCATCTTGGTCATCGCCGCTTTGTACAGCGAATCCTCACTGGTCGGATTGTCGTTGAACATGCCGGCAACCCGATTGATCAGGCCTCGGTCACGATTCATCACGTGGCTCTGCTCGTGATCGAGGACCGGCTGCATCGCGTATGGGGACGGCAGCGTCAGCACGACGGACTTGTCGTTGTCGCTGACCTGCACTGCGCCGGCACCGATCGAATTGAAGTCGACCACGGCGTCGACCGTGCCGATCCCGAGGAACTGAACCCGTTCTCCGGCAAGCGCGCTCGGTACGTATTTCACGTCTTTCTCGAGGTCGAGGGTCACCTCGAACTGGGCCTGCGCGGCATGAAAGTCGGAAAGATCACGCAGCTCGGTCAGGACCGGCGGAGGCGAGTGGTCCTTTGTCACTGTGGTGAACGGTGAGTGCAGCAGTTGAAAGCCGACGACACCGGCCGCGATCAGGCCGGCGGCGAGCGCGGCACCACCGAGAAATTTTTTGAACATGAGGGGATTGTTCTCCTAGCGGCCCTGGGGCGAACCGTTCACGAGTCTCAACGCCAGACTAGGGGGGTGAATTCCATCTACGCGACCACCAGGGGCATGTTGCTGCTGGCGACACCGCCTTTGGACGACCCGAACTTCGATCGGTCGGTGGTGTACATGATGGAGCACAGCACCGAGGGCGCAGTCGGTGTGGTGCTGAACCACCCGACGGAGGAGTCCTCGGTCGATGGTCTCGATCTGTGGATGGACCTGGTCACTCCCCCGACCGTCGTGTTCAACGGTGGCCCCGTGCAGTTCGACGCGCTCATCGCGATCGCCGAGTTGAGCGGACCGCGGGACGACGCATGGAGCGCAATCCTCCCCGATCTCGGCAGCGTGGATCTGGCCCGCGATCCCATCGACGTCGCCGACGAGGTCGGTCGAGTGCGCATGTTCCGCGGCTACGCGGGTTGGGCCGCTGGTCAGCTCGACAGCGAGTTGGCAGGCGGGGCGTGGATGGTGTTCGACGCGCTACGCGACGACGTGTTCCATCCCGACCCGGAGGACCTGTGGAGGCTCATCCTCCGAAGGCAACGCGGACGGGTCGCCTGGCTCGCCAACGCTCCCGACGACCTGTCGTCGAACTGACGGATCGTCGCCGAGACGGCGCGCGACGGCGGACTGCGACGGCCGCCCCGTAGCGTGATGGGATCCGTCGGCATCTGATCCTCCTTGCAACGACGGCAACCTTGGTCGCCTCCTGCTCGTCCACCGCAACGTCCAACCCGGCTTCGAACCCGGCCGAATCTGCGGCCGCGACCACCGCAGCCGTGTCGACGTCGAGCCCGGTCACCAGCGCCGCCGTCACGACGACCGCGCCACCGGCCGAAATCATCGCCGCGCCGACGACGACAGTCGCTCCGTACGTCAGCCAGATCTACAAGGACCCGGCGAACTGGTTGTGTCGTGCCGACAAGATCGACACATGCGACAATGCAGCACCGCTGACGAACGTTGCGGCCGATGGCACACTGACAGTCGAGCCGTACGAAGTCGCTGTCGATCCGCCGATCGACTGCTTCTACGTGTACCCGACAAGTAGCGAGGACGCGAGCTACAACAGCGACCTCATCCCCGGTAGCGAAACGGTCGTCACCGATCTGCAGGCGGCGCGCTTCAACCAGGTCTGCAAGGTGTATGCGCCGATGTATCGGTCAGTGACGTTGGCAGGTCTCTTCGGTTCCGTTCCCGGCGATTTCGCGACGGGCTGGAATCTCGCCTACCAAGACGTACTCGACGCGTGGAGGCACTACCTGGCGAATGACAACCACGGTCGACCGGTGGTCATCCTGTCGCACTCGCAGGGCAGCTTCCACGTGGTGCGACTGCTTCGCGAGGAGATCGATCCGAAGCCGGAGGAACGGGCGCTTATCGTGTCGGCGATCATCGCCGGCACGGCGTTTCAAGTGGCACCGGGTCAGGAAGTCGGCGGAGACACCCAGCACATGCCGTTGTGCCGCACCGTCGGCCAGATCGGGTGCGTCATCACCTTCCAGAGCTATCGGGACAGTGCCCCGCCGCTCCCAGGCGCACTGTTCGGAGCACCGCAGGGCACGACTGCATCGGCATGCGTCAATCCTGCAGCGCTCGCCGGCGGACCGGGCCTGCTCGACGCTGCGGCGCCTACCGCACCGTGGATCCTCACCGACCCTGCCGCCGCCGCCGCCATCACGACACCGTTCATGGGAGCCCCGGGGCTCATCGCGGCAGAGTGCAAGGTGACGACTGACGGCTACAGCTACCTCGCCATCACGGTCAACTCCGATCCCGCGGATCCGCGAGCCGACGACATACCGGGAGACGGCTCGCCGAACTGGGGTCTGCACACCGTCGATCTGTCCATCACGCAGGAGACCTTGATCAACCTCGTGCGGGAACAAGCGACCGCGTTCGTCGGCCTGCACGACTAACGAAGCGTGGCACCGAGCTTGGCCACACCGGTGACGATCTTGTTGCGCAGATCGGTCAACTCGGTGTCGCTGAGCGTGCGGTCGAGGGCCTGCAGCCTGAGGCGATAGGCGAGGCTCCGGCTGTCGGCAGGGAGCCCGGCGCCGCGATACACGTCGAAGAGAGACACGTCGACCAGCAGGGCGCCGGCGGCCTGCTTGATCGCCTTCTCGACCTTCTCGGCCGTCACGGTGTCGGGTGTCGTGAATGCCAGATCGAGGTCACTGGACGGGAACCTACTGGTCGGCTTCCACATCGCGACCTTTGCCTCGTTGGCCAGCAGCACCGAGAGGTTGAGCTCCAACACGGCCACTCGCTCGTCGACGCCGTACGCCTCGAGCACGTCGGGATGCACTTCGCCGACGGCGCCGATCGCGTCGCGTCCGAGCGAGAGCGTCGCCGACCGCGTCGGATGAAGACCGGCCGGGGGGTTGGACTGGTCGACGCGGGCACCGAAGCCCATAGCGCCTGCGACCTCGCGCCAGACGTCCATCGCCGCCATCGCGTCGCGACCGGCGATCGCGATTGCGAGTTGCTCGTATTCCGCCGGCAGGTCCCCGTCGGATGGTGGGTACGCGTTTCCGATCTCGAACAGACCTGCGGCGGGTCGGCGATGCGACTCGTTGAACGCGATGGCCTTCAGCAACCCAGGGCGCAACGACGTTCGCAGCACGCTCTCCTCGGCGACCAACGAGTTGACGATTCGCAGGGCGGGGCCCTCGAGGCCGGCGTGGACGAGGTCGTCGTCGGCCAGGAACGGATTCGGCATCGCCTCGTCGAGGCCGAGCCCGAGCAGTACGTCGCGGAGATGGCGGCGCCGCGCCTGGACCGGCGACAGACGGCCGTGCATCGCCGACTTCGGTACCGTCTTTCCGATCTTGCCGTAGCCGTATTGGCGGGCGACCTCCTCGGTGATGTCGACCTCGACGGTGCAGTCCGGTCGCCATGAGGGAACGGCAACGGACAACGTGTCGACGCCGGTGGCCACGAAACCGATACCGGCGAGGAGGCGGGTGATCTCCTGTGCGGACAGGGTCGTGCCCAGCAACCCGTTGACCTTCGATACCCGTACGTCGAGCACGGGTGCGACCGGCATCTGCGGCGACCGAGCATCGACCATTCCGGAGTGCACAACGAGGTCGGGGCAGGTCAACCGAAGCAGTTCGACGAAGCGCGCTATCGCCAGCGGCATCCCGTTCGGATCGACACCACGATCGAACCGGAACGACGCCTCGCTACGCAGACCCAGGCGGCCAGCAGTCTTGGCGATGCCGATGGCATCGAACCAGGCCATCTCCAACGCGATCGTCGTGGTCGCATCACTGATCTCGCTGTCGAGCCCACCCATGATCCCACCGATACCGATGGGCGTGTCGGTGGCATCGCAGATCAGGAGATCCTCGACGGTCAAGGTCCGCTCGACCCCGTCGAGCGTGACCATCGCCTCCCCATCGTTGGCCCGACGAACACGGAAGCCTCCACCGCCCAAGGTGTCGAGGTCGTAGGCGTGATTCGGTTGGTTGAGCTCGAGCATCACGTAGTTGCTGACGTCGACGACGTTGTTGATCGACCGCATCCCGGCCGCGGCCAGGCGGTGGGCGATCCAGTCGGGCGACGGCCCCACACCAACGTTGCTGATGACCGTACTGGTGAAGCGGGCGCAGCGATCTCCGTCGACCAACTCGACGGTGGCCTGGCGAGCCGGCGCACCATCCGTTGCCACAACCTCGGCGGGGCGGGTCTTCAGGGCGATGCCGAGTCGCGCCGCGACCTGACGGGCGACGCCGAGGTAACCGAAACAGTCGGGCAGGTTGCGGGTGACGTCGAGGTCGTACACGGTCTCGCCGGTCAGGCCCAGCGCCTCGCCGTACGGCTTGCCGAGCGGCGTTCCCGCGGGGAGGATCACGATGCCTGCGTGATCGTCGCCGAGACCGAGTTCGCGAGCCGAGCACAACATGCCGTCGCTCTGGATCCCCAGGATCGGCTTCGGTTCGATCACCCGCCCGTCGGGCATCTCCGTGCCAGGGGTAGCCAAGGGGACGATGTCACCGGCCTGCATGTTGAACGCGCCACACCACACATGCCGTTCGCGCCCGTCGCCGGCATCGACGTAGACCCGGTGCACCTTGGCAGCGTCGGGATGTGATTCTGTGCGAGCGACGCGTGCAGTGATGACGCCGTCAACGGTTGCGCCGACCTGGATGATCTCCTCGACGGCGAGACCGAGATCGGTCATGGTCTCGGCGATCGTGTCGACGTCGTCGCCCAAAGGAGCGAGCTCCACGAGCCACGAGTGGACGATCCTCATCAGAACTGCTCCACGAAGCGCAGGTCGTTGCTGTACATCTCGCGCACGTCACCAATGGCGTGACGCTCCTTGGCCATGCGGTCGATCCCGAAACCGAAAGCAAACCCGCTCCACTCCTCTGGGTCGAGGCCACCGGCGCGCAGCACGTTGGGGTGCACCATCCCACTGCCACCGAGCTCGAGCCATTGACCCGACGGTGTCTGGATATCGAACTCCGCGGATGGTTCGGTGAACGGGAAGTAGCTCGGTCGCAGTCGCGAGCCGAAGTCGGCTCCGAAGAACGCCTTGGTGAAGGCATCGATCGTGCCGGCCAGGTGAGCCAGCGTGATGCCCCGGTCGATGACCAAGCCCTCGAGCTGATGGAAGACCGCGAGGTGTGTGGCATCGGTCGTCTCGTTGCGGAAGACGCGGCCTGGCATGATCATGTAGATCGGTGGCGGCAGGGTCTGCATGACGCGGATCTGCACGGGCGATGTGTGAGTGCGCAACACCGACGTGGCGTCGCCGTTGTCGACGTAGAACGTGTCGTGCATGCTGCGTGCCGGGTGGTCGACGGGCATGTTGAGCGCCTCGAAGTTGTACCAGTCGGTTTCGACGTGCGGGCCTTCGGCCACCTGGAACCCGAGGCCGATGAAGACGTCTTCCAATCTCTCCCACGCCTGGGTGACGACGTGGGCATGACCGCGGCGCGGTCGCGACATCACCTCGGTGAGATCGAGTCGCTCGGCAGCCAGTTGCACAACACGCTCGGCAGTGGCCAACTCGCGGCGGCGCGCGTCGAGACCCGCAACGACGGCGGTCGTCGTTTCGTTGACCGCCTGCCCGGCGGCGCGCTTCTCGTCGACGGTCGAGAGCCCACCGAGGCCGGTCTTGAACATCGCGAATGGTCCGCGCTTGCCCAGCAGCTCGGCCTCGAGGCTGCGCACTTCATCGACCGTCGCGGCATGGCCGACGCGTGCCAGCGCGTCTTCGCCCGCCCGTTTCACTTCTTCGATCATCCTCACACTCTCCTCACGCGGCATCACACGACATTGGGCACGGAACCCCCGGAGCGACGAGGCGGCGAGACGTCAGCGAATCAGCGCGCAACCCCGAGCAAGGCCCGGGGGCACCGAAATCGCCGATCACGCATCGGCTCATCTTAGACAGTGCTTCGCTGCCTGGCCACTTCGAATGCCAGTACCGTCGCTGCCATCGCGACGTTGAGGCTCTCAGCCGGACCGGCATGCGGGATGGTGATCCACTGGTCGATCTCGGCGTCGTCGGCGAGACCATGGGCCTCGTTACCGACCACGACCGCGACGCGGCCGTGATAGACGGGATCGGTGTACATGTCGCCGCGGTGCGACGACGTTCCGAGCCGGCGGAAAGCTGTCAACGAGCCGAGGGATGCTTCGACCACGGGGATCCGGAACAGCGACCCGGCGCTGGCCCTGACAACCTTCGGGTTGAACGGATCGACCGAGCCCGGAGTCAGGACGACTGCATCGGCGCCCGCGGCCTCCGCAGAACGGATGATGGTGCCGGCGTTGCCGGGATCGCCCAGCCGATCGGCGACGAGCAGGAACGTCGAATGATCCGGCAGCGCGGTGGATTGCATTCCGACTACTGCGATGACGGGTTGCGGCGACTCGGTCGAGGCAACCCGTTCCATCACGTTCGGGGCCAGTTCGTCGTACTCGACATCGAGGTCGAAGACCGTGCCCGGCGACACGTAGCACTCCTCGACCTGCCAGCCGGCGGCGATCGCCTGAGCCAACAATCCGGGCCCCTCGACGACGAACACACCCTCCTCGTAACGAGCACTGCGGCGCCCCAAGAGGCGCCGCAGTCGTTGAACCCTGACGTTCGAGAACGTGAGCCCAGCAGTATTGGGGGTGCTCAGAGAGCAGCCTTCGCGGCGTCGGTCAGCGCGGTGAACGCCACGGCATCGGTCACCGCGAGGTCGGCCATCACCTTGCGGTCGACTTCGATTCCGGCGGCGTTGAGGCCGGCGATGAATCGGCTGTAGCTGATGTCGTTGAGGCGGCACGCGGCGTTGATCCGCTGGATCCACAAACGGCGGAACTCACCCTTCTTGGCTCGGCGGTCGCGGAACGCATACTGCCCGCTCTTCATGACCTGTTCGTTGGCCGCTCGCACCGAGCGGCTCTTGTTCCCGTAATAGCCCTTGGCTCGTTCGAGCACCTGCTTGCGATGCTTCTTCGAACCTACGGCGCGCTTTACTCGAGCCATTTCACCATCTCCTCATCACTCGATCTCGGGTCGTTCTCTGGATCAGCGTTCGCCGAGCAGGCGCTTGATCTTCTTCGCATCTCCAGGATGCACGGCAACCATTCCGTCGAGGCGACGGGTACGTGTCGACGGCTTCTTCTCGAACAGGTGCTGCCGGTTCTGCTGCAGGCGCCGGAGCTTGCCGGTGCCGGTCTTGCTGAACCGCTTGGCTGCGGTCTTGCTGGTCTTCATCTTGGGCATCGCTGATTCCTATCGAAAGTGTTGGGGTGATCGTCGTGATCAGGCCGGATCGGCCGCTTCGACGACCACTTCCTCTACCGGTTCGGCCGGTGCCTGTTGTTCTGCTGCATCTACTGCATCTACCGCTGCCGCCTCCGGGAAAGCCGGGGCATCGTCGGAAGCTACTGCGTCGTCTGCGGGCGGGTCGTCGTGGGCCACTTTGGATTCGTGCGGCTTCTTGACGATTGCCTTCTTCTCGGGGGCCAGCACCATGGTCATGTTTCGACCTTCCAATCGAGCCATGGTCTCCACCTTTCCGTGAGTACCAACTTGCTCGATCACCGCATCGAGAATTCGAGAGCCGAGCTCAGGGTGGGCCATCTCTCGGCCTCTGAACTGCAGCGTGACCTTGACCTTGTGGCCGTCTGCGAGGAAGTCCTGCATGTGACGTACCTTGGTGTCGAAATCACCCTTGCCGATCTTGGGGCGGAACTTCACTTCCTTGATCGAGACCTGAATGGTCTTCTTGCGCGATTCCTTGGCCTTTTGGCTTTCCTCGTAGCGGAACTTTCCGTAGTCCATGATCCGGCACACTGGTGGACTCGCCATTGGTGCCACCTCGACGAGATCGAGGTCTTGCTGGCGGGCGAGGGCGAGAGCATCTGGCAGATTCTTGATTCCAAGTTGGCTGCCATCTGCGCCGATGAGGCGAACCTCACGGGCGCGAATGCGATCGTTGTACCGGTGCTCCGGTTGCTGCGGCGGTGCTATGGCTGATCAATCCTGTGCAATGGGTGGATCCCTTCCGATGTGTTTGGCTGCGAAGCCACCAACACGACGAAGAGAACCGCCACCAGGGACGGTCAATCGAGTGCTCGTGACCCGGACGCACGGTAGCTGATGCCGACGTGGCCGGGTGGGAGAGAGCTGCATGCAGCCGCCCCACTTCGCGATGAGTTGTCGGCGGATACGATACCGCATGTGAGCAGCGAAGACACCGAATCGGTGGTTGAAGACGCCCAGAACGCACTCAGCGACGCTCGAGGCCGACTGGCGGAGATACCCGCCGAAGTGGTCGTCGTCAACCACGTGATGGGCCTGTACGAGTTGGCCGCGATCCACCTCGGCGCCGAACCGCCTCGCCTCGGCGAGGCCTCGCTGGCGATCGACGCGGTGGCCTGCCTGGTCGAAGGCCTGGGAGAACGCCTGGGCGCGGAGTCGCCGACGCTGACGTTGGCGCTGTCGAACATCCGCCTGGCCTTCGTCCAGATCAAGGCCGCGACGCTGGCGGCCCAGACCGAATAGCGCCCGCTTGTGGAGTGCGAAGGGGCACCCAGGCGGCCGCCGGACACTCCACGCTCGTGGTTCCGGTCATCGGAACCTGCCGAAGCGAGCCTTCCTCACCTTCCCGTCGGTCACCTTCACCCCTTCGCTGCGCAGGATCGCGGTTTGTTCTCGTTCGTGCCCGGGGACCAGCCTTCCGACCGAGTTGACCACCCGCCACCATGGGACATCTTCCTCGGTGTTCGCAAGAATCCGCCCGACGAGTCGGGACAGCTTCGGATAGCCGGCGTCCTCGGCGATGTCGCCGTAGGTGACGACCTCACCGTCGCGCAGCGAGCGGATCACGTCGAGGATGCGCTGGTCGCGCCCGTTCATCGTCTCGTGACGTGGCCGGCTTCATAGCGGCCGAGTTTGCACAGCAGGTCGAAGTCGACGCCGACGCCGACCGGGATGTCACGGCTGCCATCGGCGATGACGATGCAGTGGAAGGGCACGATCCAGCCATCGTCGCGCGTGATCTCGCCGAGGCCGACGGCCTTGTCGAACGCAGTGACCGTGCCGCGCATTCAGGCGACGATCTTGCTGATCGGCAACTCCAAGATGTCGGAGGCGCCGGCGTCTTTCAACTCGGGGATCAGCGTGTTGATGGTCTTCTTGTCGACGACCGATTCGATCGCGTACCCGCCGCCGGCAAGCTCGCTGATGGTCGGTGACTTCGCCGATGGAAGTACCGCGAGCACACCTTTGAAGTGGTCGTCGTCGACGTTGAGCTTCACCAACACCCTGCCACGAGCGTCGAGCGTGCCGAGCAGCAGCGTCATCAATTGGTTCATCGCGTGCAGCTTGGCGGGATCGCCGAACGACGTCTTGTTGGCGACCATCTCGGTGTAGCTGACCAAGACGGTGTCGATGATCCGCAGGCCGGCGGCACGCAATGCCCTGCCGGTCTCGGTGATCTCGACGACGCAATCGGCGATCTCAGGGATCTTCGCCTCGGTCGCGCCGTACGACAGGCGCACGTCGGCAGCAATTCCCTTCGATGCGAAGTACCGCTCTGTCAGCTTGGGATACTCGCTCGTCACACGTACGCCTTGGGGAAGATCTTCGACCCTTTGCCACGAGGAATCCGCTGCGACGGCAGCCACCACTTGGACCGGATTCGAGGTGGCCTTGCTGTAGTGCAGCTCGCCCAGGCTGACCACATCGCTGGCTGTCTCTTCTACCCAGTCGCGTCCGGTGATGCCGAAATCGAAGAGGCCTTCGGCGACGTACACCGGGATCTCCTGCGGCCGCAGGATGCGCACATCGATGATCCGTGGATCGTCGATCGTCGCCTTGTAGTCGACCGACGACGATCGCACCACCGGTAGGTCTGCCGCCGAAAACAGCTCGAGCGTGGCCTTCTCCAACGAACCCTTCGGCAGTACCAGCCTGAGCATCCGCAGCAGGCTATCCGGCCGCCATCAATGCTGGGTCGGTAGTTCCTCGAGCAGCCGAACCGCGTGCGGCACGATGTCGAGGATCGCCCCGAGTTGTTCGACGCAGCCCTTCGGCGATCCGGGCGTGTTGCAGATGATCGCTCGGCCGCAGACGCCGGCGATCCCGCGGGACAACCGACCGAGAGGGCTGACCAAACGCATTGCCTCCGCCAGACCGGGTGCCTCGCGCTCGATCACCCTGCGGGTGCCTTCCGGTGTCTGGTCCCGCGGCGCGAAGCCGGTGCCGCCGGTGGAGACGATCAATCCGGCGAAGCCGCCTGCCATCTCGCGCAGCGTGTTGGCGACGTTGTCGACGCCGTCGGCGGTGACACGGTGCTCCACGACCAGCCACCCTGCCTCGGTGAGCTGTTCGACCAACGCAGCACCGCTCGTATCGTCGCGGGTGCCCTGGATCACGCCGTCGCTGACCGTCAGCACCTTGGCATGGAGGGGTTGATCGCTCATGACGTTCGACGGTATCGAATCAGCACCATGCCATCGGTGTCATGGTCGTGTGGCAACAGTCGCCAGCCATGGCCGTACCGCCTCCAGTCCGGAGACGGCGGATCAGCGATCGGCTCGAACCCTTCGGGAGTCGGATGGTCGATCGACTCCTGGGCAGTCAGCGTGCACACGCTGTAGACCAACCATCCTCCAGGACGAACAACAGGTGCGGCGGCGGTGAGGATCCGGCTCTGCAACCCGGCGAGCACGCCGATGTCGCCTTCGGTGATCCGCCATCGCGCGTCGGCCCGGCGGCGCAACGCCCCGAGCCCGCTGCATGGCGCGTCGATCAAAACCTTGTCGAAGCTCGCCCGCGGAAACGGTGGAGCGACCGCGTCACCGACGACGACCGTGACGCCCCGAATCAGCTTGGCGCGGTGCATCTGCAGGTCGGCAGCAACGACGTACGCGCCGCCGGTAGCCATGGCAGATGCCTTGCCGCCAGGCGCCGCGCAGAGGTCGAGCACCCGCTCCCCCGGCGCTGCTTCAACCGCGGCGGCGACCCATTGCGATGCGAGGTCCTGCCGGTAGCCATCGTCGCGAACCGACACCGGGGCGGGCTCGTTCATCCTCGACATCGCCGGCTCGGCTTCATCGCCGAGCTCGGCCTGCAGCCTGGCGACGATCCAGTCGGGATAGCTCAGGCGAACCGCGTCGTTGGGCCACTCCATCGGCGTGTTGCCGACGCGACGCAGGATGGCGTTGACGAATCCGCGGGCCGCCTTGGGTGCCAGCTCCACCGTCTCGCCCACGGCTGCGTGCGCCGCCACGCCCGCGTAGTGCAACTGGTACGCGCCCAAGCGCAGCAGGGTGCGCAGCGACGGTTGTGGCTCCTTGACGAGGAATCGATCGATCAACGCATCGCAGCCACGCCGCATGCGCGTCGTTCCGTAGACCAGTTCGGTGACGAAACCGCGGTCGCGTTCACTGAGCTTCGATCGGCCGAGCTCGCTCTGCAACAGCAGGTTGGCGTAGGCGCCCTCGTGATCGATCCGCTGGAGGCACCGATAGGCCAACTGACGAGCGTTGGTCATCGGCCGACGCTACTGCCGACATCCGAACCGAGCGTCTCTGCCTCGGCCAGATGAGCACCACGGGCAAAGGCATGGAACGGCATCGCCGACTTGCCTTCCGGCTGGACATCCACCAGACGAAGGCCACCGACGCGATCACCGCGCAACACGTCGTCGGGCGGCGCCTCGCCGTCGACCAGGTCGACCGCGACGATCCGCAGCCTGCGGCCCCGAAACGTGGTCCAGGCGCCGCCGAGGCGCACCAACCGGTCGACCTCCACGGGCGACCTTGCCCAATCGATCTGCAGCTCCTCGGCGCGCAACTTCGCTGCGTAGGTGGGCCGGCCGATCTGCGGAAGCGCATCGCCGAGGCCTGCACGTAGTTGATCGATGAGCAGCCGGGTGCCGACCGCAACCAACTCTTGCCGTAACGACGTTGCCGTCGTCGTCGCGCCGATCGCCACGACCACAGTCGCGAAGACCGGGCCCGTATCGAGACCCTCTTCGAGTTGCATCAGGCAGACACCCGTCTCGGCGTCGCCCTCCAGCAGCGCACGTTCGACGGGAGCCGCTCCACGCCATCGCGGCAGCAGAGAGAAGTGCAGGTTGACCATCGGCAACGCATCGAGGACAGCAGGCTTGATGAGTTGACCGAACGCGACCACGACACCCAGATCGGCGCCGGTGTCGATCGCGTCGGCGACAGTGTGCGACACCGGCAGGCCGAGCTCCACTGCCGCCGCCTTCACTGGGCTCGGCATCAATTGGCCACCGCGACCGCGACGCTTGTCGACGCGGGTGATGACCAGTGCGACATCGAAACCGGCATCGACCAGTGCACGCAACGGCGCCACTGCCATCTCGGGAGTTCCGAGATACACGAGGCGCCGCGGCGGCGCGACGTGCGTCACTTCAATTTCAGGCGACGCTGTGGGGCCTCTGTTGCCGGTGACTCTTGAATCCGTCGATACTCGGTCATCGCCTCTTTGCGTTGATCGGGTGTCATGCGGTCGAACATCAGCACACCGTGAAGGTGGTCGATCTCGTGTTGGAACAGGCGGCCCATCAGCTCGTTGGCCTCGATCTCGATCTCGTCGCCGTCGACTGTCAGCCCGCGAATCAGAACGTCGTTCGGCCGCAGCATCTCGACGTACAGACCGGGGATGCTGAGACATCCCTCGTCGTACACCCACTCGCCGCTGGACTCGACGATCGTGGGGTTGATGATGGCCATCTGCTGGTCGTCGACGTCCCAGACGAAGATCTGCTTCTGCACGCCGATCTGCGGGGCGGCCAAGGCGATACCCGAATCGCTGTCGTAGAGGGTGTCGAACATGTCGTCGACGAGACGAGCGATCTTGCCGTTGATGTCGGTGACTTCTGCCGCTTTGCTCTTCAACACGGGATCGCCGTATGTGCGGATGTTGTACGCCATAGCTGCAAGGCTACCGATCGAGATGGGCCACTACTTCGACGAACAAACCGACGCGCCCTCGGTGCCTCGCGACGTCGAGCTGTGGCTTCCCGACATGTCGTTGAAGCTGACAACGGATCGCGGAGTTTTCGGTTACGACCAGATCGACGCCGGCAGCAAGTTGCTGCTGCTCAAGGCCTCGTTGCCGCCGGCGACGGGCGAACTCTTGGATCTCGGTTGTGGCGTCGGGACGATCGCCTTGCCGCTCGCGCGTCGAGCACCGGACGCGACCGTCTGGGCGGTCGACGTCAACGCTCGGGCGCGCGGCCTGTGCGCGTCGAACGCGGCGGCCAACGGGATCGCGAACGTACGCGTGGTGGACCCCGACCAGGTGCCTGCCGGGATCGAGTTCGATTGCATCTGGTCCAATCCGCCGATCCGCATCGGTAAGCCGGCGCTGCACAAGATGTTGCTGGCCTGGCTCGCACGACTGACACCCGAGGGGACGGCGACCCTGGTGGTGCACAAGCACCTCGGAGGCGACTCGATGCAGCGCTGGCTGACCGCTGAGGGATACCCGACCACGCGGATCGCATCGTCGAGCGGCTACCGGGTTCTGCATGCGACGACGACAACGTCAGCGAGCCGGGTCGACCTCGATCCGCAGGCGTGAGCCTCTCGGACGCGGGGTGGTCTCCAGTGCACAGCCGAGCTCGACCCACGTCGGCGCACGCAGCAACATGCTGTCGCCGGTCGGCGACGCCTCCAACCCTGTGGCGGCGGCGAACTCGCCTGCACCCGAGCCGGAGATCGCAGCGAGCGCGGCGAACGGAGGCAGGCCGAGCAACTCGCGTCGACTGAGTTCGACCTTGGCCGACCTCGACGGATCGGCGTGCAGGACGGCCTGCAGGACCTCGTGGCGCGGCAGGAACGTCTGCACGAGGATCCGCCCTCCTCCGGCACGGTCGCCGACGAGCCGCGCGGCGCGTGCCAACAGGGTCATGGCCTGCTCGCCGGCGCGGTACCGCGGCGCCAACAGTTCGGCATCCAGGTCGAGGAACGCGACGACGTCGGCCCTGCCGGCGCGATGCAACACGGCCTCGGTACCGACCAGCACGTCGCAGTCGGGCAGCGACTCGCTGTCGCCGGTGACCATCCCCACCGGGCGGGCCGCGGCGGCCTCGATCTCCTCGCGCATCCGGCTGACGCCGGGCCGTATCAGGGACAGCGCGCCAGAGCCGCAGCTCTGGCAGACCACCGGCCGCACCGTCAGGCACCGGTGGCAGGTCAGCAGGCCGTCGTCGCCCTGATTGACCGCCGCCTGGCATTTCTCGCAACGTTGCAGCGACTTGCACGTACGGCAGGCGAGCAGCCTGGCGCGGCCCTTGGTGTTGTGCACGCAGATGACGCGTTGGTCTGCGTTGCGGAGGTGCTGGATCAGCGGGGACGTCAGCAGCGACCGCTTCCACGGCTCCTCACGTGTCCTGTCGACGAGCTCGAGTATCGGCCATCCGCCGCGCTCGTCGGTGACCGAGCTCCGGCGAAAACTGTCGCCCGCCCAGTGCAAGGCCGCGGCCGACGGGCATGGCGACACCAACATGCACGACACACCGGCGCGGCCGGCCCGCTCGATGGCAACGTCGCGCGCGTGCCACGTGGGCGACCGCTCCTCCTGCAGCGCCTCGTCGTGTTCGTCGAGCACCACGATCGATCGCATCCCCGCGCACGGCGACCACACTGCGCTGCGGCCACCGATCACGACATCGACGCCCGCCGCGGCACGGGCCCACTGATCCGGATGAACCGCGGTCGAGTAACCCTGCTGACGCAGCCTGGCCGCCAGCCGACGGGCTTCGTCCAGCGCCGGGTGAACGACCAACAAGGGGCCTCGGGCCAACGCCTCGACGACGATCGGCAACTGGTCGGCAGTCGGGGGTAGACGCACCAGACGAGGCAACGGCTGGTCGGCGTCGGCACGAACATCGGAGGATCGAGCGGTCGACGCAGGCAGCGATCCGACCATCGACGGCGGGCTCGCCGCCACCATGAACGGCCGTAACCGACCCGCGCCCCAACGACTCGACGCCCACCGGGCGATGTCGATGATCGCCGCGCCGGGTCCGATCCCCGACCACTTGGTGAGCGGCACGAGCCGCTCCACCGGCACTGTGCCATCGGGGGGGCCGAGCGAGACGATCCACCCGCCGACTCGCCGACCATGCAATGGAACGCGCACCATCGACCCGACCGCGACATGGGCGCGCAACGGATCGGGCACGAGGTAATCGAACTGCTTGTCGAGCCCGGTCACGTCGGGCACGACGCGGGCGACCAGCATCGGCGGCGGGTCCATTCCCGGCGACGCTAGAGGGACTACAGGCCGACGGCGCTCTTGTAGTCGTCGAGCCTGCTGACGGCTTCCCATGTGAACTCGGGAAGGGCCCGGCCGAAGTGGCCGTAAGCGGCGGTCTTGCGATAGATCGGTCGTTTCAGGTCGAGGTCGCGTACGATCGCCGCAGGGCGAAGATCGAACACCGAGCGCACGGCGGCGACGATCTTGTCGTTGTCGACCGTGTTGGTACCGAACGTCTCGACGAGGATGCTCATCGGCTGGGCCATCCCGATCGCGTAGGCCACCTGCACTTCGCAGCGATCGGCAGCGCCCGAAGCGACCACGTGCTTGGCGACCCAGCGAGCCGCGTATGCGGCGGAGCGGTCGACCTTCGACGGGTCCTTGCCGCTGAACGCGCCGCCGCCGTGGCGACCCATCCCGCCGTAGGTGTCGACGATGATCTTGCGACCGGTGAGACCTGTGTCGCCGTGTGGGCCACCGATGACGAACTTGCCCGTGGGGTTGATGTAGACGTTGTAGTCGTCGTCGGCGAACTGCGCCGGTACAACCGGGCGGATGACCTGCTCGATGAGGTCCGGGCGGATGACCGTGTCGCGATCGACGCCGTCCTGGTGTTGCGTCGAGATCAGTGCCGTGACCAGCCGAACAGGCTTGCCCGTGTTGTCGTACTCGAACGTCACCTGGGTCTTGCCGTCGGGGCGCAGGTACGGTACGGCGCCGGCCTTGCGAACATCGGTGAGCTTCTCGGCCATGCGGTGCGCCAGCCAGATCGGCAGCGGCATGAGATCGGGAGTGTCGTTGCAGGCGTAGCCGAACATCATTCCCTGGTCGCCGGCGCCCTGGGCGTTGATGCGGTCTTCGCCGCTCTTGCCACCACGCAGTTCCTCGCTCTTGTCGACGCCCTGGGCGATATCGCCGCTCTGTTCGTCGATCGACACGATGACGCCACAGGTGTTTCCGTCGAAGCCGTAGAGGGCGTTGTCATAACCGATCCCGTTGATGACCTGGCGGGCCAGCTTCGGGATGTCGACGTACGCACTGGTGGTGATCTCGCCGGCGACGACGCAGAGGCCGGTGGTGAGCAGGGTCTCGCAGGCAACACGGCCGTCGGGATCCTCGGTGAGGATCGCATCGAGGACTGCGTCGCTGACCTGATCGGCCATCTTGTCGGGATGACCCTCGGTCACGCTTTCCGAGGTGAACGTGTAGTTGCTCACTGAGCTGCTCCTGAATCCGTTGGTTCGGTTGTAGATGGGCCGGTACTACTTACACCAGATCGCAACTCAACGACACATTGCAGTATCGCTCTGGCGACCGAACGCTTGTCCGTGAGGGCAATCGTCGTGGGCGCGCCACTTCGGCGCAGCAACGTCACGGCGTTCGTGTCGTGTTGAAAACCGACCTGCGGAGCGCTGACATCGTTGGCGACGACGAGATCGAGGTTCTTGCGTTGCAATTTCGCCTCGGCGTTCTTCAGCAGGTCAGCCGTCTCGGCCGCGAAGCCGACCAGGATCTGCCCGGGCGCCTTGCGGGCGCCGAGCGCGGCAAGGATGTCGGGCGTCGCCTCGAGGATGATCTCGGGAACGCCGTCGCTCTTCTTGATCTTTCCCGGCTCGGACACCTTCGGCCTGAAGTCGGCAACGGCCGCCGCCATGACGACGATGTCGGCTGTCGTCGCGAGCGCCTCGACTGCGGCCTGCATCTCTGCGGCGGTCTCGACGACGTGCAGTTCAGCACCTGGCGGCGTCGGCAGCGACACGGTGGAGACCAGGCTGACGCGTGCTCCCAGGGCGACCGCCTCGGCTGCCAGCGCATAGCCCTGCTTGCCGCTGCTGCGATTGGCGATCACTCGTACGGCGTCGATCGGTTCGCGCGTTCCACCGGCTGTCACGACAACATGCAAACCGGCCAACGATCCGCCACCGAGCACTCGCTCGACCTCGGCGATGATGCGCTCCGGCGTAGCAAGCCGTCCTTTGCCCGAGTCGCCGCCGGCGAGGCGGCCTTCGTCCGGCTCGACGACGTGCACGCCCCGGCGTCGCAGCGTCTCGACGTTGTCGGCGACGGCGGCGTGCTCCCACATCTCGGTGTGCATTGCCGGGCAGACGACAACGGGTGCGCGGGTGGCCAACAAGACGTTGGTCAGGAGGTCGGTCGACAGGCCCGAGGCGTAGGCACCGATCAGGCGAGCCGTTGCCGGCACGACGAGGATGAGATCTACGGACTGACCCAGCCTGGTGTGCGGAATCGGCGAGTCCTCGTCCCACAGGCTGGTCTGCACGGGTTCGCTGGCCAGTGCCGACAGCGTCGTGACACCGAGGAAGTGCTCGGCGCCCTCGGTCATCACGGGGATGACGTGAACACCGGCGTCGACGAGACGCCGGCACACCTCCACCGCCTTGTATGCCGCGATCCCCCCGGTGACGCCGAGGACGATGCGCTTACCGGCGAGCATGGCGTTGGTCGTGCCGAGGGATCAGGCGACGGTGTCGCCGGCGACTTCCGTGACGGACTCATCCTCGGGATCGGGAAGCTCGACGCGCACGATCTTGTGCGCTGCGATCTCTTCGAATCCGATGCTGAGCGGCTTGCGGGCAACCGAGCTGACCTGCGGCGGCACCATGTGACCCAGCCCGTCGCCCAGCTGGTTGAAGTAGGAATTGATCTGGCGGGCGCGGCGGGCGGCCAGGGTGACCAAGCTGAACTTGGAGTCGACCGTGTCGAGCAGATCCTCGATCGCGGGATTCATCATCGTGTCGTGGGCGCGAGCCATAAGTCAGCCTCCTGAGCGGTTGGTCAGTGTATCCCGCCCGTCGCCCAACCTGGCGTTCTCGGGGCAGCGTGTGCCCGGCCTACGGTACCCTCGATGATCGAGGTCCTTGTCGCCGCCCTGTCGGACATCGAGCCGCTGGTGGATCTGGAAGCTGCGCTGTTCCGCGAGGACGCCGGCCCACACGATCCATACGCGGATACCACCTGGCCGGAGCGGGAGGGGCGCAAGGATTTCGGGCTGCTCGCCGGTTACGCGACGAGGTCATCGTCGAAGCGTCAACCCATCGAGTACGCGGTTCTCCGGACGATGTACGTCGCCTCCGCTGCCCGGCGTCAGGGCGTCGCGGCAATGCTCGCCCGACATTTCCTGGACTGGGCCGGCCAACGCGGCTGCGCCGAGGCCCACGTCGACCACTACGCCGCCAACCATGGCGCGGCCGAACTGTACGAACGCTGTGGGTTCTCGGTACGCAGCGTGTCGAGGGTCTGCCAACTCTGACGGCCGGCTAGATCGAGCGGCGGTGTTGGCCGATGATGGCCAGCATCTCGTCGACCGTTCGTTCGAGGTTGTCGTTGACCACCACATGATCGGCCATCGCCAGGCCGACTGGCTCCTCGTCGATCGCCTTGCGCAGGCGCTCGTCGACCTTGTCCTCCGGGTCGCCGCGGCCGCGGAGGCGGCGTTGCTGTTCGCCGCGCGAGGGCGGGAGCACGAAGATCAGTACCGCGTCGCCGCGGAGCTTCTTGACCTGGCCGGCGCCGTCGACCTCGATCTCCAACACGACGTCGCGATCGTCGGTGACATCGGGGATCGGGGTGCCGTAGTAGTTGTCGAGGAACTTGGTCCACTCGAGGAACCCACCATCCTCGATCCTGGCCTCGAATCTGGCGTGATCGGTGAAGACGTACGCCGCATCGGGCTCTCCGGGGCGCTGCCGACGTGTCGTCCACGAACGGCTCAGCCACAAATGTGGATCGCGCTCGACGAGCGCGTTGACGATCGTTCCCTTGCCTACGCCACCCGGGCCGGAGATGACGATGATGAGTGGATCGGCGGTGTCGTTGCTGGCCGCCATGGCCTCACTTGCCGAGTTGATCGAGCAACGACTGCTTCTGCACGGCACCGAGGCCCTGCACGCGTCGGTTGTCGGCGATGCCGATGTCTTCCATGATCTTGCGGGCCTTGACCTTGCCGACGCCCGGGAGCGACTCGAGCATCGAAACCACTTTGAGCTTGCCGACGGTGACACTGGTCGAGGCCAGTGCTTCACGAATCGAGACCGAACCATTCTTCAATTGGTTCTTCAGTTCAGCGCGAGCGGCGCGGGCCTCGGCGGCCTTTGCCAGAGCAGCCGTACGTTGTTCGGGCGTGAGTTGAGGAGGTGTTGCCATGGCAAAACCCTAGTCCTGACCACGCATTCATGCGCGTCATTCGTTCAATGAGCCCCACCGACCAGCTCCGCCGACGATTCCACGCCGTGCTCGGTGCACCATGCCTCGAGCTCGCCGAGCACCCGTGCTGGAGCCCTCGGATCGACGAAGTTGGCGGTGCCGACCTGTACCGCGGACGCGCCGGCGAGCATCAACTCCACCGCATCCCATCCACTCGACACTCCCCCGACGCCGACGATCGCCAGGTCAGGGAGCGCCGCGTGCACGTCGAACACGGTCCTGACGGCCACGGGATGAACGGGCAATCCGCTGTATCCGCCTCCCCCGGCACCGAGCACCGGGTGGCGACCGATGGGGTCGATGACCATTCCGAGCAGGGTGTTGATCAGCGTGACCGCCTCTGCGCCGGCCTCTTGCACGGCCGCGGCGACCTCGACGACACGGTCGGTGTTGGCGCTGAGTTTGGCCCACCTCGGCCGATTGCAGACCGCAGCCACCTCGATCACCTCTGCCGACAGTCGAGGATCGTGGGCGAAGATGCCGCGGCGCCCCTCCAAGTTCGGGCACGACAGGTTGACCTCCACTGCGGCCACCTGCGGCGGCGCCGTGGAAAGGAGCTCGGCGGCGGCGTGGTATTCGGCGACAGATCGACCCCAGATGCTTGCCACGACCCTGGCTCTGGTCTCGACCAGCGCTGGGAGGTCGTCGGCCAACCAGGCGGCCACGCCCGGGCCCTGCAGGCCGACGGCGTTGATCATGCCTGCCCCAGCGGGATGGACCCGCGGCGCCGGGTTGCCTTTCCAAGCGAAGGCGGCCAACGACTTCACGACATGGGCGCCGATCGACGACAGGTCGAAGTACGACTGGAACTCGGCCCCGTGCCCCGCCGTGCCCGAAGCGGTCATCACCGGATTCGGCAGCTCCACCGACCCGACCCGGGTCCGGAGAACAACGCTCATGTTGCTCGATCGAAGGTGCGGGACGCCGTGATTGGCGACGCAGGACCCGATACGGGTCCCCAACGACCAAACGCCGAGGATCGGAGGGTGTGGCGAGTTGCGGAGGCGGGCGACGTGAAGGCGTGTCGAGCGGTGGAGGCCTCGGTGGTCGGTTGCCGCGCTGCGCACAGGAGAGCACCGGCGGCGAGGCGTACAGGCCGAGGAGCCGAGGAGGAGCGGTGTTCGGGGTCCATCAGACGCGGTGATACTCCTGCAACGAGCGGACGCTGAGGTCATGGCCGACGTGTTCGGCCATGCCTTGCACCGCGGCGAGAGCGGCTTCGACGGTGGTCACCGAGCTGACCCGATGCGTGATGGCCGCTTTGCGGATCTGCTCGCCGTCGCTGCGTGCCCCGCCGCCTTGGCCTTGTGGGGTGTTGACGACGAAGGCGATGTCGCCGCCGGCGATGAGGTTGACTGCGTTGATGCCGTGACCGTCGGAGATCTTGCCGACGACGGCGTCGACGCTGACCCCGAAGCTGGCGAGGTAGTCGGCGGTTCCGGTTGTCGCGGCGATGCCGAGCCCGAGTTCGCGCAGCCGGCGAGCGACGACGATCCCGGCCGGCTTGTCGCCGTCGGCGAGCGACAGGAACACGGTGCCCTCGGTGGGCAGCACCGTGCCGGCGGCGAGTTCGGCCTTGTAGAACGCGAGACCGAACGTGGTGTCGATGCCCATCACTTCGCCGGTCGAGCGCATCTCCGGGCCGAGTGCCGGGTCGACCTCGGGGAACCGATTGAATGGCAACACGGCTTCCTTGATCGAGACGTGGCCATTGGCGGACGGAGGCTTCAACATGCCCTCGGCGCGCAGTTCGGCAAGTGTTGCGCCCAGCATCACCCGGCTCGCGATCTTCGCCAACGGCACACCTGTTGCTTTTGCAACAAATGGCACGGTTCGGCTGGCGCGAGGGTTGGCCTCGATCACGTAGACGGTCGTGCCGAGCACCGCGTACTGAACGTTGATAAGTCCTCGAACGTCGAGTGCTCTGGCGATCGACGACGTGTACGACTCGATGACCTCCACGACCCACGGGGGCAGTGTCTGCGGCGGGATCGCGCAAGCCGAGTCGCCACTGTGCACGCCGGCTTCCTCGACGTGCTCCATCACACCGCCGATCAACACCTCGCCGGTGTGATCGCGAATCGCATCGACATCGACTTCGGTGGCGTCTTCCAGGAAGCGGTCGATCAACACCGGGCGCTCGGCCGACAGACCGCCTTCGCGGCCGAGTGAACCGAATCCGGCCAGTTCGGCCATCGCCCGCGCCAGGTGGTCGCGGTCGTGGACGATCTGCATCGCCCTGCCGCCGAGCACGTAGCTCGGCCGGACCAGTACGGGGAAGCCGATGTCGTCGACGATGCGCAGCGCCTGTCCGAGGTCGACCGCGGTGTCGCCCGGTGGTTGCGGTATGCGCAGAGTGCGGCACAGCGCATTCCACTTCTCGCGGTCCTCCGCGGCGTCGATCGAACCGGGCGATGTGCCGGCGATCAGTTCCTGCGGCAGCATGCCCGAAAGCTTCAGCGGCGTCTGACCGCCGAGCGAGACGATCACCCTCGGCGGCGTGCCACCGCTGGCGACGGTCTCGGCAGCGATCACGTTGAGCACGTCTTCGCGCGTCAACGGTTCGAAGTACAACCGGTCGCTGGTGTCGTAATCGGTGCTGACCGTCTCGGGGTTGCAGTTGATCATCACTGTCTCGTAGCCGGCCTCGCGCAGTGCGAAGGATGCATGCACGCAGCAGTAGTCGAACTCGATGCCCTGACCGATCCGGTTGGGTCCGCTGCCGAGGATGACGACGCGCGGCCGATCCGACGAACGCACTTCGTTCTCGTCCTCGTACGTCGAGTAGTGGTACGGCGTCTCGGCGGCGAACTCGGCGGCGCAGGTGTCGACCGTCTTGTAGGTCGGGATGACTCCCGCGGTCTCCCGCAGCGCACGGATCGTCAACTCATCGCTGCCCCAGAGATGCGCCAACTGCCCGTCGCTGAAGCCCATCTGCTTGGCTCGTCGCCACTGCCTGGGGGTGAGGTCGTCGTGCTCCATGCCGGCCAGCGCGGCGCGCTCCTCGACGATCTGCAGCATCTGGTCGAGGAACCACGGGTCGATCCTGCACGCGCCGTGGATCGCTTCGATCGACACGCCGCGCCGCAACAACTCACCGATCTGGAAGATGCGATCGGGTGTCGGTGTGCCGATCATCTTCAACAGCGATTCGTCGCCGAGGTCGGCCAGTTCGGCTTCCGCAGGGTCGCAGCCGAGACCGAGTCGCCCCTGCTCCAACGATCGCAGGCCCTTCTGCAGGCTCTCGGCGAACGTCCTCCCGATCGACATCACCTCGCCGACCGATTGCATCTGGGTGCCGAGGATCCCCGACGAGCCCGGCAGCTTCTCGAACGCCCACCGCGGGATCTTGGTGACCACGTAGTCGATGCTGGGCTCGAAGCTGGCCGGTGTGGAGCTCGACGCGGTGGCCGTGATGTCGTTCTCGATCTCGTCGAGCCGGTAGCCGACGGCGAGCTTGGCAGCGATCTTGGCGATGGGGAATCCGGTGGCCTTCGATGCCAATGCCGACGACCTCGACACGCGTGGATTCATCTCGATGACGACCTGTTCGCCGGTGTGCGGATCGACCGCGAACTGCACGTTGCTGCCGCCCGTCTCGACACCGACGCGACGGATGCAGGCGAACGCCGCGTCGCGCATCTGTTGGTACTCGACATCGCTGAGTGTCTGCGCCGGCGCAACTGTGATCGAGTCGCCGGTGTGAACGCCCATGGGGTCGACGTTCTCGATCGAGCAGATGATGACGCAGTTGTCGGCGCAGTCACGCATGACCTCGAGCTCGTACTCCTTCCAACCGGCGATGCTCTTCTCGATCAGGA
>JBDTYA010000300.1:0-13421 GCA_040005915.1 Ilumatobacteraceae bacterium
CGCGCCTCGACCTGCATCGGCACGCGTTCGTCGGCGATCTCGAGCATCCGCTTCGTACCGTCGAACAGCTGGCCGCGGAAGTCGGTGATGAGGCCGAACGCGAAGACATCGACACCGAGATCGTCGACGGCCCTGCCCAACTGGTCGCATTGCTGGACGGTGTAGAACTGCACCTCGTCGCAGACCATGTAGTGGATCGGCCAATGATCTACCGCCAACTTGTACAGATCGAGTTCGGTGACGACCTCCACCGCTTCGGCGGCCACGCCAAGTCGGCTCGTCACCTGCGCGCCCTCGCGGTCGAGCTTCGTCAGCAACAATCCGTAGAGCTGCCGGCTGGCGAGGTTGTGATGGATCTGTAGGGCCATGGTGCTCTTGCCAGAGCCCATGGTGCCGAAGTTGAAGCGCAAGGTCGCCATGGCGACTGCGACGATACCCGCGACGACCACCGACGACCGTCAGTGACCGCCGCCGAGCATCCCCTGCACACGCTCGATCGTGTCGGCCTCGCGCGGCGACTTCTCGGGGCGGTACCCGCGCACCCGAGCGAACCGCAAGGCGACACCGCCGGGGTAGCGCGTCGAGCGCTGCACACCGTCGAGCGCGATCTCGACCACCAACTCCGGCCGCACGTGCACGGTATGACCCTCAGTGGCGATGGCGCGTCGTTGTAGCTCCGCAGTCTGCCAACGCAACAGTTCGTCGGTCATGCCCTTGAACGTCTTGCCGACCATCACGAAACCGTCAGCGCCGCGCGCGCCTAGATGAAGGTTGCTCAGCCAGCCGACGCGCCTGCCGTGACCCCACTCGGCCGCCAGTACGACGAGATCGAGGGTGTGCACCGGCTTGACCTTGCGCCACCCCGTGCCGCGCCGCCCGGCCTCGTACGCCGATTCGATCGCCTTGACCATCACCCCCTCGTGGCCGGTGGCGACGGCGTTTGCCGCGAATGCCTCGGCCGCGTGCGCGTCTGCGGTGACGATCGATGGCAGCCTCGCTGTGGCCGGCAGCAGCGACTCCAGCACTACGCGACGGCTACGCAATGGATCATCGATCAGCGAGGCGTCGTCGACATGCAGGACATCGAAGAAGTACGCCCCCGTCGCCGCCAGTCCGCTCATCGTCTCCTGGAAGATCAGCGGCTTGCCGTCGTCGTCGATGCCGAGCGCCTCGCCGTCGAGCACGATCGATCGTGCCGGCACCGTCCTGACCAGGTCGACCACGCCGGGCAGGCCGGCGGTGATGTCGTTGAGACCGCGGCTGAACAGGCGCACCTCGTCGCCCTGTTTGTGGGCTTGAACGCGAATGCCGTCGAGCTTCCATTCCACGCTGGCGAGGCCGATCTCCGCCAGGGCATCGGTGACGGACGCCGACGTGCCGGCCAGCATCGGCTGGACGGCTGTGAGCGGGCTGAGGCCGACATCGAGCGACTCGCCGGTCAACGCCCGGCGCGCAGCCGCGCCGAGGTTGCCCAACAACATCGCCGCTCGGCGTACAGCAGCGATCGGCTGGCCGCTGGCCTTGGCGACACCGTCGGCGACGACGCCCTCGTTGGCGCCTTGACGCAGCTCGCCGGTCAGCACGCGATGCAGGTGGTTCTGCTCGGGTGCCGTCGCTGCCGACCAGAGGTCGCTCATCACGCGCATGCGGTCGCCCTGAGAACCAACCCCGGCGATTGTCGCGACACGGCTCAGCGCGTCGTCGACGTCGCGAATGGTCAGTGACGATTCGAGTGCCGGCGCGACCTGCAGGTTCGACATCGTGACCCAGCCGACGCCGAGGCGTCCCTGGCGCGGATCACCGATCAACAGTCCGATCGCAGCCTCCACCTCGTCGGGCGGTGTAGCGCGCAGCAGCTCGGCGAGTGCCGCAACCTTCTCCGATCGCCTCGACGTCGCCGCTGTTCGCTGTGAGGCGGCAACGAGGTCGCCGTACAACATCGCTACACCGTCACTGGCCGAAACTGAAGATCTGTCGTGCTTTCAGGATGTCGATGAACGAGTCCTCGTACGCCTCACGAGGCCTCGAGCGCACCAACTCGTCGAGAGCGAAGGCGTCGTCGCCGACGAGAATTCGCCACTCGTTGGCGCGGACGCCGGCGAGGATCACCGTTGCCGCCTCGGCAGCCGACATCGGCGCGTTGTCGCGGAACATCTCGCCTCGCAACTGCATCCCGAGGCGGATGTCGTCGTCGCTCGCGCCGGACAGGTCGATCCCACCGCGGGCGATCCGGGCGCGTAGCTCGGCGACCTGATCGGCGGTCATCTCCTTCGGCTCACGTCCCAACACCTTGCCTGAGTTGATCACGATCGACGTACCGATGTGGCCCGGCATCACGACTGACGCGCGCAGGTGCGGCGCGTTGAGGCGGAAATCGGTGATCAACGCCTCGGTGAACCCCTTCACCGCGAACTTCGCTGCGCTGTAGGCAGTGTGTGCGATCCCCAGGCCGAGCGAGGCCCAGAACCCGTTGACGCTGCTCGTGTTGACCACGTGCCCTTCGTCGCTGGCGAGCAGCATCGGCATGAATGTGCGAGTGCCGAGGTACACGCCGCCCCAACAGATGTTGAACGTGGTCTCCCAATCTGCTCGATCGTCGAGCACGAAACTGCCACCCCCGCCGATGCCGGCGTTGTTGAACAGCAGGTTGATGTGATCGGTGTCGTGCTCGGCAGCGACCGCCTCGGCGAACACCTGCAACGCCGCCTCATCGGAGACGTCGGCCACACAGGTCGTGATCCGCGTGCCGCGCGCTGCGTCGGCCTCGCACAGCTCCTTGGTCTCGCCGAGGTTCTCGTCCGACACGTCGCATGTCGCCACATGGCATCCCAGCGCCACCAGTTGGCGAGCCAGTTCCCGGCCCATACCCGAGCCACCCCCGGTGACCACGGCGATCCGCCCCTCGATGTGTTCCATCGCCCCAGGTTGCCAGATCGCCGGGCGGCCGACTGATAGCGGAGCGAGGAGCGACGTGTGAAGGGTGCGTTTCCCGGGTAGGAATGCGGGCATGAGCGATGAGCAGAGTGGCGCCGAGAGCGTCGACGAGGACATGGTCGGCACCGATGCAGTGACCAGCGACGAGGTGGGTGCGTTCGGCGACGCCCCGGATCAGCCAGTCGGCCTGCCGTTCGCCGACGCCGACGTCACCGACGAGTCGTTCGCCGAGCGTGTCGGGCGCGAGGTCCCCGAGGTGGCGGACGACCCTGACCAGCCGCTTCGGCTTGTCGAGCCCGACGTGCTGGTCGACAGTGACCTGCTCGAACGCATCGACGAAGACGGCGATCTCGCCGAACCCGACTGAACCCGACTGTGGCCGATCACCGGCTCGCGTCGAGCGTGGCGATCAGTTTCCTCGGTGCAACCGCGCGGTAGGCGTCCTCGCAGACGACGGCGATCTCGTCCCAGTCGACCTGTCGGTCCAGCCGCACGCCGAGCCAGCCGCGAGCGCCCACGTACGGCGGCCGGAAGAAGCGTGCGGGCTCGGTCTCGACCAGATCGGCCTGTGCGCCGGCCGGTGCCGCGCACCACATGTGTGGGAAGTGATGGTCGTGATGACCTGCGGGCCACACCATCACGAACTGCTTCTTCACGAAGAACGACGGCGAACCATGACTGACCTTCTCGATGACGTCCGGAAACGCCAAGCAGATTGTCCGCACGTGTTCTTCTATCGTGGTGGCCACGCCCATACGCTAGGCACATCCGGCGTCGCCTGGGGTCCCATCGAAACTGCATGTCGATAGCGCATCTCGGCTTCGACCTCGAGCCGATCCAGGGTCGTCAGGTCGAGAGTGATCTCGACCACGCCGCCGTCGAAGTGGGCCTCCTCGGTGAGACCCACCGTCCGGAACACCAGCAACATGTCGCGATTGGCGGGAAGTGTCTGGGCGACGAAGCGCTTGAGGCCGTAACGGCGACCGATCACCGCCAGGCGTTCGAGCAGCAGCGTGGCGATGCCTTCCCTGTGGTGGTCGTCGGCGACTGCGAATGCGACATCGGCTTCGTCGAGGTTGCTGCCGACGATGAACTCACCGATGCCGATCAGCTCCCCGTCGGTCGACGCCAGGAGTGTGACGTGATGGGGCACGTCCTGGGCAACCACGCTCTGCAGCTCTGCTGTTGGCAGGCGTCGTCGGATCCCGAAGAACCTGAAGTAGGTCGAGCTGTCGCTGAGCTGCTCGTAGAACACGCGTACGCGGTCGAAGTCGTCTGGGCATGCCTGGGCGATCTCCACCGCACGACCGTTGGCGAGAAGCGCTTGCATGCCCCCATGATCTGCCTGTGCACCGCGAGCGACCAGGGCCCTCGGTCACACGTCACGCATATCCGAGCCTGTGGGCCGATGCACGAAGTTGATCGCGATGGTCGGGATGGGCGATCCCGATCAGGGCCGTGGCACGACTGCGGATCGATCGGCCGCGCAGCTCGGCAACGCCCCACTCGGTGACGACCTTGTCGACCGTGTTCTTCATGGTTGTCACGACGTCGCCGGCCGACAGTTGGGGGACGATCTTGGAGATCGTGCCGGCCTTGGCAGTTGAGTGCAGTACGACGAATCCCTGCCCGCCTGATGAGTACATCGCGCCGCGTGCGAAATCGGCCTGCCCGCCACTCGACGAGTAGTACTTGCCCGCCACCGTCTCCGATGCGCACTGTCCCAACAGATCGACCGAGATCGTGGCGTTGATCGACACGAAATTGGCCTCCTGGGCGATCACGCGCGGATCGTTGACATACCTCACCGGCCACAACTCGACTGCGGTGTTCTCGTGCAGGAAGTCGTACAGCCGCTGCGTTCCCAACGCGAACGTACCGACCGTCTTGGTCCGGTTCAGTTGCTTGGACACTCCGGTCACCACCCCGCTGTCGACGAGGTCCATCACGCCGTCGGAGATCAACTCGGTGTGGATCCCGAGGTCGCTGTGCCCGGCGCAGGTCGACAGGATCGCGTTCGGGATCCCGCCGATGCCGACCTGGATCGTCGATCCGTTCGGGATCCGTTCGGCGACCAGCGCGGCGATCCGTCGGTCGGATTCGCCGACTGCGGCCGGGGACACCTCGACCAGTGGGTAGTCGGCTTCGCACCAGCCGGCGACCTGGCTGACATGCATCTGATTGCGCCCGAACGTCCTCGGCATCTGCGTGTTCGCTTCGAGGAAGAAGCGCGCTCGACCGATGAAGGAGGCGACGTAGTCGGCGTTCAACCCGAGGCTGAAGTAGCCATGCCTGTCGGGGGGCGAGGCACTCGCCAACACGAGCGGATCGTGCGTGGCGCCCTTCAGGATCGCCCTCATCTCGGAGAAATTGTTGGGGACGAGGTCGATCGTTCCCGCCTGGAAGCACGGTCGGGTGACGTGCGACAGGAAGTACGACACGTGCCGCAATCGATCGCCGAACGCGGCGTGCAGGTACGGCCGATCATGCAGCACGTGCATCTGGTGAACACGCACGTCTGTCAACGACCCAGCCTCGTGTTCGATGGCGTCGAGCAGGGTCACGGGCTCGCCATTGGCGAGCGGAACGATGATGTCGGTGCCGGTACCGATGTGATCGAGCACGCTCGAGGCCGGCGATGCTTCGACGAGGGATCGGGAGGGTTGATCGGTCACGTTCAGTCAAGTCTCGGTTGCGGGTGGGTGACCGCCACGGGACAGTCTGCACCCTCCGCGACCGACAACGCGACCGAGCCGAAGAGGCGGGTCCTGAAACCGCTCCGTCCACGCGACCCGACAGCGACGATGTCGGCGTCGACGCTCGCCGCGATCAACGCATCGGCGGGCGCTCCTTCGGTCAGCACGCCCGTCACGATGCCGTTCGTGCGATGGCGACATTCGTTCACCGCCAAGTCCAGCAGGCACCCCGCCTCCGCCCGGCCGACGTCTCGCTCCCGGCTGTGGATCACCTGCACGCTCGCCCGATGGAGGCAGGCCTCGTCGCACGCCCAGTCGATCGCAGCTGCGGCCGCGCTCGACCCGTCGACACCGACGACGATGCGGCGAATCGCCGAGGGTCGAGACCCTCGCACGATCACGACCGGACACGGGCTGCGCCGCGCAGCTTTGCGGGCGAGCGATCCGAGGAGGACAAGGCGTGCCGATTCGGATGGCGAGACTGCCAACACCAGCAGGTCCGCGCCGTCGGCCTCGTCGACCAGCATCGTCGGCGAATCAACGACCTGCAGGCGGGAACAGCGGGCAGCAGCTTCGATCGTCGCCCAATCGAGGGCGGCATCGAACCCTCCAGCCGTCCGGAACCCGACGAGGACCCGCCCGGCCACGTGGCGCGCGTCGCAGTCGACTGCGGGCAGTTGTTGCGAACTCACGCCTCCACTGTGGCAACTCGACGACGTCGTGAACAGAGGCCTCCGTCATCAGGCGGATCAGATCTGGCCGGCCTCGCGTTGTGCGCTGCGCAGCGCCTCGGCGTCGAAACCGGGCTTCTGCGCGGCGCTGATCACTACCCGCTCGCGCTTGATGATCAGGTCGGCAGCCTCCCGGATCCGGCCGCAGACGTCGTGTGGGATCACGACCGCACCATGCTGATCGGCATGAATCAGATCGCCGTCGGAGACCCGCATACCGGCGACGGTGACGGGTCGCGAGAAATCGACGACGTGCACGAACGCGTGTGACGGGCCGACTCGGTCTGCCAGCATCTGAAACCCGGCGGCGATGTCGGGCAGGTCGCGGACGCTGCCGTTGGTGATCACCGCCTCGCAGCCCAGGCCCTTGTGGATGTTGCTGTTGACCTCGCCCCAGAACGAGCCATATCCGCGCTCTTCGTCGAGGTCCTGCATGACGATGACGCTCGGCTTCGGACCAGCGTCGATGTATGCGTAGTAGGCATCGCGGGCGTAGGCCTGATCGGTGTCGGGATCAGCGGGATGAGCGGCACGGATGGTCGCTGTGCGGGCGATCGCGACGAGGGGCCCCAACTCGGGCCGGGTGCACACCAGCGGCTTGGTCGTGAATCCGTAGCCGCGCCGTTCGGGCGCCAGGATCTCGAGGGCATTGCAGACCGTCGGAGTATCGACCGACTTCAACATTGCGATCAGTTCAACGCTGAGTTCGAGCATCGAGTTATTCGCAGCCGAGGTTCTGAAAGGCGACGGAGATGGGAATCTGCTTGCTGACGTTCGCGCCGAGGTCGGTGCCCATGTACGCGGCGAGATCGGCCTGGGCCGCCGGGTCACCGCCCATTCCGCGCTTGACGATGTCGTTGGCTCCCGACATGAACGCCAACGACGCGGCTGCGTTGGCGTCGTTGCCCAGCGCCGCAGTGAGGGCCGCCAGTTGATCGCCGAACTGGGTGATCGTGCCGATCGGGATCTTGGGCCACTCGGTCGTCGGTGCATCGCTGAGCCCGATGACCACCTGCCAGTTGATGATGATGTCGGCAGCACTGGTCTTCAACGCCGTGCAGTCGAGGTTGGCGGCTGCAGCAACGGATGACCCGGAGTTGGTCGGCGTATTCGCGCCGGCAGGCTTGGCGTCGCTGCTGCATGCGCCGAGAGCGCAGCAGACGACAGTGACAACGACGAGTGAGTGACGGAGTGTGCGCATCGACGAAACCCTACGACACGCTCCCGGCGCGCCCGCGGAATGTACCGATGCGCGGTGCAGCGGCTCGCTACGCGCACGCCACGCAGCTCGCCGCCCAGGGGATGGCTTCGAGCCGTTCGGCAGCGATGGGTGTGCCGCAGACCTCGCAGATCCCGTAGGTGCCGTCGGCAACTCGCTCCAGGGCGCGATCGACTGAGGCAAGTTGGTGAATGATCTGATCGTGGATCGCCACGTCGGCAAAGCGCTCGATCGCAATGCTCGTGCCTTCGCCGACCCGCTTCCCGAAGGAGATGCCACCGCTCGGCACGTTTGCACCTGCTCGGAGAATGCCGGCACGGGTCTCGAGGTCTGCCCGCAGCGCGGCGAGAGAGGCGACGAGGTCGGCGTCGTGCGCAGGCCGTTGGTCATCGGGCTCGACGGTCATGCGTCGACTGTATCTTCGCTCGTCCAAGCCTGTTCGTGGTCCGTCGAGCTGCATGTCGTTTGAGGAGGCCACGTCGCGGGTACAACACGTCATCCGAACCGAGGAGCCCATCGTGTCCGATTCCACCCCTGGCCCAGTCTCGAACGATCCCGCCAACGACGGGTACGAGATCAGGAACGCCGACGACGCTCGGCTCGATGCGAGGCAGAAGGTCGGCGAAGAGCACGAACATCCGGACGGCGATGTGGAAGGCAAGGACCGCACGATCGGCCAACGGATTCACGACGCGATCGAGCACGTGATCCCCGGCCACGACAGCCACGACGGCCACTGACAGGTCGAACCGACCCGTCGGTTCGATCAGACCGCGTGTGCCAGGGCTGCGTTCGACTGACTTGCTTCGGCCCGGTCATCGAACCCGGCGCTGAGTCCTGATCCCTCGGAGGCACGCGGCCAGGCCGCAGCCCGATCGGCAAGTTCGTCGACGAACACGACGAACAACCCGGTCCGCAGCCGACCGCCCGGCCCGGGATGGAGGCGGATCAGCTGCATCCGCTTGTCGAGCCACAGCTCGGGCAGGCGTGGCATGACCCGGCCCGGATCATCTGCACACCGCACTGCATGCACATCGGGGCGTCGCTCTGGCGAACCTTCGGTGCCGCAGCGTTGGGGCGAACGATCCCACCTGGGTTGGTGATGTCGTTGTTGGGCGCCTTCGATGCCAGACCGAGGTCGAGTTGGGCGATGAACTCGTCGGCCGACGGGACGCTCTTCGGATCAGCGGCGATCTCGCTGCCCGTGCGGGTCTCGATCGCACTCTCCTCGACGCCCGGCAGCGTCGGCTGGAGGCGCTCGTCGATCGAGAAGATCCCCAGTTCGGCCCGCTCGTCATAGGTCAAGTACTCGAGCGCCAGGCGGCGGAACAGGTAGTCCATGATCGACGAGGCGAAGCGGATGTCGGGATCGTCGGTCATGCCCGCCGGTTCGAAGCGCATGTTGGTGAACGCTTCGACGAAGGCTCGCATCGGCACGCCGTACTGCAGGCCGTAGCTGATGCTCTTGGCGAAGGCATCCATGATGCCGCTGAGCGTGGAGCCCTGCTTGGAGACGGTGAGGAAGATCTCGCCGGGGCGGCCGTCGGCGTACTCGCCGATGTTGGCGAAGCCCTTGCAGTCGGCCACCCGGAATTCGAAGGTGCGGGCGTTGCGGGTGCGCGGCAGCTTCTGGCGGATCGGCTGATGGACCACGCGCTCGACGATTCGCTCGACGGTCTGTGAGGCCATCGACGTCGGGGTGTCGACACCCTCGCCGTCCTTCTTGCCGGTCGACAACGGCTGGCCGACCTTGCAGTTGTCGCGGTACACGGCGACGGCCTTCAGGCCGAGCTCCCACGACAACTGGTGCAGCGCCTCGATGTCTTCGATCGTTGCTTCCTCGGGCATGTTGACGGTCTTGGAGATGGCACCCGACAGGAACGGCTGGGTGGCGCCCATCATCCGCACGTGACCCTCGTAGTGGATCGTGTTGTCGCCCATCGAGCAGGCGAACACCGGCACGTGTTCGGCGGCGAGGTGCGGCGCGCCGAGGATGGTCTTCTCGCGGTCGATGTACCCGACGATCGAATCGATCTGCTCGGCGGTGTACCCGAGCTTGCGCAGAGCACGCGGCACCGTCTGGTTGACGATCTGCATGTTGCCACCACCGACGAGCTTCTTGAACTTCACCAGGCCGAGGTCGGGCTCGATGCCGGTCGTGTCGCAGTCCATCATCAACCCGATGGTGCCGGTAGGCGCCAGCACCGAGGCCTGGCTGTTGCGCACCCCGTACTCCTCACCGTCACGCACCGCGACCTCCCATGCGTGCTGGCCGGCGGCCATGACCTCGGCCGGCACATCGTCGCCGCCCTCGATCTCGTAGCTGGCATCACGATGCATACGCAGGACGTTGAGCATGTGCCGCTCGTTCTCGGCGAAGCCGGCGAACGCGCCCATGCGACTGGCGGTGCGGGCACTGGTGGCATAGGAGTGCCCGGTCATCAGCGAGGTGAGCGCGGCCGCCCAGGCCCGACCCTCGACCGAGTCGTAGGGCAGACCGAGCGCCATCAGCAGTGCGCCGAGGTTGGCGTAGCCGATGCCGAGCTGGCGGAAGTTGCGGCTGGTCTCGCCGATCTTCTCGGTCGGATAGTCGGCGCGGCCGACGAGGATCTCCTGGGCGGTGAAGATGACCTCGATCGTGTGCATGTACCCCTCGACGTCGAAGTTGCCGTCCTCGTCGAGGTAGTGCAACAGGTTGATCGAAGCGAGATTGCAGGCCGAGTTGTCGAGGTGCATGTACTCGCTGCACGGATTCGACCCGTTGATGCGGCCCGTCGCATGAGCGGTGTGCCACTTGTTGATCGTGGTGTCGAACTGCAGGCCGGGATCGGCGCATTCCCACGATGCGGTGGCAAGTTCGCGCCACAGGTCGCGGGCACGCACGGTGCGGACCACTGAACCGTCCTTCACCGCGTACAGGTTCCACTCGGTGTCGTCGATGACGGCATGCATGAACTCGTCGCTGACGCGCACCGAGTTGTTGGCGTTCTGGTACTGGATGCTGAAGCTGTCGGAGCCATCGAGATCCATGTCGAAGCCCGAGTCCCGCAGCACCCGCGCCTTGCGCTCCTCCTTGGCCTTGCACCACACGAACTCTTCGATGTCGGGGTGATCGACGTTGAGGATGACCATCTTCGCCGCACGACGGGTCTTGCCACCGCTCTTGATCGTGCCCGCCGATGCGTCGGCGCCGCGCATGAAGCTGACCGGACCACTGGCGGTACCGCCGCCGTTGAGCAGTTCGTAGCTGGAGCGGATGTTCGACAGGTTGATGCCCGACCCCGAGCCACCCTTGAAGATCACACCCTCCTCGCGGTACCAGTTGAGGATGCCGTCCATCGTGTCTTCGACGGCGAGGATGAAGCACGCGCTGGCCTGCTGCGGCACGCCCTTGACACCGATGTTGAACCACACCGGGCTGTTGAACGCAGCGCGCTGGGTCACGAGGATGTACTTCAACTCCTCGTTGAACGCCTCGACCTCGTGCGGGTTGACGAAGTAACCGCCCTCGACCCCCCACGTGGAAATCGTGTCGGCGACGCGGTCGATGACCTGGCGCAGCGACGACTCTCGCTGCGGAGTGCCCAGCGTGCCGCGGAAGTACTTCTGGGCGACGATGTTGGTGGCGTTCAGCGACCAGGTGACAGGAAACTCGACGCCGGGTTGCTCGAACGCAACCGTTCCGTCCTTCCAGTTGCTGATTCGCGAATCACGGCGCTCCCACTGCACCTGGTCGTATGGACGCTTGCCCGTCGACGTGAAATGACGGGTGATCCCGATGGCCAGACGTTCCGGCGCCAGTGACATGTGGAGCTCCTTTGGGAGTAGAAGAGACGGTATCGATTGTGAGGGACGACCACAAGATGTGGTGGCGGAGGCGTCCCCTGGCCTGCACCCACCACAAGCGGTTGTGAGATTACAGCACTGTAGTTACACCCGTGTCAATGTTATCGGTGACAATCGGCGAGAAAGATTCGTCGTGAATCTTTCTCGCCTGAAAGCCAGCAGCGGTGTGAGGTCGCAGGTTTAGAGTCTCCCTACCCCGCAGCAAGGTCCGAATCGATCGGACAGTGACTGCCCATCCGCGCCTCACACCGCAGCTAGCTACGGGCGTGAACGTTAAAGCCTCCTGCCTGTGGGGAGGAAGGGGTACAACCACTGAATTTGTACTGAATTCACTGGGGACAGAAGGTGAACAGGCAGTGTTTGTCCACAGATATCCACAGGTGGTCGTCGCACCCGAGCCGATAACACTGCAATCTTCGGTCGATCGGCGACACCGGCCTATCATCGCGGCGATGCGCCGGCTGTTCGAGGTTCCGACGGATCACATCACGGTGCGTGAGGCCTACGACGTCGAGCGTCCTCGACCGCTCGACCGGCCGTGGGTGGGGGTCTGCATGGTGGCGAGCATCGACGGCTCGACGGTCATCGACAGCAACTCGCGCGGCCTGTCGAGCAAGACCGACCAGGAGGTGTTGCTGACGTTGCGCGACCTCGCCGACGTGTTGATCGTCGGTGCGGCGACCGTGCGCATCGAGGGATACGGGCCGCCACGCAAGCCCGGGCAACGAGTCGGTGTGGTGAGCCGCAGCGGCGACGTCGACGTCTCCAGTTCCCTGTTCGCCAGTGGCGCCGGCTTCCTGATCCTTCCCGACGATGCCCCGCCGACGCCGGTCGACAGCGTGCGCGCCGGCGTCGGCGGCGTCGACCTGGCGGCCGCGCTGGGCCAACTCGACGCCGAATTCGTGCAGGCCGAGGGCGGCGCCCTGTTGAACGGGGCGTTGTCGGCCGCCGACGTGATCGACGAGATCAACCTCACCATCTCCCCGCAACTCGCCGGAGGGGACGGCCCGCGGGTGACGAGCGGTTCGGTGCAGCTGTCGCGTCAGATGCGGCTCGCCCACCTGCTCGAGGACGACGGCTTCCTGTTCACCCGCTACCTCAGGGTCCGCTGACCTGCCGCCGGTAGCCTCGGCTCCTCGCCGAAACTTTGTCGCCGGCACGTCGTTGAACGACTCGACAGCGACAAAGTTCGAAGGTTGAGCGCGATGGGTCAGCTGCTCTCGAGCTTCGTCAGCAGGACGAGCTCGCGTTGGAAGTCTGCGGCGGCATCGAAGTTCTTGTAGACGCTGGCGTAGCGCATGTATGCGACGACATCGAGTGAGCGCAACCGCTCGAGCACTTCGAGGCCGAGCTCGGCGGTGGTGATCTCGTTGCCCTGCAGTCGTGAGTGGTCCTCGAGATCGATGCTGAGCTGCTCGATCTGCTCGGCCGTGACGGGTCGACCCTTGGACGCTGCGGCGATCCCGGCGACGATCTTCGACCGGTCGAACGGCTCGCGCGCACCATGGCTCTTGACAACGACGAGCGCCACCTCCTCGAGACGCTCGTAGGTCGTGAAGCGATGATGGCAGCTGGCACAGAGCCGGCGGCGACGTATCGACGTGCCCTCTTCGGCCTCGCGCGAATCGATGACCTTGGTGTCGTCGGTATGGCATTTCGGGCAGCGCACTGCCGCCCGAGGCTAGTGGAGTTACGGAAGCGTGAGCGCCTGGGAGACCTGAATTTCGGTACCCCCGTTGATGTCGATGAGCTGGTCGAGGTAGCCGGCGAGCGAGGCGTTGCCGTGGAGTCTCCGGGCGATGGACCACATCGTGTCGCCGGCGTGCACGACATAGAGCTTCGAGGCGCCTGCGGCAGCGACGGTCGCGCCGCCTGTTGCGGTTGCAGGGCGAATCATGGAGGCGGAGGCAGGAGCGCCCCCACGATTCGCCACAACATGACCGGCGCCGACGAGCAGCACCAGCACGATCGCGAGGAGGGTGAGCAGCGCCATCA
>JBDTYA010000301.1:0-4231 GCA_040005915.1 Ilumatobacteraceae bacterium
CCGGCGCCGACGAGCAGCACCAGCACGATCGCGAGGAGGGTGAGCAGCGCCATCAACCGCCGACGGGCGTAGATGTGTGCGGCAGAGCGGGAATCTTCGAATTGCCCTGGAATGACGACTGCGATGGCCATGGCGGATACTCCCCTCGTGTATGAACTCGGGACCGATCGAACACACGTTGCCCGAACGGTTGTTCGAAGCATGCCACGAACAACCGTTCGACGTCAACCTCCAGTCGAACATTTGTTTCACGAACGAATGTTTGACCTGCGGCACGAACGCGCGTACGCTGTGCCGATGTCCGAAACACTGACGGCCCGCCAACGAGGGATCCTCGACATGATCGAGACCAGCATGCGCGAACGCGGTTATCCGCCCAGCGTGCGTGAAATAGGTGAGGCCGTCGGCCTCACCTCCCCGTCGACAGTGCACAGCCACCTGGCTTCGCTGCAGCGGATGGGGTTCCTCAAGCGGGACCCGACGAAGCCCCGCGCCATCGAGGTGCGCTTCGATCCGTCCTCGGGTGCGGCGATCGAGCGTCGTCCGGTGCGCCACGTTCCGCTCGTCGGCGATGTCGCCGCCGGTACCGATGTGCTCGCTCAGGAGAACGTCGAAGAACTGTTCCCGCTACCGGAAGACTTCACGGGCACGGGTGAGCTGTTCATGTTGCGGGTCCGCGGCGACTCGATGATCGACGTCGGCATCATGGACGGCGACTTCGTCGTCGCCCGCGCTCAGGAGACGGCGGTCAATGGCGAGATCGTCATCGCCGGCATCCCGGGCGAAGAGGCAACGGTCAAGACGTTCCAGCGCAAGGGCTCGACCATCACCCTCATCCCTGCCAATGCGCGCTTGAAGCCGCTCGTGTTCGATGCCGATCAAGTGCAGGTGTTCGGCCGGGTGGTCACCGTCATGCGCCGTCTGTAGCGGCCACGGCCTCCCGCCGCGCTAGTTGTCGCCGGGCGGGTGCTCGTCGTCGGGGAGCGGTGCCCAACCGCCTCCCGAGGACGCCGGTGGCAGGCGAGGCCCGGGGTCGGGTTGCACGTGGGGCGGCGACACGGGCTCGGGGTTCGGTGCCGGTGGTGCCGGCGGTGCGAACGTCGGCGGGGCGAAACTCGGGATGGCGGGCTGCTCGGGCACCCAGATCGGAGGCTGGCCGGGATATTGAACCGTCTGCGGCACTGGTGCGGGTGGCGGCCCCGGAGAGCCCGGATACGTCGCAGGCGGGCCCGGTGGGGCGTTCGGCGGCGGGCCGCCGTACGGCCCGGGAGACCACCCGGGCGTCGGGCCGGTGGTGTAGTACGTGTTGGCCGCAGCCGGCGGCGGTCGGCGGCGCCGCAATCCGAGCAACAACAACAGCACTCCGATCACCAACCCGCCCAGTGCGACCGATCCACCGATGATCGTCAGCAGTTCACTGTCGTCCTTCGGGTTCTTGCCGATTGCGATCGCAAAATCGGTGTCGTCGGACTCGACGTCGAGACGGTAGGTCCCGGCCGAAGTGATCTTGACCGTACGCACCGCGGTGCCGACATATCCGCCAACATCGTACGAAGCACTTACCCCGCGCTGCAGATCCAAGGTGGCACCCTTGCTGTCGACGAGCGTCAATGCGAACTTGGGCAGCTTGTCACCCGCATGGGTGTAGTCGGTGCCGTTGGCGTGGCAGTCGCCGTTCAACTGACCCAGTTTGCCCTTGGTCTCGGCGTAGATCGTGAAGTTGGCCGGCTTGTCGAACACGAGTGTTGTGGTGCAGCCGACCGGCGCACGGGCCATCGATTTGACGGCGTCCTTGTAGTTCGACATGCCCTTCGTCGCAACCGCACCACCGCCGAGCAGACCGCCCACGAGCAGGATGAGCCCCAAGACGATCAACCCCTTGCGCCGTTTGCCCTTTTGCGGGACGGGGGGAGGCGGAGGTGGGCTGACCGTTGGAAATTGAGGTTGAAACGACATCACAACACCCCCAGTCGCCTGGCGACCAGCTCGATCCGATCATCAGGTTGTACCACGGCGGCACGCACGTACTGTGCACCGCCTGCGCCGTAGAAATCGCCGGGGCTCACGAGTGCGCCGCCCTCGCGGGCCAAACGCTCGGTGAACTCCCACCCGTCACCGGCATCGAACCAGAGATAGAAACCGCCCGCGGGGAACGGCACATCGACACCTGCCCACGATGCGAACACCTGGCCCAGCCGTTCGAGGCGGCGCCGATACCGATCACGTTGCACCACGACGTGCGCGTCGTCGCCGAGGGCGACAGTCGCAGCAGCTTGAGCAGGGCCGGGCACCAGCATGCCGACGTGTTTGCGAACCTCTTTGAGGTAGCCGACGATCTCGGCGTCGCCGGCGTAGAAGCCGACCCGAACCCCGGCGAGGTTCGATCGCTTCGACAACGAATGCACTGCGACCACCCCTTCGAGACCGTGATGCAAGATGGTGCTCGCCGGCGCATCCCAGATGAACTCGGCGTAGCACTCGTCGCTGAACACCGGTACGTCGTGACGACGTCCCCATGCTGCTGCCTTGCCGAGGTCGGTCAACGCCCCCGTTGGGTTCGACGGGCTGTTGACCCACAACATCAGCGCCCTGGCAGCGTCGGCCTGGCTGATCGAGTCGAAGTCGAGCGCGCCGTCGGCGGTGCAGGCCACGGGCACGCCGCGGCATCCCGACAACGTCGCGCCCATCTCGTATGTCGGATAGGCAACCGCCGGATACAGCACCGTGTCCTTCGACGGCGTGCGCAACCGAAGGTATTGAGGTGTCGTCGCGACCAGTTCCTTGGTGCCGATGCACGCCGCAACCTGCGCCAACGGGACGTCGATGTCGAAGCGGCGCTCGAGCCACGCCCGAATAGCCTGCCGCAACGGTTCGCTCCCGATGCTCGGGGGGTAGCCGCGTTCGGAGTTTGACGTCGACAATGCTGCGACGACGCTGTCGATCGGCGGATCGCACGGTGTGCCGATCGACAGATCGACGACCCCACCATCCATCGCACGGCCCAACGGGGCCAGCCGATCGAGCCGATCGTAGGGATACGGCGGCGGAACGAAACCAGCAGAGTCAGCCATGAACCAGACATCCTGCCCGATGGCCGCACACTGTCACCAGTAGCGGCTCAGGCCGGAGCGACGACGAACTCCGACAAACGACCCGCCGAGGCCTCGGCGAGGCGGGCGCGCACTCGAACGCCCTCGTCGTCGTGATGAGTTGTCAGCACTTCGCCCTCGCGGTGAACCGCCGCCAACAGGTCGCCTCGGTCGTACGGGATCAGCAACTCGACGATCTTGCTGAGCGCACGAAGCCGGTCGCTGAGCGCCTGGAGGAACTCGTCGATCCCGGCGCCGCTGAGCGCACTGACCGACACCGAGCCCTCGTGGCGGTTGACGAGGTCGGCGGCGACCTCCGGTGCGGCGTCGCGCTTGTTGAAGACCAACAGCTCGGGAAGGTGCGCAGCGCCGATCTCGCCGAGGACCTGGCGAACCGCGGTGATCTGACCCTCCGGGTCGGGTGCGGTGGAGTCGACGACGTGGACGAGGTAGTCGCCGCGGCCGGCGACCTCGAGCGTGCTCTTGAATGCTTCGACGAGGCCATGCGGAAGGTTGCGCACGAAGCCGACCGTGTCGGTGATCAATACCGGCTCGCCACCGGGAAGCGAGAGCCTGCGGGTGGTGGGGTCGAGCGTGGCGAACAGCCGGTCCTCGACCAACACCCCTGCGTGGGTGAGGAAGTTCAACAGCGTCGACTTGCCGGCGTTGGTGTACCCGACGATGGTCACCGACGCGAGGCCGCTGCGGCTGCGGCTCTTGCGCTGTAGGTCGCGTGTTGCCGACAGGCCCTTCAGCTCGCTCTCGAGCTTGGTGATGCGCCGCATGATCCGCCGGCGATCGACCTCGAGCTTCGTCTCACCGGAACCGAATCGAGATCCGACCCCGCCTCGCTGTTGCGACAACTTGGCGGTCGCGCCGCGGCGCAACCGCGGCAGGCGGTAGCGCAGCAGAGCGAGTTCGACCTGGGCCTTGCCTTCGAGCGTGTGCGCGTTCTGGGCGAAGATGTCGAGGATCACCGCGGTGCGGTCGATCGCCGTGCGGCCGAGCACCTTCTCGAGGTTGTACTGCTGGGCCGGTGCCAGTTCGTTCTCGAACACGACGGTGTCGGCGTCGACGGCAAGGCAGATGTCCTTCAACTCGTCGACCTTGCCCTTGCCGATGAACCACGTGTGATCGGGATG
>JBDTYA010000302.1:0-21054 GCA_040005915.1 Ilumatobacteraceae bacterium
TAGTGGATGAGACTGCTCGAGACGTCGAGCCGCTTGGCGACATCGGCGATGCGGGTGCCGGCAAACCCTCGCTCGATCACCACTTCGCACGTCGTCTCGAGGATCTCGTTGCGTCGCTCTGCAACCGTTGGCTTCTTCACTTCCGCGAACGCTATCGCTGCGGTGATCCCGCGGGCGTGTCATCGGCGGTCGCATCGTCCCCCGGTTCGAACGGGTCCAAGATGCCACTGAGGCCAGTCGGGTGGTTTCCGATCGCGAGCTGCTCGAGGATGCCCATCCCGTGTTCGGTCGAGCCATCCGGTGCTCGGTACGTCGCATCGCAGAGGGCCTGCACGTGGAGGTGCCGGCGACTGCACGGCGCGGCGACGGGCAGCGCAAACCGCTCGCCGGCCACGACCGACTCGCCCTTCCAGACTCCATGGCTGAACTCGGGATGGCCGTAGCCGAGGCCGCTCATCTGGAACTCGAAGCGCGGCTGCAGCGTGACGGTGTGAAGTGCGTCATGACGGTCGATCAAGTCGTACTCGAAGCGTTGCGCCCACCGCGTGCCGGGACGCCACTGGATCCGGTAGTCGACGGTGCGCATCATCTCCGGCGGCGAACCATCCGGCGTCACGATTGCGCCGACGTCGTGCCACCGTCGACCGTCGTCGTACTCGTTGGTGTCGAAATGAGTCGAGCGTGAAGGGAAGTTGACCGGTGCCCACAGCCAGAAGAACTGCGGCTCGGCGACGGGTGCGCCGGACGGGGCGGGTTCGCCGTTGGGACGAATGCCCCATGATCGGTCTCGCGAGCCCCACACCGTTGCCGGCATGACGTGGTGACGGGTCTCTTCGATCTCGATCCAACCTGTCCATGATCCGAACTGGGTGAAGCGGGTGTAGTCGAAGATCGTTCGGACCCCGACGTGCCAGTGGTAGCGAGGTTCCTCGATGGCGGCGCCGCGCGCTGCGAACAACAGCTCCGCTCGCAACCCGTGGTCCGGTGCATCGACCGTGATCCGCACGCTGACCATCGGCTCGACGATCTCGACGGTGATTGGCCCGAGACACGTCGCGTCGCGTCGATCCGTCGGCGCGCGCTGCGAGGTGAACGCGCTGATCTGCTCGCCGTCGCGAACGACGCTGAACGCGGCATCGGCGACGTGCCGATTCGGGTAGAGGCCCATCGCCAAACCGAAGTAGATCGAGCCGTCGAGCGCGTAGCCGTTGAAGAAGTAGCGGTCGTAGAAGTTGATGTCCGATGTCGAGGTTTCGCTGATGGGCACCGGCGCTTGGTGTACGGGATAGTCGTCGTAGGCACTCAGCGCGGCACGCGACCGTAGTCTGAGGGCGTGGTTCGACTCCGACAGTTGATCAGGCGGGTGCGCTCCGAGGGATTCACCCCGGAAGAGTTTCACAGGGTGTGCGTATCGGCTCTGGTCCTGCTTGCGGTGATCGTGGTCACCGGCGCAGCGGTTCGCCTGACGGGTTCGGGCCTCGGGTGCAGCGACTGGCCGAACTGCAACGACTCGAAGTTGGTCGACGTGTCGTCGCACCATTCGGCAATCGAACAGATCAACAGGCTGTTCACGTTCGTCGTCGGTCTCGCCGTCGTGCTCGCTGTGCTCGGCGCCTGGTTGCGACGACCGCGACGACGAGATCTGCTGTGGCTGTCGACCGCGATGGTGGCGGGCATCCCGGCGCAGGGAGTGCTCGGTGCCGTCGTCGTGTGGACGCATCTCAACCCGGTCGCAGTGCAGATGCACTTCGTGTTGTCGATGGTCCTGGTGGCCCTTGCCGTCGTACTGGTCACCCGATCGCGCGAGCCCGACGACGTCAAGCGCATCAGCGCAGTCGTGCCGCGCACCCGCCACCGCGTTCGCTTGATGGTCGTGTGGACCGGGTTGGCCATCGTTGCCGGCACCGTCGTCACGGGCACGGGACCACACGCCGGCGACGAGAAGGCCAGGCGTTTCACATTCCTCTCGATCACCTGGGTTGCCCGCCTACACAGCGTCATCGTGTGGATCGCAGTGTTGATGGCTGTGAGCCTGGTGTGGCACCTCCGCAAGAGGGCCCACGACCGCGAAGTCCTCGATGCGCCGCTCACAGCGTGGATGTGTGTCGCGATCGTCCAGGGCGGCGTCGGTTATCTGCAGTACGCCAACGGTGTGCCGGCGCCGCTCGTGGCGGTTCACGTCGCATTGGCGACGACGCTGTGGGCGATCTCGGTGTGGCTGTGGTGCTCGACATCGCGTCCGAGCGGGTCTGCACGCAGCATGATCGACACGTCGCGGATGCGAGGGTCAGCTACCGAGGCTGCGGATGAACAGGGAGAGCTTGTCGACGGCCGAACTGAAGAATGAGCCGATCGAGCCGATGAAGTTCACCGTGGAACCGCCTGCGCCGGCCGGATCCTGCCACAAACGGATCACCAGGAACGCGACGAACAAATAGACAGCGATCTTCGTTGCCGCCTTCAGCTGTCCGAGAACGCTCGTGATCATGTGGGTGTGCCTCCGGATTTGACGAACCCGAAATCGATGACCGAACAAACGATTCGGTCGCCACGGGTCTCCACCCGAGAGAGATGATACTCCATTCTCCACCGATGATCAACGATGCCCACGCAGAGCGGCCGACGTCGCGTCGTGTCGATCGTGGTCCTCTGTCCGCAGTAGGACCCGGGGTGGTGGTGGTGGTACTACCTTTGTCTGGTGATATTCAGGTATGGTCCGGCGATGGGTAGCACGCCGCCGCGCCGGCCGTTCGAATTCACCGGCAAGCACGTGGTCGCCGACTTCGTCAACACCGTCAATCGCCGCCCAGACTTCACCCGCGACGACCTGACGGAGCCCGCGGATCTCGCCGAATGGGCCGTTGCCGCAGGCTTGTCGACCGAAGAAGGTCGAGTCAAGTGCAGCGACGGAGATGCGGCGCAGTTCCGAGCAGCCATCGCATTGCGCGAAACCCTGTATCGAGTGTTCGGGCCGATCGCCGCCGGCGACGCGCCGGACCTGGCGGCGATGGCACACCTCAGCCGCCGCGGAGCGCAGGCGTTGCGCTCGGCGCAGTGGACATGCTCGCAAACAGGCTTCCGTCCACAGTGGGAGCTGGATTCGTTGGATGGGATCTGCGATGTCCTCGCCGACGAGGCGATTGCCCTGCTGCGCTCCACCACGGTCGGCCGCGTCGGTGCCTGCGCAGGGTGCGGCTGGCTGTTCGTCGACGTGTCGCGTGCCGGCGCGAGGCGGTGGTGTTCGATGAACGTCTGCGGCGTTCGCGACAAGATGCACCGCTATCACCGGCGACAGGCGATGGCGGCGGGCATCTCGTGAGCGGGGTCGGGGTCGCCACCGAATGTGCGCTGCGCAGGGTGCGCACGCGCAAGGGCCGGCTGTCGGCGACGGTCGTTGCGATCGCCGTAGGGATCTCGGGCCTCATCCTGGTCGGGGTGGCCAGCACGATCGCCGGCGACCGCGCCCTGCAACGCGGCATTGCCGACCTCGATCCCACGGAGCGGGCGTTCACGGTGTCGATGTCACCCGATCTGTCGCCCACGGCCGCCGACCTGGCCTCCATCAACTCAAAGGTCGACGGCAGGTTGCAACGGCACGGCCTCGGCCGACCACTGCACACGGTCGAGTTCCGGGCATTGCCTGCAGGGGATGGCCGGGCGATCCGGTTCGCCGGCATCGACGACGTCCAGGACGCCGCCCGTCTTGTCGACGGCCGGTGGCCGACCCGTTGCGATCCCCAGGCATGCGAGGTCGTCGGTATCGTGCCGGCCTCGGCCGACCCTCGGCCCGTCGAGCCTTTTCCGCAGAACTCGCAACTGGGATTGACGGTGGTCGGCACGGCCGTCGCCACCAGCGACCTGCTGCTGCAGGGTGAGATGCTTCCTGGCGCCGGCGAGGTGATCATGATCGCCGATGGGGTCGCCGACGCATCGGCGCTCCCGGCGTACCAACTGTTCCGGCGGACCTACGCGTGGCAGATCCCCATCGTGCCCGACCAGGTCCGCAGCATCGATGTCGAGCCGATGCTCGACGCCGTGCGAGCGGTCGGTAACGACGCCACGTTGAGCGGGCTGCATGTGTCGGGGCCGGAGGACGAGCTGTTGACCATCAGCAGCCGTACCCGCATCACCGGCAATCGGCTCGCCGTGCCGATGGGGGCACTGCTCGTGCTCTTCTTCGGCGTCGCCGTGCTGGCCGGCCTCGGTGGGCGCACCGACCATCGGCGAACGTCGTTCCTGTTGCGCCGGCGGGGCGCCAGCAGCAGTGCGATCGCCTTCTTCCGGATGCTCGAAGCTGCATTGCCCGTGATCGGTGGCGTCGTTGGCGGGGTGGTGCTGGCGCTGTCATTCGGGGGCTGGTTCGGGCGTCGCTCCGGCGTCGGCGGTTGGAGCGTCCTCAGCCGCAGCATCGACGGATCGCTCGTGCTGGCTACCGTCGCGGTCGCCGTTGCGGTGTGGCTGTTGATCGTGGCGATGCTGAGCCTCACCGACGTGCTGCCCTCTCACCGGAATCGGCGACTGCTCGCCAGCGACGTCGCCGGCGCCGCTGCATTGACGGTGCTGGTCGTGTTGATCGGCCGTGGTTCCATCTCAACGGGCTCGCTGAACCAGAAGGTCGACCCGACGCTGGTCGCCGTGCCGGTGCTCGCCGCTGTTGCGCTGGCCGCTGTCGTCATCCGGCTCGTACCGATGATCCTGCGCGCCGCCTCTGCCGCCAGTCCCCGCCGTTGGCCGTTGACCAAACTGACCCTGGCCGAGGCCACTGCGCAACCGTTGCGATCGGTCGCTACGGCATCGTTGATCGCCGTCACCGTGATGTTCGCGTTCCTCACGTTCGGTTACGCCTCGACGCTTCGTGTGGGGTCGCGTGATCAGGCGGCCTTTGCCGTGCCGTACGACTTTCGGTTGCAACTCGGCTCGTCGCTCGTGCGGCCACAGGCGCTGACACCGACCTCCGACTGGTCGTCCGTCGTACCGGGTACGACGGCCACCGACGTGCTGCGCCGTGGTGTCGCGGTGCGGCGATCGGCGACGAACCTGCAGACTGTCGAACTGCTGGCGGTCGATCCGGCAACGCTCGATCACCTCCATGGCTGGCGTTCCTCGTTCGGGCCGAGCCCCGGCACCGTGGCCCGACTGATCGCCGAGCCGTCTCCCGGCAGCTTCGGCGCGCCGATTCCCAAGGATGCGGTGAGTCTCGAATTCGACGGCTCGGGCTTCACCGCACTGCACATCGCTGCAGCAATCGCCCGCGTCGACGGCACGTGGCACGAGTTGACGCTGGAGGAGATGAGCGACAGCGACTCGGTCGTCGGCACAACGCTCACACCGGGCGACGCCGGGGGTCGATTGGTCGGCTTCCGCGTCGCCCAACCTGCTGAGGTATCGGCGCGAATCGAGCATCACATCGGCGAAGGCACCACCACCGAGGCAGCGTTGGCGATCGATGTCACGGTGAGCAGGGTGCAGACAGCCGACGCGGACGGCCGCACCACGGTGGTCGGCCTGGACATGAAGCGCCTCCGCGCCGCCGATGCGACCGTCGAGTTGCAGCCGGACGAGTCGCTGCGGATCACCGGGTCCATCCTCGGCGCATCCATCCTGGTAACACCGTTGGGACCTGGCCAGCAGACGCCGTTGAACGCCGTCGTGGACCCGGTCACGGCCGACGCCGCGGTCGGTGGGACGATCGTCGTCGAGACCAGCAGTGGGTCGATACGGCTGCATCCGGTGGCGGTGGCCAGTCGCTTTCCCGGGCTCGGTTCGCGATTTGCCGTCCTCGACATCGCCACGGCGCAGCCGGCGCTCGACATGCTGCAGCCCGGCGCCGGAACCGCGAACGAGGTGTGGTTGGCCAGTGACGGTGCCGCACTCGAGAGTCGCCTTGCCGAGCAGATCGATCAACGCGGGTTCTCGTCGAGCGACGTGGCGAGCCGCAGCCAACGACAGGCCGCGCTCGCTACAGACCCTCTGGCGGTGGTCACCCTGTTGATCCTCACCGCGTCGGCACTCGTGGCGATGGTGCTCGGCGCGTGTGCCGTACTGTTCGGCGCGGCCGCTGACGCCAGCGATGACCGACCCCTGTTGCGCATGCTGGCGCTCGAGCGGGTGCGTGCTTCCCGGCTGGTCGCGATGGTCGCCGGCAAGTCGTTCGCCGCCGTGCTGCTCGCGATTCCGCTCGGGCTGATCGGCGGCCGCTGGCTGTTGCAGATCGCGACGCGGCTCGTGGCCGTGTCGGCAACCTCGGTGCAACCCAATCCACCGTTGCGGCTCGCCGTGCCGTGGCTGGTGGTGGCGTTGTTGTCGATCGTGTTGTTGGCAGTGCTGGGGCTGGGCGCTGCCTTGGGTGCGATCGCGGCGCGGCGCGTGCCCGACGAAGACCTCATGCGCGGTACGACATGACGACGCTCGACTCCTTGCTGGCCGACGGAACCCCGGTGATCGACATCGAGGATGCGTTCGTGCTGCACCGCGGCCGCACTCACGACGTCGCCGCGCTCCGCGGGCTCAGCCTGCGGGTCGAGGCGGGGGAGCGGATCGTCGTCCGCGGGCCGAGCGGGTCGGGGAAGTCGACCCTTGTCGCCGCCGTGACGGGTCAGGTCACCGCCAGTGCAGGACGCGTCAGCCTGTTCGGCCGCGACCTCGCCCAGCTCGACCACTCCGCAGCAGTCAGATTGCGCACGGCACATGTCGGTGTGGTCAGCCAGCGCTCCGGCCTCGATCTGGTCGACGATCTCGACTGCCTCGACAACGTCTCGTTGCAGACCAGGCTCGCCGGCCTCGGCCGTTCGGAAGGTCGCCGTGCGGCAGCGGCCGCGCTCGAACGGCTGGGCCTCGAACACCTCGCCAATCGGCGACCGTCCTCGTTGTCGGGCGGAGAGCGCCAACGTATCGCCCTCGCGGCCGCCTTGGCCCACGGGCCGGGTCTCGTCATCGCCGACGAACCGACCGGCGAGCTCGATGTTGCCAGCGCCGACCAGGTGTACGACTTCCTGCGCGATCACGCCGAGCGGACCGGGTCCGCGCTGCTGGTCGTCACCCACGATGCCCGCGCCGAGCGCCTTGCCACGCGAGTGTTGACCATCCACGACGGGCGGCTCAGTGAGGAGTCGCGCGGCGGCCGGAGTGCATTGGTGGTCGACGATCGGGGATGGGTGCGCATACCCGACGCCCTGCGCGGCGACACGGGCATCAGCGGCCGCGTCGTGGCCACCACCGTTGGCGGCCAGATCACCCTGGCGGGCCTGCACCCCGTGGCAGCGGTAGCAGTGCCGGCACCCAGCGAGAAGCCGCAACTCGGCGCCGTTGCCGTCACCGTTCGCGACGCGGAGATCGATCTCGAATCGACGATCATCGGCCCGGTCTCACTGGAACTCCGCCGGGGCCAGGTCACCGTGCTGACAGGGCGTTCGGGGTCGGGTAAGACCAGCGTGCTGTCGATCATCCTCGGCGTGAAGGAGCCGGCTCGTGGCATCGTCGAACGCAACTTCGACACGTTCGGGTGCTCGCCCCAGACCGCAGCGTTCGCCGATCAGCAGAGCGTCGCCGCCAATGTCGACCTGGTCCGGGCGATTCGTTGCGAACCGGAGCAGGCCGATTCCGCAGCCGTGTTGCGCAGTGTCGGTCTGGCTGGGCTCGTCGCACGCCCGGCCGGTGCCCTGTCGGGCGGCGAGCGTCAGCGCACCGGCGTCGCCAGGGCGCTGGCGGTCGAGGCCGAACTGATCGTGCTCGACGAGCCGACCTCGCAGTTGGACCGTGCGACAGCACGGTTGATATCCCGTGCGATCAGGCAGAGCGCGCGCGATGGGGCCTGCGTCGTGTGCGCCAGCCACGACGAGGAGCTCCTTGCGATTGCAGACCAGATCGTCGATCTCGGGGGCCCCCAGCCACGCCTGGCCGACGTCTCGGGAGGCGCCGGGGTTACTTGCCAGTAGTAAGGGGTGCTGTTAGGGTTCCGGCGCGATTCCGTGTTCGGATCGTACTGTCGGTCGCATGTGGGGGCGAGCCATTTGGTTTGTCCCCGTTCGTCTACCGAGGGGGAGAAACCAAATATGCCAACGAAAGGCAGGACCATGAGGTTCAAAAAAGCGTCAGCGCTCTTCATCGCGCTGGCAGTTGTAGGCGTTGCCTGCGGCAGCGACAGTAAGACGAGCTCAAGCGCGACGACGCCTGCAGCCGGTACCGGGGCACCCGGTGCGCCGGCCGGTGCGCTCGTGCTCGCCACCGACTTGCCGCTGCAAGGCGCATCGCAGGATGCGTCGGTCGACACCAACAACGCAATCTCGCTGCTCCTCGAGCAGGCGGGTGGCAAAGCCGGCAGCTACGCCGTCACCTTGAAGACGTACGACGACTCCACCGCTGCGGCTGGGGCCTGGGATGCCGCGACCTGTGCGAAGAACGCCAGCGATCACGTCGCCAACAAGGGCGAGGTCGCCATCATGGGTACCTACAACTCCGGTTGCGCCAAGATCGAGGTGCCGGTCCTGAACGCCGACACCACCGGTCCGATGCTGATCGTGTCGCACGCCAATACCAACCCCGGCCTGACCAAGGCCTGGGATCCGGGCGAACCCGACAAGTACTACCCGACAGGTGTCCGCAACTACGGTCGCATCGTCGCAACCGACGACTTCCAGGGTGCCGCCGACGCTCAGTTCCTGAAGCAAGACGTCAAGGTCACCAAGTGCATCGTGCTCAACGACGCTCAGACCTACGGCGTCGGCGTTGCAACAGCCTTCAAGACCGAAGCAGCCAAGCAGGGCATCACGATCGTCGCCGACGAGGCATGGGATGCCAAGCAGCCGAACTACACCGCTCTGTTCGAGGGCTTCAAAGACCTCGGTGCCGACTGTGTGTTCCTCGCCGGCATCAACGACGAGAACGGTGAGCAGCTGATCCGTGACAAGGTTTCCGTGCTCGGCCCGAACAATGGCACCGTCAAGCTGATGGGCCCCGACGGCTTCACCGGTTACCCGTCGGTGCAGGGCCTGGCAGAAGCAGCCGACATGTACATCTCGTTCGCCGGTCTGCCCGCTTCGGAGCTCATCAAGAACGGTGGTGCCGGCGCCAAGTTCGTCACCGACTTCAAGGCCAAGTTCGGCCATGATCCGGCCTCGGCCTACAGCATCTACGGTGCCGCCGCTGCTCAATACATCCTGGCGTCCATCGCCGCTTCCGACGGAACCCGCAAGGGTGTTCGTGACGCAGCCTTCTCCGGCAAGATCACGATCAGCGCTGCGGATTCGGTCATCGGCAAGGACTTCACACTCGACACCGCCAGTGGCGACGTCAACGTGCGCGACATGTCGATCCAGCAGATCCAGGGTGGCAAGGAAGTCTTCCTGAAGGCATGGCCGGTCGCCTGACCGGATTGCACTACAACTAATTCAGTTCCATTCATCTGAGACTGGGGTGGCCCCTTCGGGGGCCGCCCCAGTTCATACCGGGGGGTATGCAGCTTGTCCACTGTTCCAGTAGAGGTGAGGCGTCGGCCAACTCTGACGCCGTTCCAGATCCTGAGCTACGCCGTGTTGGTGTTCGCCGCGGTCGTCGTCGTTGTCGCCTTCTTCGACGGGCCGAGGATCTTCACGCAGGTGCTGGTGATCGGGATGTCGAACGGGGCGCTCTATGCCCTCATCGCGCTCGGTTACACGATGGTCTACGGCATCATCGAACTGATCAACTTCGCCCACGGCGACCTGTTCATGCTCGGCTCGGTGTTCGCTGCGATAGTCCTCGAGGAGAAGCTCAACCAGAACTCCTCGTCCCTCAAGGCGTGGCTGTTGCTGGGTGTGGTGATGTTGGGGGTCATGGCGTTGTGCGCCCTGATCAACGTCACCATCGAGAAACTTGCCTACCGACGACTGCGCAACGCGCCGAAGTTGGCGCCGTTGATCACGGCGGTCGGTGTCAGCTTCATCCTCCAGAACTTCGGCATCCTCCTGAACGGCTCTGCCCCGCACTCGCGAACGAGCGTGCTGCCGCAGTCCGCGGTCAAGATCGGTAGCATCGAGGTTCGCATCAAGTACCTCGTGGTCATCGCCATCACGGTTCCCCTCCTGCTGTTGATGACATGGATCGTCCAGAGGACCAAGGTCGGCAAGGCGATGCGGGCGACCGCCCAAGACCGCGATGCCTCCCTGTTGATGGGCATCAACGTCGACAAGATCATCTCCTACACCTTCGCCCTCGGCGGGGCCCTGGCGGGCGCCGCCGGCACGATGTTCGTTCAGGTCAACGGCCAGACGCGTTACGACGCCGGCTTCCGTCTCGGCCTCATCGCCTTCACCGCCGCGGTGCTCGGTGGCGTCGGCAACCTGCTGGGTGCGGTGATCGGCGGCGTGCTGATCGGCCTCATCCAGTCGATGAACGACAGCGGTCTCGGTTTCTTTCCCGGACAGAAGTGGACACAGTCCGTGCTGTTCGGCATCTTGATCCTCATGATCATCTTCCGCCCCGGCGGGATCTTCGGTCAACACCAACAGGAAAAGGTGTAGCGCCATGGTTGCCATCACCACCCTCGTCATCTTCATCGCTGCGTTTGCCGGCCTGTACTTCATCCGCAAGATGACACCGCTGCGGGCCGCGCTCGCCGCTGCTGCCCTTGCCGGCGCATTCGTCCTGCCGCACATGTGGTTCACCAAGGAGACCGACGGCTACCTGCCGCTGTTCACCGTCGTGCTGTGCGCCGTCTACGCGTTGTTCGCCCTCGGCCTCAACGTCGTGGTCGGGTTCGCCGGCCTGCTCGACCTCGGGTACGTGGCCTTCTTCCTGTTCGGTGCGTACGTTGGCGCCTGGTTGATGTCGGACTTCGCGGTCAACATTGCCAAGAGCACGCTGCACTGGAACGTCCACTTCCTCGACGCGGCAAATCCGAAGATCCCGGGAATCCACCTGTCGTTCTTCATCGTCGTGATCATCGCCGGCATCGTCGCCGCGCTCGCCGGCGTGGTCATCGGCGCGCCGACGCTGCGCTTGAAGAGCGACTACCTGGCGCTCGTAACGCTCGGTTTCGGTGAGATCCTTCCCGAGGTCTTCCGCAACGGCGACAAGCTGCCCGGCGGGCTCAACCTGACCAACGGCACCAAGGGCATCGGCCCGGTCGACCAGGTCGGGATGGGTTTCCTGCACGTCATCCCCGGCATTCCCAAGACCATCATCTCCAGCGACTATCGCACCAAGTACTACGTCATCCTGGCCTTCTGCGGCCTGTTCGTGTGGGTCTCGATCAAGCTACGCGACGGCCGCCTCGGCCGGGCGTGGATGGCTATCCGCGAGGACGAGTTGGCGGCCAGCCTGATGGGTGTTCCGTTGATGCGCACCAAGCTGTGGTCGTACGCGGTCGGCGCTGTTGCCGGCGGCGTCGGTGGGGCGTTCTTCGCCACCATCGTCGGCACGGTCGACGTCAACACGTTCACGTTCGCCTTCTCCATCATCGTGCTGTGTGCCGTCATCCTCGGCGGCATGGGCAACGTGTGGGGCGCCATCCTCGGCGCCGTGGTGATCACCTGGTTCAACTACACCGGGCTGACGTACCTCGGTGGCAAGGTCAACTCCGTGTTCAACTGGAACTACCAGTTCGTCAACCTGCAGTTCGGGTTGTTCGGCCTGGTGCTGGTGTTGATGATGTTGTTCCGACCCGACGGCTTCATACCTGCCGCACGATCGAAGCAGGTCAAGAAGGCAGAGCTCGAAGTTCTGGCCATTCAGGAGGCAGAAGCGTGACCGACCTACTGCTCGACGCCCGCGAAGTACGCGTCCAGTTCGGCGGTCTCACCGCTGTCAACGACGTCGACTTCAACATCCCGGTCGGCGCGATCGTTGCGCTCATCGGCCCCAACGGCGCCGGCAAGACGACGTTCTTCAACGTCCTCACCGGGTTGTACACGCCAACACAGGGCCACGTCGACTTCGACGGCCGATCGGTGCTGGGGGTGCCACCGCACACCATCGCCGCACGCGGGATGGCGCGCACCTTCCAGAACATCCGGCTCTTCGGGGCGATGACCGCCGCCGAGAACGTGATGGTGGCCATGCACCCTCACCTCCGCAGTGGCGTCGCCGCCACCATCCTGCGCCTGCCGAAGCAGCGCCACGAAGAGCGCGAGGCCCGCGCCACGGCCAAGGAGCTGCTGAGCTTCGTGGGCATCGGTGGCACCGACGAGGAGTTCGCCAAGAACCTGCCGTACGGTGATCAGCGACGTCTCGAGGTGGCCCGTGCGCTCGCACTGCAGCCCAAGCTGTTGCTGCTCGACGAGCCGACTGCCGGCATGAATCCGCAGGAGTCGGCGGCATTCACGGCATTTGTGCACCGCGTGCGCGACGAGCGTGGCATCACCATCCTCCTGATCGAGCACGACATGAAGGTGGTCATGGGCACCGCCGAGCGCATCACGGTGCTCGAATACGGTGCCAAGATCGCCGAGGGCACAGGTGCCGAGATTCGTGCAAATCCTCGCGTGATCGAGGCCTATCTCGGCAAGTCGGCAACGGAAGGTGCGGCATGACCATCGCAGATGTGACTCACCCCTCGGCGCGTGCGGCCGGTCGCGAACCGATGCTGACCGTCGACAACATCCACGTGTACTACGGCAACATCGCCGCGGTGAAGGGCATCTCGTTGACCGTCTACCCAGGCGAGATCGTCACGCTCATCGGAGGCAACGGCGCGGGCAAGTCCACCACGATGCGCGCCATCTCCGGACTGTTGCGCCCGAAGCGTGGCGAGGTGCACTTCGAGGGACATCGGGTGTCGGGCCTCAAGGGTCACGAGGTCGCCGCGCGGGGCATCGCTCAGAGCCCGGAGGGCCGTCGCATCTTCCCGCGCATGACCGTCACGGAGAACCTGGAGCTCGGCGCGTTCCTGCGCAGCGACAAGGCCGGGATCGCCGCCGACGTCGAGCGCGTGTTCGACCTCTTCCCGCGCCTGAAGGAACGGCTCACGCAGAAGTCCGGCACCCTGTCGGGGGGTGAGCAACAGATGCTGGCCATGGGCCGGGCGCTGATGGCCCAACCGCGCCTGCTGCTGCTCGATGAACCATCGATGGGCTTGGCTCCCGTGTTGGTCGACGTCGTCTTCGACACCATTCGAAAGGTCAACGAGCAGGGCACGACCGTCTTGTTGGTCGAGCAGAACGCGCTCGTCGCGCTCAACATCGCGGATCACGCCTATGTGCTCGAAACCGGTCTCATCACGCTCGAGGGACCGGCGAAGGAGCTCGCCCACAACGACGAGGTTCGCAAGGCGTACCTCGGCGAGGACTGATCGCGCCGCGGCCTGCTCACCAGCCGCGTCTGCGGATGCGACCCCATACAGCGAACGCGGTTGCCCCGATCGCCACGATTCCCGCAATCCCGACGCCGATCGCCCGCTGCAGATCCCGCGTGGTGCTGTTGTCGGTGACGGGCGCAGGCGCGGTCGACAGCGGCGGTGTGGTCGCCGCCGGCTCGTCGGGTATCTCGCCCGGGAGAGGTACAGGCGATTCCGTGATCGAGGGCCGCGGGCCTGTCGTCGTGGTCGGACCGAACGTTGCGACGCCGGCATCGACGGGCGTCTGAGGCGATGCCGTCGAGATCACGAGCGGAGTGTCGGATGCCAGCCGGGCGTCGCCGACACCGAGCACGTTGACCACGGCGTCACCCGCCTCCAACGCCGCAGGCACGACGACATCGACCTTGAACGAGTAATCGGCGCCGGCTGACCCAGTGGCGACGACGAACTCGTGATCGCCCTGGTCGATCACAATCGACAATCCTGTCAATGGAGTGCCGAGCGGTCCCGCTTCGTGCGGCAAGGTGCCGGTGTCGGCGCAATCGTCACCGAAGAACTGGCCGTTGATCGTCAGCACCGCACCCCTGGCGACCCTCGCCGGTTTCAACTTCAGGGTCGGGCCGACGCAACTGGCGACGACCGTCGGTGCTGAGACCGCCGGCGCGGCGAACAGCGCCGCTGCCGTGACTGCGAGTATTCCGACGACTCTCACTCAGCGATTCTTGACCGCCATCAGGCAGGCCAACTCGTAGACGGTGGTGGCGGCGGCGAGCGATGTGATCTCGGCGTGGTCGTATGCCGGCGCGACCTCGACGACATCGCCCGACACCAGGTTCATGCCGGCCAGTCCACGCAGGATCATCACCAACTCGCGGCTGGTCATCCCGGCGATCTCCGGGGTGCCGGTGCCAGGAGCATGCGCTGGATCCAGGACGTCGATGTCGATCGACAGGTACAGCGGCCGATCGCCGACGCGTGCCCGGATGCGCCGGGCAACCTCGTCGACACCGAGTCGTTCGACGTCGTCGCAGCTGATCATCGAGAACCCCAACGCGGCGTCGTCGTCGTAGTCGGATTGCGCGTAGATCGGGCCGCGGATACCGACGTGCATCGACGCCTCGGTGTCGAACAACCCTTCTTCGGCGGCGCGTCGGAACGGTGTTCCGTGGGTGAATCGTTCGCCGAAGTAGACATCCCAGGTGTCGAGGTGGGCGTCGAAGTGCACGAGGGCGACCTTGCCGAACCGTCGGTGCACCGCCTTCAACAACGCGTAAGCGATCGTGTGATCTCCACCGATCGTCAGCAGGCCATCGACGGGGTGAGGACCGTCGGCGGTGCCCAGCAACTCGCCGGCCCGAGCCTCGATCGCAGCCAACGACTCGGGGATCGAATAAGGGTTGCAGGCAACATCCCCGGCGTCGGCGAACTGCAGGTCGGCGAACGGCTGCACATCGAACTGCGGGTGATACTGCGGCCGGATCGCGCGCGACGCCTGGCGCACTGCACTGGGGCCGAACCTGGCCCCCGGTCGGAAGCTGACCCCGCCGTCGAACGGTACGCCGAGGATCGCGACGTCGCATCGTTGGACGTCGCGCAGCTCCGGGAGCCGCACAAAGGTGGACGAGCCCGCGTACCGCGGCATCGTCGTAGCCGCGACGGGTTGGATCGGAGCAGGCTGATCGGTCACACTCAGAGACTGTATGGCGTTGGAACGATCTCTTCCTGGTCGCGCCGAGGTGGTGATCATCGGCGGAGGCGTCATGGGCGCCAGCGCGGCATTTCATCTCGCCGAGGCCGGCATCACCGATGTCGTGCTGCTCGAGGCGGATCAGTTGTCGTGCGGGTCGACGTCGAAGTCGGCAGGTGGAGTCCGCCTGCAGTTCTCCGACGAGATCAACATCGCCCTCGCCCTGAGGTCGATGGATGCGTTCGAGCGGTTCGGCCAGCGGCCGGGCGCCGACATCGGGCTGCAGCAGGTCGGGTACCTCTTCCTGCTCACCGACCCGGCCGACCTCGGCCCCTTCGAACAGAACACTGCGCTGCAGAACTCGATGGGTGTGCCGAGCCGCATGATCTCGGCGGTCGAGGCCGGGCAGATGTCGACGTTGGCCAACGTCGACGACGTGCTCGCCGCATCCATCTGCATGCGCGACGGACACGCCACACCCGACGCCGTCGTGTTGGGATACGCGACAGCAGCGAGGGCGATGGGTGTGACCATCGCAACGCAATGCCCTGTCACCGGAATCGATGTCGACGGTGGCGACATCACAGCTGTCCACACCCCTCGGGGGTCGATCGCGACCTCGACGGTGATCTGCGTGGCCGGCGCGTGGTCGCCGGCCGTCGGGGCGATGTGCGGGGTGGATCTGCCGGTGAAGCCGGTCGCCCGCCCCATCTGGTACACGGAGCCGATGCCGAACCGTCCGGCGCACGTGCCGATGACGATCGACTTCACCACCGGCTTCTACTTCCACACCGAAGGACCGGGTTTGCTGTTCGGCATGGCCGACCCCGATCAGCCACCCGGGTTCGACGTGCCGATGCGCCCGGATTGGCTCGAGGTCGTCGGCGAGGTGGTGGCCCATCGAGCGCCGGCGCTGTTGGAGGTCGGTATTGCCGGCGGCTGGCACGGCTTCTACGAAACGACGCCGGACCACAACGCTTTGATCGGCGAGGCGGCCGGCCTTTCGCGCTTCATCTATGCCACAGGATTCTCCGGTCACGGCTTCCTGATGGGTCCTGCCGTCGGTGAGGTGCTGCGCGACCTCGTCCTGGGTCACGCCCCCGCGGTCGACGTCAGCGGTTTCGATGTAGATCGTTTCAAGGGCGAGACGCGCCCCGAACGCAACATCGTCTGAGCGATCAGCTCCACGTGGCGACGGTGTCGCCGAGCACGGTCGTGTCGACTGTGACACCGAGGCCTGGCGTGGTCGGTGCTGCGCCTCGACCGTTTGCCGAGCGCGGCTCGTAGCCGGCGAGGTGGTTGTCGGTCCAGTCGTTCATGAACGACACGGCGAACAACGCATGCGGGGGAGTGCTGGCGCCGAGGTGGCTGACCGCCGCCGACGTGAGATCACCGCCCCAGCTGTCTTCGATCGTCAACCGGATGCCGAGCTCGACCGCAACGTCGCGGATGAGCTTCGCGTTGGTGAGGCCTCCGACGCGATTGAGCTTGAGGTTGATCGCTTCCATGCCGCCGGCCTGGGCGGCCTCTACCAACGCGCCGACGTCGGTGATGACTTCGTCGAGCACGAACGGCAGTGTCGTGTTGCGCCGAACCAGCAGGCACTCCGCCAACGTGGGGCACGGCTGTTCGAGGAAGAGCCGCTCGGCGCCGTCCATGATCCGTGCTGCCACCACCGCGTCCTGGCGACGCCACCCGCCGTTGGCGTCGGCGAGGATCAGATCGTCGTCGTCGGTCGCCTCGACCACCGCCAGGCTGGCGCGGGCGTCGGCGCGCGGATCGTTACCGACCTTCAACTGGAAGTGGTGGATGCCGTGGTTCCGCTGTTCGAGCGTGAACGCGACCATCGACTCGGCGTCACCCAACGGGACCGCCTTGTAGAGCGGCATGTCATCCACCAGCCGGCCACCGATCAGGTCGACGACCGGTCGCCCGACCGCCTTGCCGTAGATGTCCCAGCACGCCACGTCGAGAGGGCTCTTCGCGTAGTTGTGGCCCATCAACGCACCGTTCATCCGCCGGTTGACGTCTGCGAGGTTCGTGGGGTCGGCACCGATCAACGCCGGGGCCAGCTCGTGCAGCGCCGGCACTGCGCCCCGAGCGTGGGCAGGGAGGTAGGTCGACCCCAGTGGGCACGTCTCCGCCCAGCCGTCGATGCCCTCGTCGGTGACGATCCGCACGACGGTGCTGGTGAGCGTCTTGACGACCCGCCCGCCCGACATCACGTATGTGCCGTAGCGGTACCCGAGCTCGTACGTGTATGCCTCGATCGACGTGATGCGCATGGCGGCCCACCGTACTGCGAAGGGATGGAGAAGGGCGCTCTTCTCGCCGTGGCCGGTGCCCTGTATGACATGCTGCGGATGTGCCGCAAGCCTCGTACGTCGCCGGTGGCGACAGCCCGCTGACACCCGATCCGAACCTGGTCGCCAGGCTCGCCTCGAGCCCCGATCGCCGGCGACTCAGCGACGTCGTCGTGCCTGTCAGGTCGGGTCATGCGTTCGAGGTGGCCGCAGGGCAGATCGTTCGCTTCTCGACCGTCGACGGTCCACAGGTCGTCGATCTCAACCTGTGGTCGGCCGAGGATCCGCGCGAGCGGTTCTGGGCCAGTCGTACGAGGCAGTTCTACGGGACGCATCTCACGACGGGCCATCGCCTGTGGAGCAACCTGCCGTTCCTGCGCCCGATGGTCACCTTCGTCGCCGACACGGTTGCGTATGGACGCGATGCCGACGATGCCGGGTGTCACGATCTGCTCGGCACGCGTTGCGACCCGTACGTCAACCAGCTTCTCAGCGGCGCGGCGTACGACTTCCACTGCCACAGCAACCTCACCCGCGCTGTCGCCCAGTACGGACTGACGGAGTTCGACGTGCACGACGTGATCAACCTCTTCCAGGTGACCGGCCTGATGCCCGACGACAAGCGCTACTTCATGAAGACGTGTCCGGCGCACCCCGGCGACTACGTCGAGGTGCTCGCCGAGATCGATCTGTTGATGGCGATCTCGTTGTGTCCCGGCGGCGATCTCGCGGTGCCGCTGTGGGGTGAAGGCTCCGGCGCGGAACCGAACTGCAACCCGCTGCGCGTCGAGGTGTTCGAGCCGGCTGCCGGTCTGCTCGAGGGGTGGGAGCCGGCCCGACGCGTTCCGTACCGCGGCGTCACAGGTATCCGGCACGGCTATCGGCATCCGGCCGACCCTCCGCCACCTCTGACCGACCGCGTACCGGTAGAGGACTGAGCGCACCGCGATGGGGGTACTTCTTGGCATCGCCGCGGGCATCTTGCTGGGTGTCAGCGATTTCATGGCCAACAGGGCGTCACGCACGATCAGCTCGGCCTCGGTCAGCCGTACCAACCTTGCGGTATCGGGACTGATCTCGCCACTGCTGCTGTTCGTCAAGCCGGTCGAGTGGACGCTGCGCGACATCGTTCTGGCCATGATCTCGGGGATCACCATGGCGGGTGGCCTGATCATGCTCTACCGGGGCTACACGGTGGCTCGCATGGGGATCGTCGCACCCATCGCATCCGTCCTGCTGGCTGCTGTGCCGGTGTTGTTCGACCTCATCAAGGGCCATACGCCCAGCCCGTTGGCGGGATGCGGCATGGTCCTCGGTCTGGCTGCTCTCGTGCTGACCACCTATCAACGCGGTGGGATGGGCAGCGTCAAGATCGGAGCGATGTTGGGATTCGGCGCCGGGCTGTTGTTCGGCATCGCCTTCACCCTCACATCGGAGACATCCGACGCAGCCGGCCTCTCGCCCGTCCTGATCCAACGGATCTCCGGGCTCCTGTTCCTGATCGCCCTGCAGCGGCTCGACAAGGCTCCGCTCATCGTCCTGCGAAGGCCTGCCCGGCGTTGGGCCATCGGGTCGGGCCTGGCCGGTGGGGTCGCACTGGGATCGCTGAAGCTCGGCTACCTGAAGGGGTCGGCCGGCCCGGTGTCGGTCGCAGCATCGCAATTCGCCGCCGTGGCCGTGCTGCTGTCGGTGATGTTCAACAAGGAGCGGTTGCGCCCCTGGCAGGCCGTCGGGGTCGTGTCGGGTGGTATCGGCGTCGCGCTGATGGCGCTCGGCTAGTTCCGTCGGGGTCGCGCCGATCGGCGTCAGCCCTTCTGTGCCGATCCGGGCGCAGTGGTACCGTTGCGGGATGAGCGATGTGCAACATGCCGACTTGAAGCTTGAGGGTGTCTACGTTCCGGTCGTCACCCCATTCGATGCAGACGAGGGCCTCGATCTCTCGACACTGACGAAGGTGATCGATTTCTGCCTCGACGGTGGCGTGAAGGGGGTCGTGTCCTGCGGCACGACCGGCGAGTACTACGCACTGTCGTCCGGCGAGCGTGAGAGCGTCATGGCGCACACCCGCGAAGCGGTGGGCGACAGGGCCCAGCTGGTGGCCGGATGCAACGCCGGTTCGACGCGCGAGGCCATCCGTCTCGCAGAGGTGGCAGTCGACATGGGATACGACGCGATCATGCTCGCCGCCCCGCCCACATCACTGCCGAGCCAGCGGGAGTTGGCGGCCCACTACCGGGCCGTTGCCGACGCGGTCGACAAGCCGGTCGTCCTATACAACTATCCCGCCCGCGCCGGCGTCGAGATCGGGTACGAGTGCCTCGACGCAGTTGCCGATCATCCCAACATCATCGCGATCAAGGAATCGAGCGGCGACTTCTCACGGTTCTTGCATTTGCAACGAACGTATGCGGGCAGTCTCGAGATCATGTGCGGCAGTGACGATCAGGCTGTCGATTACTTCGCCTGGGGCGTACGTAGTTGGCTGGCCGGCACCGCCAACGTGCTTCCTCATCACCACGCGGTGATCATGAACTCGGCGAACGACGGCAAGCACGACCTCGCCAGGCAGCAGTTCGCAACGATCCTTCCGTGGATTCAGAACATGGAGAGTGGTTCGTACAACTCCAAGGCCAAGCTGGGTCTCGCCCACCAGGGCATCGACTGCGGCCCGGTTCGTGCGCCGCTGTTGGCGTTGACCGACGACGTCGCCGCCGATTTCCTCGAGGTGCTCGGCGCCGCGCTGGCCGCACCGTTCGCCAAGAACTGACGACCGGTGCGTTCGACCACGTCGTACACCGCCGTCGAGGTTCACGCCGAGGGCGAGCAGGGCACTTGCTACCTCGGCTCGGTGTTCGACGTGCCGGGCGCGTCGATGCGCGACAAGTTGCGCCACGTCAACGAGGTCGACGACTCGATCCGTAAGTTCCTGTGCTTCGAGCCACGAGGCCGGCCGCAGACCAGCGCCAACCTCGTGTTCCCGTCGCTCGATCCGCAGGCAGATGCCGGGTTCATCATCTGTCAGGCCGACCGCGCGCACGCGATGAGCGGCTCCAACACAATCTGTGTGGTGACAGCCCTCCTCGAGACCGGCACCATCCCGATGGTCGAGCCCGAGACGAAGGTGGTTCTGGAGACCGCTGCCGGGCTCATCCGCGTCACGGCAGCGTGCCGCGACGGCCGCTGCGAGCGAGTGACCTTCGACGGGGTTCCTTCGTTCGTCGAGGCGCTCGATGTCGCGCTGAACGTGCCCGGACTCGGCGACATCTCCGTGGATGTCGCCTACGGTGGCTGCTACTACGTGTTCGCCGATCCCGCTCAGTTCGGTGTCAAGCTCGACCGCGGTAGCGCACGGCAGGTTGTCGAGGCCGGCACCGCCATCTCGCTCGCGGCTCGCCGATCGATCAAGGTCCAGCACCCCGAGATCCCCGAGATCGATTTCATCTCGTACGTCATGTTGATCGGCGACGACGATCCCGCCAACGGTTCGCTCCGTGGTGCAACGGTGCTCAGCGGGCGCGTGGATCGGTCGCCGTGTGGGACCGGGAACTCGGCCAGGTTGGCGCTGCTGGCGGCGCGGGGTAACGCATCCACAGGTAGCCGATTCATTGCGAGATCACTGATCGACAGCGAGTTCACCGTCGAGATGGTCGGTGAAACGACGGTCGGGGGCCGTCCGGCGGTGCTACCGCGGATCTCCGGCCGCGGCTGGGTGGTCGGCACGCGCACCAGCTCGGTCGACCCGACCGATCCGTATCCGCTCGGCTACGTGCTCAGCGATGTGTGGGGCGACGAGG
>JBDTYA010000303.1:0-10322 GCA_040005915.1 Ilumatobacteraceae bacterium
GCCACAGGCATGGCGAATGGACCGAAGCTTCTGCACGCAGTTTCATCCAGAGGCCACCGAAACCATGATTCGCAGATGGGCCAACAGCGACGGTGGTAGTACCGAGTTGCTGAAGCATGGAATCAAACCCGATGAGCTGATCGCTGAGACACGTCGCAACGTCGCCGACAGCCAGCCCGCCGCCGAACATCTTGTCGACTGGTTCGTCGATCGGGTGATTGCGTCGGCTTGAGGACGACGAGGGTTCGTCGAGCGAACGGTTTGCGCGATCGCCATTCGCAGGCGTGCTAGACATCGCCCTAGCTCGAAGTGCGGCGGGGGCCGCACCGGGTCAGAACTGGGGGTTCTGTATGACTACGGTCGACTCGGATCGCGACGACCTACACGCAATGGGCTACGCGCAGGAACTGCACCGTGGAATGGGCACGTTCAGCAACTTCGCGATCAGCTTCTCGATCATCTCCATCCTCGCGGGCGGCATGACGAGCTTCTGGTTGGGCATGGTCACCAGCGGACCACGCGTGATCACCATCGGCTGGGTGGTCGTCGGTTTCTTCGCACTGTTGGTCGGAATGGCCATGGGCGAGATCTGCTCGGCGTATCCCACTGCCGGCGGCCTGTACTACTGGTCGGCCAAGTTGGCCCGGAAGAACGCGGCGAGGTGGTCGTGGTTCACCGGGTACTTCAACCTCCTCGGCCAGATCGGCGTCATCGCCTCGGTCGACTACGCACTGTCGATCTTCATCGGATATTTCATCCGGATGTTCGACGACAGCTTCGCTCTCACCTCACAGAAGATCTTCGTCATCTTCCTGTTGGTGCTGCTGGCCCACGGGTTGCTCAACACCTTCAGCGTCAACCTGGTCAAGATGTTCGGTGACATCAGCGTGTGGTGGCACGTCGTCGGCGTCGTGATCATCGCCGGGGTCCTGTTCATCGCACCCACCAACAAACGCGGAATCGGCGGTGCGTTCGACTCGGCGCCGCCCGGCCTCACGGGCTGGACCGGCGGGATCTTCATCACGTGTTACCTGTTTGCGCTCGGCCTGTTGCTCGCGCAGTACACGATCACGGGCTTCGACGCGTCCGCTCACGTGAGCGAAGAGACCAAGGGCGCCCGCACGGAAGCCCCCAAAGCCATCGTGCGATCGATCTACATTTCGGCCATCGCTGCGCTCGTCCTGAACCTGGCGATGATCGCCGCCCTGCCGAAGAAGGAAGACGTCGACGGCTACACGGCGATCGCATTTGGCGGCGGCGGCGACACGTTCCTCGTCAACGCCGCCCCGCGGTTGATCTCCAGCGCTGTCGGCACAGGCACGGCCAAGTTGTTGGTGTTCATCGCCATCGTCGGTCAGTTCTTCTGCGGCCTCGCGTCGGTCACGGCCAACAGTCGCATGATCTACGCGTTCAGCCGTGACGGGGCGTTACCGGGTTCGAAGTACTGGCACAAGATCAACAAGAAGACCCGCACGCCGACCAACTCGGTGTGGCTCGGCGTTTGCCTGTCGGCCATCACCGGGGCGTTGTCGCTCTACCAGAAGGGTGGGTACTCGACGGCGTTCTACGCCTTGACGGGCATCTGCGTCATCGGTCTCTACATCGCCTACGCGATACCGATCTACCTCCGTCTCACGAACCCCGATTTCCAGACCGGTCCGTGGAACCTCAAGGGGTATCACAAGCTGGTCGGCTGGACGTCGCTGGTCTGGATCGCGTTCATCTCGATCCTGTTCGTCGCCCCGTTGTTCTGGCCGTTCTGGCCGATCTGGGGCCACGACAACAACATCTTCAACGCCGATGGGACGGCGTCGGGTTTCTTCAAACAGAACAACTTCAACTTCACCGGCCCGCTCATCATCCTTGCCGCAGTCTTCGTGCTGCTGTATTGGAGCCTCAGCGGAAAGAAGTGGTTCAAGGGCCCGAAGGTCCAAGGAACCAAGGAAGAACTGTTGGCCATCGAGCGGGAGCTCGAGAAGTTCGGCTGACGAAGGACTGACCGGCCCGGGCTCAACGAGCCCTGGGTGGACAGGGAAGTGGGGTCGCCTCTGGGGGGAGGCGACCCCATTTCGCGTCCCGAGGTCGGTCGCTAGGCGATGGGGTGTGCGGCGTCGGCGAGCCAGCCTTCGAACTCCGGACGGCTAGCGATCCGCTCGCAGCTACCGAGCCGGTCGTCGGCGTACGTCACGAAGTCGGTGTCGAGTGAACTGATGGCCTGCTGCACGACTGCCCACATCCCCTCACGGAACTCGCTCATCATCTTCATCAATTGCAACCTCGCCCACGCGGACTTGGTGACCTGTCCGAAGTACAGCGTCAACAGACGCTCCTCTGCGTCATGATTCAGTTCACTGTTGACGCTGAGGTTGCCGAGATCGAAGAACACGTCGTTCATGCCGGCGTACTCGAAGTCGAGCAGCCACACCCGATCCTCGGCGAACAGGACGTTGCCCGGAAGCAGATCGTTGTGGCATGGCACCAAGGGCATCGGTGCCTTGGCGAACGCGGCCTCGATCCGACGGCTCTGCTGGTGCAACCGCTCGTACGCGGGTGGCGCCATCACACCGTGTGCCGAGGCGTCGCGGGCGTGCCATTCCACGATGCGATGGATCGGGAACGCCCCACCCAGCGGGCCGCTGTCGTGGAAGCGGTGGACCAGTTCCACCACATCGTCGAGCCGCTCGCCGAAGTGGGTCGGTTCGAGGTGATGACCGTCGACCAACTCGGTCACCAGCGTGCCGACTTCCTCCAACATTCCCAGGACTGCGGGACCGATTCCGAGCTCGGCCGCCCGCCGCGCGGCCTCGGCCTCGTACGCCCGGTCGATGCCGAGCAGCGCCGTGCGCTCGCCGGGAATACGCACGACGTAGTCGCCGCTGTCGGCCGCAGCGATGAAGTTTCGGTTGGTGATCCCGCCGTGCAGTGGACGGATCTGCACGGTCTGCCCCGAGAACAAACTGCTCTCGCGCACGAGCCGTTCGACGTCTGCCCTCCCGTTCACAACCAACGGTGTAGCACGTCGTAACCTCCCCGGGTGACGTCCGATTGTGTGCTGGCGATCGATCTGGGTACGGGCGGGCCGAAGGTTGCGCTGGTCGCGGTCGACGGTTCAACCGTTGCGTGGGCGACTCGTCCGGTGGTGACGCGGTTCATCGAGGGCGGCGGAGCCGAGCAGGATCCCAACGAGATGTGGACGGCGATCGTCAGCGCGACTCGTGCGACGTTGGAGGCCGCCGGATCCTTACCGCCGATCGTCGCGGTGGCGGTCACGAGTCAGTACATGAGCATCGTTCCCGTAGCAGCCGACGGCATGCCGACCGGTCCGTGCGTGCTGTGGATGGACACGCGCGGTGCCGAGCACAACGCGTCGTTGCTGACCGACGAGTCGTTCGGTTTGTTCGTCGAGCGCCATGGCCTGATCCCGTTGCCGAGCGGCAACGACGACATCGGCCACATTCACGTGCTGCGTACGTTTCATCCCGACGCGTATGGCGCGGCCGCAGCGTTCCTGGAGCCGATGGACTACGTCAACGCCCGCCTCACCGGCGTCGTCGGCGCGACCCAGTCGACGATGTTCGGTCAGATGGTGTGCGACAACCGCACCTGGGGACTCACCGAGTACGACCCGGAACTGGTGGCGGCGGCCCAGCTCGACCCGGGCAAGCTGCCGCCCCTCCTGCCGATGAACGGCGTCGTCGGTTCGATCACGACGGTGGCGGCCGCAGAGCTCGGAATTCGGCATGGGATTCCGGTGACCACCGGCACGATCGACTCGATCACCTCGGCGATCGGCACAGGAGCGCTGACCGCTCGCGACGGGTCGATCATCATCGGCACGACGTCTGTGCTCGTCAGTCACATCGATCAACACCGAGGCGACCTGCGAGCAGGGATCCTTGCCGTTCCCAGCCCCCTCGACGGCATGTACTACGTGATGGCCGAGAACGGTGTCGGGGGCCGTGGGCTGGAGTGGGCCATGCGCCTGTTCGGCTACGGCGACGACTTTTCGGCTGCTACCTACGATGCGGCGGCGATCGACGCCGGTGCCGAGGGCGTGCAGTTCGCCCCGTGGCTGCTGGGCTCGCTGGCGCCGCAACCCAACGACGACGTGCGCGCCGCGTTCTCCGGACTCGCCCTGCACCACGATCGCCGCCACTTGGTCCGAGCCGTGATGGAGGGAGTCGCCGTCAACCTGGCGTGGTTGTTGCCTGCCGTCGAATCGTTCGTGGGACACGACTTCGCCACGATCCGCTTCGGGGGCGGCGGCGCCCAGAGCGACCTGTGGTCACAGTTGCTCGCCGACGCGATCGATCGGCCGGTGCATCAGCTGGACCAGCCACGGGCGACGAACGCGCGTGGTGCAGCGTTCCTTGCGTTCGCCACACTGGGGATGATGTCGATCGATGGTGTTCCTTCGCTGTTGACGACGCACGCCATCCGCCATCCGAATCCGGCCAACCGCGCGGTCATGGACAGGTCGCTACGCCGCATGGCCGAACTTCACAGCGCGCTGGTCAACTTGACCAACCTCTGAGGATTTGTTCGTCGACTGTTGAGTCAAGCTGCTGGCCCGGTAGGTCGATGCCAATCATCGAACGGGCGCGCGTCCCGCGGTGAGGAACGAGGGCATGAACGTTCGATTTGTGCAATTGGCGACGTCTCTCGTCGCGGCATGGTGCCTCGTCATCGGCTTTGTACGTTGATCGGACACCATTGGTAGGTTGCGACGATGGGCCTGTATCCGTACGCCGACCAATATCCAGTCGAGCGGAGCCTCCCGCAGTCGGGCCGCAGCCGCGCCGAGATACTCCAAGAGATCGAGGCGATGTCGGCGATCGAGGATGCCGTCGCCGACGATGGCAAGATCAGCGGCTCGATCTACTCCGGTGACCACGAGCACTACGCCTTCCTGAACGAGGTGTTCGGCCACTACAGCCACGCCAATGTCCTGCAGCGCGACGTGTATCCCAGCGCAACCCGGTTCGAGGGCGAGGTCATCGCGATGGCCGCCGATCTCATGCACGCCCCCGAGCCTTGCGGTGTCATCACCAGCGGCGGCACCGAGAGTCTGATGAACCCGTTGCTCGTGTACCGCGAGTGGGGTCGCGAGCGCGGCATCACGAACCCGAACGTCGTCCTGCCGGTCACCGCCCACCCGGCGCTCGACAAGGGCGCTCACTACTTCGGCATCGAGTTGCGCAAGGCGACGGTGACCGATCAGTTCGTCGCCGACATGCGTTCGGTCGGTTCGCTCGTCGACGAGAACACGGTCGCGTTGGTCGGGTCGGCCGGCACATATCCACACGGGCTCATCGATCCGATCGAGGCACTGTCGGCGTTGGCGGTGGAGCGTGGCATCAACCTGCACGTCGACGGCTGCCTCGGCGGCTTCATCCTGTGTTGGGGGCAGTCGCTCGGCCTGCCTGTCCCGGACTTCGACTTCCGCCTGCCCGGCGTCACATCGATCAGTGCAGACACACACAAGTACGGCTTCGCCCTGAAGGGTTCGAGCGTGTTGCTGTACCGCACCCCCGAGCTGCGCCGCTACCAATACTTCTTCGCGCCCGACTGGCCGGGCGGGCTGTACACGTCGCCCGGCATGAGCGGCTCGCGATCGGGCGGGATCATCGCCTCGGCGTGGGCGGCGATGGTGTCGCTCGGCCGTGAGGGCTATCTGGCGATCGCCGCCGACATCTTCCGCACTGCGTCGCGCTTGCGCGAGATCATCGTCGGTCACCCCGAGTTGGAGGTGATCGGTGACCCGTTCTTCAATGTCGCCTTCCGTGCCTCGCCCAGCAACGAGGTCGACATCTTCCACGTCAACGACTACCTCGCCGAGCAGAGCTGGCGAATGAACGGCCTGCAGCACCCGCCGGCAATCCACTTCTGCATCACCCGCCCCAACACCGCGCCGGGTGTGATGGATCGGTTCGCCGAAGACCTGCACGGGGCGGTGGCCTACGCGCGTGAACGAGTAGGTACCGCGCCCAAGTCGGGGGCGGCGTATGGAGCCGGCGGCACCAGCGTGCCCCGCGACATGGTGCAAGCCGGGATGTCGGGCTGGCTCGACGCCACCCAGTCCCTCCCGCCCCGGCGCTGACCTCCGCCCCACCCGGCGTTGGCCACGGACCTTCTGCGCCGCCCCACCAAACCTTTGTCGCTCCCAGGTCGTTCAGTGCCCTGTGAGTGACAGAGCCTGTTGCTGGCGGTAGGCGACGGCCAGTGCCGCGACCAGCGATCGAGGCATCTGGGCGATCTCGTCGGTCCCCACTCGCTCGATGCGAGCACCGACCAGACGTGCCTTGCGGTCGCGCTGCTTGTCGTACGTGCCGGCGAGGCGACCGCCGTGCCATTCATGATCGTCGATCTCCACGTAGAAGCGGGCCGTTGCGTCGCCGAGATCCGGATGAACCGTCTGACCGTCGTACAACGTCAGCGACAGTTGTGGCTCGAGCTCGACGCCGACATCGCTGAGGGCCTCTCGCAGTTGAATCTCAGGATGCGAGTCCGCCGGCCTGCGCCACGCAGGCCGCGAGGAGACCACTGCAGCGAAGAGCCCGGACCCGGCCCGACCTTGCCGGCACAGCGCTCCTCCGATGCCATAGAGAGTTGGTATGTCGAACATCGATTGGCGTAGTCCTTGCTCGATGATGCTCTCGATATCGGTGGCGATCAGGTGCTTCGACAGGTCGAAGACGGTTCGTGCCGGACTCGTCACGCGGATCCCGTCACTGCGTTGTTCGATGTGTTCGGCGGGCATGATGGGACACCGGTGGTGCAGAGGGCCACCCGCGATCCGGAGGCCTGTTCCGGTGCCCGAGACATGCAGTCCGACTCGCGTGCAGCGCCGATAACGCCAGACGCGGCCGGCGCCGCCGCATGAGATGACCAGGCTGGGGTCCGCTGCGCACACCGCGGCGCAAGTCGACAGGAACGTCTCGGGCCAGAGGGCGTGTCGATACACGCCTTCCCACACGACGACGAGCTCACCGCAGTGCAGCATCGCTTTCAGCTGGCCGGCGGTCACATCGAGTGACAAGAGCCGCCGTCGGGACACGACACCGTGATGGGCGCGCAGCCAGGCGACGAGAAGCGGGTGAAATCTGGGCACGACGGCCTCCGAGTGGAAAAGGAAGATCCCGGGGGAAGTCGCTCCCGAGAACATATCTGCCCGGCACCGTTCCGCACCTTCGTCGCTGACAAGGCGTTGTGCGACGTGCGAGCGACAAACTTCCGGTGGATAGGAGGGTTTGTGAGGCTATTCACGCCGCGTAGTAGCGTCGACCGCGATGTCGGACTTCTTGCGCGACTACCTCACGGTGGTCTGGTTCGGGGCAATTGCCCTGCTGCTCGCCGGGTTGCTGTTGGGCATCTCAGCACTGGTCCGGCCCAACAAGCCGTCGGTGGAGAAGCTCACGTCGTACGAGAGTGGTGTGGATCCTGTGGGCGACGGGTGGTCGCAGAGTCAGGTCCGTTACTACATCTTCGCCCTGCTCTTCGTGGTGTTCGACGTCGAAGCGGTGTTCATCTTCCCGTGGGCCACGCAGCTCGAGCGGTACGCCGGCTTCGGCCTTGCCGAGATGGGCGTCTTCGTGTTAGTCCTGCTGCTCGGCCTCGTATACGCGTGGCGCAAGGGCGTGCTTCGTTGGGTGTGACCGCATGGGATTCGTAGACAAGGGGCGCATGCCCAAACCGTTGACGTCACTGTTCAACCTCGGCCGTTCGTACAGCCTGTGGGTCTACCAGTGGGGCCTGGCGTGCTGCGCGATCGAGATGGGCGCAGCATTCGGTTCGCCGCGCTACGACGTCATGCGGCTCGGCGTCATCCCCCTGCCCGCAAGTCCTCGCCAGGCGGATCTCGTGGTCGTCTCGGGCACGGTCACCGACAAGATGGCCCCTGCCGTCAAGCGCCTGTACGAGCAGATGCCGGAACCGAAGTACGTGATCTCGATGGGCTCGTGCGCGAACTGCGGCGGCCCGTACTGGGACAGCTACTCGGTGACGAAAGGTGTCGATCAGATCATCCCGGTCGATGTCTACGTGCCGGGTTGTCCACCACGACCGGAGGCCCTGCTCGAGGGCATCGTCCTGCTGCAGCAGCGCATCAAGAACGAGGACATGGGTGCCCGTTGGCGCGGCGAGGGAACCAAGCCGATGGTCAAGGACGTGTCGATGCGCGAACCGATCGTCGTCGGCGGTGGTCGCATTGAGTGACGCCGGACCCATCGAGACCGAGACGTTGGCGCTGCCGGGTGACGGGCTGCGCGAGGGCATCGTCCAGCGATTGCGCGACGTGTTGGGCGAGGGTGTCGTCGACAGCCTCGTGAAGCCCGGCGACGACGTCTGGGTGCGCGTCAGCATCGGCGCATGGCGTGCCGCAGGAATGGCACTTCGCGATGTCATCGGCTGCGAATACTTCTGCTTTCTTTCGGCGATCGACTGGATGCCGAGCCCGTTCGGCCGTGGCGAGGACGACCCCACGGAGCCGCCGGTCGAGCGCGACAACACCGTACGTCAGGGTTACGCGGGTGGCGAGACGCGCATGCAGGTGTTCGCCCGTGTGACCAACATCAGAGAACACTTCGGTGTCACCATCAAGGCCGACATCCCCGACGACGATCCCGTCGTCGACAGTTGGATCACCGTGTACGCCGGTGCCAACTGGCACGAGCGCGAGGCGCACGAGATGTTCGGCATCGGCTTCGCCGGCCACAACGATCTGCGCAACATGTACCTGCCGATGGAGTTCGAGGGACATCCGTTGCGCAAGGACTTCCCGTTGCTCGCCCGGATGGTCAAGCCGTGGCCCGGAATCGTCGACGTCGAGCCGTTGCCCGGCGATGACGAAGCCGAAGCAGACCCGACTGAGGGCGAAGCATGAGCCCGACCATCGACATGGGGGCGACATGACCGATCTCGCCGACCGCCAGAAGCTCAGTTACATCGCCGCCCAGGCGGCCGATGCACGTCTCAACGTCGAGCTCGAGACCGAGGGCATGACCCTCAACATCGGCCCGCAGCACCCGGCAACACACGGCACGTTGCGCATCATCGTGCGACTCGATGGCGAGCAGGTGATCTGGGCCGAGCCGAGCGCCGGGTACATGCACCGCGGCTACGAGAAGCTCACCGAAGTTCGTACGTTCCCCCAGGTGACCACGCTGATCAACCGCATCGACTGGCTCGGCAGCTTTGCCAACGAAGTGCCGTTCATCCTCGCCGCCGAGAAGTTGATGCAGATCGAGGCGCCGCCTCGCGCCCAGTGGATCCGCACCATCCTGTTCGAGCTCAGCCGCATCGCCAACGTCGGTCTCTTCCTCGGCGACCTCGGCGTGCAGCTCGGCGCGATCACCCCGGTCTTCATGGCGTTCCGCGATCGCGAGTACGTGCTCAACCTCATCGAGGCGGCAACGGGTGGCCGCTTCCACCCCAACTTCGACCGCATCGGCGGCTTGAAGGACGACCTGCCGGCCGGCTGGATCACCGAGACCAAGCAGGTGATGAAGAAGCTGCGCAACTTCTGCGACGAGATGGACGACCTGTTGTTCGGCAACGAGATCTTCCAGAGCCGCCTGCGCGGCATCGGCGTGATCCCGGCCGACGTCGCCAAGCAGTACGGCCTCAGCGGCGCCAACCTCCGTGCCAGCGGCGTCGACTGGGATCTTCGCCGCGATCAACAGCTGCCGATGGCCTGGGACAAGGTCGACTGGAAGGTGTGGACACACCCCGACGGCGACTGCTACGCGCGCTGCTGGGTGCGGCTGCAAGAGACGCGCGAAGCGACCAAGATCGTCGACCAACTGCTCGATGGAATCCCGAGCGGGCCGGTCATGGCCAAGGTCCCGCGGATCATCAAGGTGCCCGAGGGCGAGGCCTGGGTCAGCACGGAGAACCCGCTCGGTGAGATGGGTTACTACGTGGTCAGCAAGGGGGACCTCGGCCCGTTCCGGGTGAAGATCCGTTCGGCCAGTTTCAACAACATCTCCATCGTCCCGTGGGTGCTCCGAGGCGTCTACGTGCCCGACGTCATCTCGATCCTGGCATCCCTCTACTTCATCCTGGGCGACATCGACAGATGATCTACGCAGTCGACCTTCCGTATTGGGCGCAGTCGTTGTTGCGCGTCCTCGGGGGCACGGTCGCCGTGCTGCTGCCGGCGGGCACCATCGTGTACCTCTTCCTGTTCAAGATGATGAGCTTCATGCAGAGTCGTCTCGGTCCGATGGAGGCCGGCCCGTACGGGTCGATGCAACTCTTCGCCGAGGTCGGCAAGTGGCTGCAGAAGGAAGACATCCAGCCGGAGAAGGCCGACAAGCGAATCT
>JBDTYA010000304.1:0-17863 GCA_040005915.1 Ilumatobacteraceae bacterium
GCGACTGACCGACGGAGAGCCGTCACCGCCCGTTCGGACCTCTCTGTCAGCCCACCGACCCTCGTTCTGTGCGCTGACACTGACGCAGTGAGCGCTGCGGAAACGTCAGCGCGAGCTGATGGGGGTCCATCCCGGCCGGCCGAAGACGTGGCCGAACTTGGCGCGCAGGCCGCTGGCCGTGCGGACATCGCGGGCGATGTCGGCCATCTCGTGGTAGGCGATACGCAACGGGTTGTAGGTGTGGATGTTCTTCGTCAGCCCATACTTCACGCGCCGCACCTCAGGCTCGAACGTGCCGAACAAGCGGTCCCACAGGATGAGGATTCCGCCGTAGTTCTTGTCGAGGTATTGGTCGTTGGCACCGTGGTGGCCGCGGTGATGCGACGGCGTGTTGAGCACGCTCTCGATTGCCTGTGGCAGCCGATCGATCGCCTCGGTGTGGATCCAGTATTGGTAGAGGAGGTTCAGTTGGCCCGCCTTTGCGGTCTTTGCAGTGGGGAAGCCGAGCAGTGGCATCGGCGCGAATACCCAGAACGTCAGAAACCCCGACCACGGTTGGCGGAGCGCTGTCGACAGGTTGTACCGCTCGCTGCTGTGGTGGGTGACGTGGTTGGCCCACAACAGTCGAACCTCGTGCATCCACCGGTGGTCCCAGTAGTAGAGGAAGTCCCAGAGCACCATCGCCGAGGCGATGGAACCGCGGCGAAGGCCGACGTTGGAGACGCGGCGCTCGAACAGGAAGCGGTCGAACTTGCCGAACACCGACAGTGTGACGAAGCCGAAGGCGATGTTGCCGGCGAGCATCGCCAGGCTTGCGATGGTGTCCTTGCGCTCGTAGCCCAACGGCACGAGTGGGTCACTAGGCATGTGCGTGCCCGACAACGTCTGCGCGTCGGCGGCGTAGAGGTCGCCGAGCGTGCGTTTCGGCACTCTCCGCAACGCCGCGTACTCGGCCAGCATCGTCACAGCGAACAGCGGGAGCGTCGCCTTGTCGACGAGATCGAGTTGGCGCAGCGCCGCCTTCTTCAAGAGCCGATGTCTCCATGGGTGAGGCGACGGTTGGCGTAGTCGCGCAGCGCGGCGCTCAACGCCTCGGTGCTCCACTCCTCGGCCACGGCGCGACGCACGACGTCGACCTGGGAATCATTGGTGAGGCCCTTCAGCGGTTGGTCGCGGTCGAGGTTTGTCGGGAATGCATAACCGTTGGCCGCCGAACCGATGGCGTTGTCGACGTCGCGATCCGACGCGCCCGACGCCTTCAACTTCAGCAGCGACGGGTAGACGGCGTTGACCATCCGCTCGTGATCGATGCTCTCCAGGCACTTGCCGAGCGGCGAATTGATCTGCAGCAGGTTGGCCATGCGGTGGACGTCGGTGGTGCGGTTGGTGCCTGCCGCATGGAAGAGCGCCGGGTTGAAAAAGACGGCGTCGCCCTTCTCCAACGGGAGTTGCACGTAGTTCTTCTCGAAATACTCCTTGAACTCCGGGCGCCACCAGGCCAGGTAGCCGTACAAGTACTTCTGGGCGTGCGGCAGGTACATGGTCGGGCCGCTCTCGACAGACATGTCGCAGTGGGCGATGGCCCCCTGCAACGTCAACGCCGCGGAGAGGTGATGCACGTGCGCCGGGTACTCGGCGGCGACATCGACCGTCATGAAGCCGAGGTGGTAGTCGCGGTGTGGCTTCTGTGCCGCACCGCCGGGATTGACGACGTTGACCTGCGAGGTGAACGTGAACCCCGGCCCGAGCCACGCCGACGCCGCCATTGTGAGGATGTCGTTGGCGTAGTAGGTGACGAACTCGTCGGGCGCCGCGACAGCCAGTTTCTCGAGCGCATTCCACACCCGGTCGTTGTCACCGGGCTTGGCGTAGTGATCGCCCGACTTCATCCCGAGGCGGTGCTGCTCGGCGATCATCGCGTTGAACGCGACAGTGGTGGCGTCGATGATGGAGGTGTCGGGGAAGGCTCGCTTGAAGACCACGATTCCGGGGCCCTCGAGGAACGCCCTGTTGAGTTCGGCCTGCACGGCGCGGCGGGTGTCGGGGTCGACACACTGCGCCCGAAGCCGGTCGCTGTCGTAGCTCACCACGTTCTGGATGATCTCCTCGGCGAATGGGTAGTCGCTGAGCTCGGTGGTCTGTTCGACGATGGCGATGAAGTCATCGAGGCGACAATCGGACTCGTGCAGATAGCCGCTGGTGGTGTCGGAATTCACGGAGGTCATGCCCGTAAATGTAGATCCCCGCGAGCCCCTCACGGCTAGCGTGCGCACGTAAACACCTCCGCGACCTCCCTTCCGCCGGCCCCGGGCAACATCCTCACGCGGTCGACCCGGACAGCGGGTCACAGGGTGAACTGCAAGCTCGCAGGGCGCGGCGGCGTGCTTGCCGTGGTCTGCGCCGCTCTGCTGTGGTCGACCGGCGGCGTGCTGGGCAAGTCGACGCACGCCTCGGGGATCGTGCTGTCGTTCTGGCGGATGTGGATCGCCTCGGCCGTGCTGCTCGTGATCGTCGCCGTGACCAAGCGCTGGCCGAGCCGCGCCGACTTCCGGCGCACGGGGGTCGCCGGCGTGTTGTTCGGGCTGAACATCTGTGTCTTCTTCATCGCGATCCAATCGGTGACGATCGCGACCGCATTGATCATCTCTGCCCTAGCTCCCGTCGTGGCCCTGCCGGTCTCGGTCAAGTTCTTCGGCGAGCACCTGACGGCGGTGAAAGTGGTCTGTGCAGCCGTGTCGGTGATCGGTGTTGTCGCCGCCGTGCTGGTGGCACCCTCGACAGGGTCGGGCACGTCGAGCTCGAAGATCGGTTACCTGTGGGCTTTGTTGGCCTTGGTCTTCTGGGTGGCATATCTGCTGGTGTCGAAGGGGGTGCGCCCTCACGTCGAGACCGTCCGATTCATGTTCGTCGTCTCGTTCATCGGTGCTCTGACGGTGTCGGTGCTGGTCGTCGCGACACAGGCGCACATCGGCGCGATGCACGGTGCCGGCTGGGCATGGGTGTCACTGTTGGCAATCGGGCCCGGGGTCGGCGGCCACGGGCTCGTCGCGTGGGCGCAGCCCCGCGTCGATGCCTCCGTCACGTCGGTGTTGATCCAGGCCGAGCCCGTCGCTGCCAGCGCCGCGGCGTGGATGGTGCTCGGCGAGCGCATCTCGTTCGCCCAGGCATCGGCGATGATGCTGGTCGTCGTGGCCTTGTGCGTGCTGGCCTACAGCGCGTCACGCGATGCCGGCGTGGAGATCGTCGACGCCATCAGCTGAGGTGCCGACTAGTAGTCTCGGCACGAAGGAGAGTCGAAAAATGGAAGCTTCGTTCCGCGAAATCGAGATGGGTCCGACCGGTGGGCGGCTTCCCGCTGGGGCGGTATCGGCCGCGCACAAGATCGGCGCCGACGTCCTGGTGCAGTTCACCGAGGGTTCCGCGACGCTCCTGCCCGACTGGCTCCGCGACAACTGCCAGTGCACGGCGTGCCGAATCGTGCAGACCGACGAGCGGCGCTGGCAACCCTGGTCGTCACCCAGTGCGCCCGTGGTCGACACCGTCGAGGTCGTCGACGGCGAGTTGCGGATCGGCTGGGTCGGCGGTCATCGATCCGCCTATGGCCCGCCCGAGTGGCAGAAGATCCGCACCACCGGCGCTCGCGGCGCATGGACGGCGCGTTTGTGGGACGGCACATACGAGGTCGAGCGATTCGACCATCAGCAGTGCATCGCCGACGAGGTCACACGGCGCGGTATGTTCGAGGCGATTCGTCGTGATGGCGCGGCCGTCATCACCGGGTCGCCCACCGAGCCGGGCACTGTGCTGGACCTTCTTCGCGCTCTCGGCCTGACGCTGCGCGACTCGTCGCTCGGCCTGATCTTCGACGTCAAGCTCGACCCCGCCGGTTACAACATCGCCTTCACCTCGGAAGAGGTGCCGCCGCACAATGACAACGCCCAGTATTCGCATCCGCCCAGCGGACAGGTGCTGGCGATGTTGGTCAACGAGGCGCAGGGCGGCGACAGCGTCGTCGTCGACGGTTGGTCGGTGCTCGACAAGCTGAACCGCGAGCATCCCGAGGCCATCGACGTGCTCACTCGGGTCGAGGTCGGATTCCGGCAATACTCGACCGAGGCCGACGCGTTCACCCGCGCGCCGCTGGTCGTACGGGACCGATCCGGTCGCTTCGTGCACCTGCGGTTCTCGAATCAGCTCATGCAGCCGCTGGCGTTCGACGACTCCGATCTGGCCGCGTGGTACGACGCCTACCGGTTGCTCGGCGCAGCGATCGCCGACACGGCCAATCACGTGTCGTTCCGGCTCTCGGCAGGCGACACCCTGTTCGTCAACGGACACCGGGTGCTCCACGCTCGAACCGAGTACCAGCCCGACGGGCCCCGACACCTGCAGGACGTGTACTTCGACATGGACGACGTGTTCGGCCATCTGGCTCGCATGAGCGGCGAGGCAACCAACGCGATGGTCGCCGCCACCGCCTAGACAGAGCTAGGCCCAGTCGAGGATCACCTTGCCGCACTCGCCGCCCTCGACGATCGCGAACGCTTCCTCGAACCGGTCGGCAGGCAGTTCGTGCGTGATGATTCCGCTGATGTCGAGGCCGCTCTGCAGCATTGCGGCCATCTTGTACCAGGTCTCGAAGATGCGCCGTCCGTAGATCCCCTGGATCTCGAGGCCCTTGAAGATGACATCGTTGATGTCGAGCGTCATCGGACCGGCGGGGATGCCCAACACCGCGATCCGACCGCCGTTGTTCATCGCGTCGAGCATCTGATTGAAGGCTGACTCGGCTCCCGACATCTCCAGCCCGACATCGAACCCTTCGGTCATGCCGAGGTCCTCCATCACAGGCGCCAACTTCTCGCTGCGGACGTCGACCACGCGGCTGGCTCCGTGTTTGGCCGCCATGTCGAGCCGGAATCGGTTGATGTCGGTGACGACTACGTTGCGCGCCCCGATGTGGCGGACGATCGCGGTGGCCAGGATTCCGATCGGCCCGGCTCCGGTCACCAGCACGTCCTCGCCGACCACGTCGAAGCGCAACGCAGTGTGGGTCGCGTTGCCCAACGGGTCGAGAACGGCGGCGACGTTGTCGTCGATGTGCGGCGGCACCACGAAGACGTTGTCGGCGGGGATCACGACGTACTCCGCGAACGCACCCGGCCGGGTGACGCCGACACCGGTGTGGTTGTGGCAGAACTCGCGGCGACCCCCCTTGCAATTGCGGCAGTGACCGCAGGTGACATGCCCCTCGCCGGCGACTCGTTGGCCGACCTCGAGGCCGATCACGTCGGCGCCGAGCTGTTCGATCTCGCCCATGAACTCGTGGCCGACGACCATCGGCACTGGGACGGTCGCCTGTGCCCAGGCGTCCCAGTGACGGATGTGCAGGTCGGTGCCGCAGATCGAGGTCTTTCGCACGCGGATCAGCACGTCGCGATCTGCCGGCGTCGGCTTGGGCACGTCCTCGAGCCACAGGCCGGGCTCGCGCAGCGCCTTGACGAGTGCCTTCACGGGATCAGGCCCATCGCTGTGCCCACTCGTACGAAGGCTTCGACAGCTTGATCGATGTCGGTATCGCTGTGCGCCGCTGACATCTGGGTACGGATGCGGGCCTTGCCCTGCGGCACCACCGGGAATGAAAATGCGATCACGTAGATCCCTTCGGTCAGTAGGCGCTCGGCCATCTCGGAGGCCACCCGGGCGTCGCCGAGCATCACGGGGATGATCGGGTGGCCGGCACCCGCCAGCGTGAAGCCGGCCTGCTGCATACCGCTACGGAAGCGCGAGGCGTTGCGTTCGAGACGCAGTCGCAACTCGTTACCAGCTTCCAACAGGTCGAGGACGTGGGTTGTTGCAGATGCAATTACCGGGGCCAGGGTATTGGAGAAGAGGTATGGGCGCGACCGCTGCCGCAGCCAGTCGATGATCTCGCGGCGACCACTGGTGTAGCCACCGGAAGCTCCGCCGAGTGCCTTGCCGAGGGTGCCGGTGATGATGTCGACGCGACCCATCACATCGGCGTACTCGTGTGTGCCTCTGCCGTGCTGTCCGACGATGCCGACGGCGTGCGAGTCGTCGACCATCACCATTGCGTCGTATTGCTGGGCGAGGTCGCAGATGCCGGAGAGGTTGGCCAACACCCCGTCCATCGAGAACACGCCATCGGTGGCGACGAGGCGGTAACGGGCATCGGCGGTCTCCTGCAAGCGCTGCTCGAGTTGGCCCATGTCGCCGTTGTCGTAGCGCAACCGCTTGGCACGACACAACCGAATGCCGTCGATGATGCTGGCGTGGTTGAGCGAATCGGAGATGACCGCGTCGTGCTCGTCGAGGAGGGTTTCGAACAGCCCGCCGTTGGCGTCGAAGCACGAACCGTACAGGATGGTGTCGTCGGTACCGAGGAAGGCCGACAGGCGCTCCTCGAGCTCCTTGTGCACGGTCTGGGTCCCGCAGATGAAACGGACCGATGCCATGCCGTAGCCGTACTGGTCGAGCGCCGCGTGAGCGGCTGCCACGATGCCGGGATGATCCGCAAGCCCGAGGTAGTTGTTGGCACACAGGTTGATGACCGCCGACCCGTCAGCAAGGCGGATGTGCGCGGACTGCGTCGAGCCGATGATGCGCTCGGTCTTGAAGAGCCCCTCGCCGACGAGCATGGCGGTGCGCCCCGCCAAGTCGTCGAGGTAATCCCTATTCATGTTCGCGCCGCAACCCCGGCAGCACCTCGGTGGCGATCCGTTCGAAGGCCGGCACCTGCGACTCGACGGTGGGGTAGTACATCGATATCTCCGTGATACCGATCTTGGTGACGCGCCGTACCATCTCGACGAACAGGTCGTCGGATTCGTAGTAGCTGATGATCCCCCCACCGGCGCGGGCCGTTGCGTCGAACATCGTGTACGAACGACGCAGCGTGTCGGGAGCGCGTCCGAGCGCGGCGCACAGTGCGTCCATCGCTGCACAGCGATCGGTCAACTCTGCCATCTGATCCTCCAGGTCGGCGGCGAAGCTCATCGTGTTCCAGATGTCGGCGTGCTGCGCGGCGTGCCGCATCATCTTCGGCGCGAGGGCGGCGACCATGATCGGCAGTCGTGGCTGTTGCACCGAACCCGGATTCATGACAGCGCCCGTCGCCCGGTAGTACTTGCCGTCGTACGTGGTGACACCGCCGGCCAACAGCAGGCCGAGCAGTTCGACGTACTCGCCGAAGCGATCCACACGCTCGGCATTCCCCCAGTTGGGTAGGCCGGCCATCTCGTACGACGGGTCGATCGTCAGACCGGTGCCGAGCCCGATCTCGAGTCGCCCTGAAGAGATCTGGTCGACGGTGACAGCCTGATTCGCGAGGATCGCCGGGTTTCGCAACGGGATCTGCGAGACGCACGTCGTCAACCGCAGGGTCGAGGTGCGTGCGGCGACCGCCGCCAAGGCCGTCCACGCCTCGAGCCACGGCGCCGGCGGGTTTGCCCAATCGCAGAAGTGATCCGGCACCGCGGCGACCTCGAAACCGAGGGCCTCGACGTGGAGGAACCGGTCGAGGTACTGACGCCACGGGACGCTGGGCAGAAGCATCACCTGGAACCGCAAGTCGAGGCTCATGGGCGGATGCTACTGCGTCGCGCCGGCTCGTCATCTTGGCGTCATGTTCGATCATGTAGCGTGCTTGGACCGATGGCCGACCTGCGCACGCTGCCTCTACTGTGGGACGAGTTGGTCGACGGTCATGGCGATCCTCGCCCGGCTGCAGCCGCCCTGGTCGAGCGCCTGCGGTCCCTCGACATCGAGGAGTTGCAGCAGCGCCAGGGCCTTGCGGAGGTCGACATCGTGGCGCTCGGCATCACCTTCACCGTGTATCACGACGGGCAGGGTACCGATCGTGCCTGGCCGATGGACATCGTGCCGCGCGTCATCGGCTCGTCGGAATGGGCCCGGATCGAGCAGGGCCTGAAGCAGCGGCTGGCTGCCTTGAACCGCTTCATCGACGACGTCTACCACGACCGTCGTATCGTCGCCGACGGGATCTTTCCAGGCGAGCTGTTGGACGATTCGGTCAACCTGCGGAGGGAATGCGCCGGCGTCTCGCCGAAGTTCGGCGTCTGGGCGCACATCTGCGGCAGTGACCTGGTGCGCGACGCCGATGGCGTGGTGTACGTGCTCGAAGACAACCTGCGCGTTCCGTCGGGCGCCAGCTACCTGTTGCAGAACCGGGCGATCTCGAAGCGGGCGTTCGCCGACCTGTTCGAGAAGCAGTCGATCCTGCCCGTCGATGATTACCCCGATCATCTCCGCCGGTTGCTGGCGTCGTTGGCGTCCGACGAGTTGCAGGGCGTGCGCCACCCGCAGGTCGTCCTGCTGACTCCGGGCGTGTACAACAGCGCCTACTTCGAGCACTCGTTCCTCGCCCAGCAGATGGGCGTGCCGTTGGTCGAGGGCGCGGATCTGTTCGTCGACACGAGCGACAGGGTGTGGATGCGAACCATCGACGGGCCGAAGCCGGTCGACGTCATCTACCGGCGCATCGACGATCAGTTCCTCGATCCCGAGGTGTTCCGCAAGGACTCGCACCTCGGAGCGCCGGGACTGATGCGGGCGTGGTGTTCGGGCAACGTGGCCATAGCCAACGCGCCGGGCGCGGGTGTCGCCGACGACAAGGTCGTGTACGCCTGGGCGCCCGACTTCATCCGCTACTACCTCGGCGAGGAGCCGCTGCTCCCCAACGTGCCGACCTATCGCTGCCTCTACGCCGACGAACTGGATTACGTGGTCGAGCACGCCGCCGAGCTCGTGCTGAAGCCGGCGAACGAGAGCGGTGGATACGGGTTGACCATCGGCAGCGCGGCGACGCCCGAAGAACTCGAGGTGGCCGTCGCGGCGATCAAGGCCGATCCGCGGAACTGGGTGGCGCAACCGATCTTGAAGCTCTCGACCGCTCCGACGCTGTGCGCCGGCGAGCTGGCGCCCCGCCACGTCGACCTGCGACCGTTCGTGCTGTCGGGCCACGACACCTACGTGACGATGGGTGGGCTCACACGGGTGGCGCTGGTCGATGGTTCGCTTGTCGTCAACTCCTCACAGGGTGGCGGCTCGAAGGACACCTGGGTCGTAGAGGACTCGTGATGCTGCTGTCACGAGTGGCCGAGCGGTTGTACTGGGCGGCCCGATACCTCGAACGCGCCGAGGGCACGGCGCGCATCGTTCGCGAGCACTCCAACGTCATCGTCGATCTCCCACTGACGGTTCCGCCCAATTGGGGCAACCTGCTGGGGATCACCGGCGGTCGCGAAGGCTTCGACAAGCGTCACGACGTTGCCGACGAGGTGTCGATAGTGTCGTTCCTGGTCGCCGACCCGCTGAACCACGGCAGCGTGTACTCCAGCATCGGTCACGCCAGGGAGAACCTCCGTACCTGCCGCGACATCCTTCCGGCGCAGGCGTGGAACGCCGTCAACGATCTGTACCTCGCCTCGGTGCGCGGTGCGGCCGACGGCATTCAACGCCGCTATCGATCGCGATTCCTGGAGAAGGTGATCGCCGAGCATCAACGGTTGCTCGGCATCCTCACGACCACCATGAGCCGCGATGAGGCGTACACGATGATGCGGCTCGGGCGCCACATCGAGCGCTGCGACATGGTGACCCGGGTACTCGATGTCCGCGCCGGCTTCCTGCTGGGCGGTGAACGAGCCGAGCGCGCCGAGCTCTACGACGACCTGCAGTGGTCCAGTGTGCTCCGATCCCTGTCCGCGCTGCAGATGTACAACCGCCGATCCGGCTCGGGTGCCGGCGCCGTCGAAGTGATCAGGTTCATCCTCGGCGAAGGCACGTTCCCGAGATCCGTGGCGTATTGCCTCGCCGGCGTGCAATCGAGTGCGAGGGAGCTACCACCCAGCGAGTCGGTTCTCGCGGCATGCCGGGCGGCGCTGATCGAGCTCTCGTCGTCGGATCCGAAGGCGTTGCTCGACGCCGATGCGCTGCACGGCAAGGCCGATCGCCTGCAGATCGCCATCGCCGAGATCAGTGACCGCATTGCCGGGGCATACTTCGGCCATGCCGCCTGGCCGAACTGATCCGATGGACGCGACCGCGCCTGGTTCGACCGTGCCGGCTTCGGGCGTGCCGGCCTCGTACGTCCCGACCGCCGGGCGATTCGACGAGCTTGTCGACGACGCAGGGGCCGTGCGACCGCATTGGGAGGCGATGGTCAAGACCTGGTCGACACTGGGCGTCGACGAGATCATCCGTCGCCAGGCTGTGGCCGAACGGCTGCTGGTTGCCGAGGGCGCCGGGCACGTGTTCCACGATGACCGCGAGGTGGGCATGTCGTGGGGACTCGATCCCGTGCCATATGTCATCGGTTCGGCCGACTGGCGCAACATCCAGCGTGGCCTCAGTCAGCGCACCCGCGTGCTCGATGCCGTGCTCGACGACCTGTACGGCCCGCGCCGGCTGCTTCTCGACGGAGTGATCCCGACCGCCGCAGTGATGGGGTCTCGGGCGTACCAGTTGGCGGCTGTGGGCGTCGCGACGCCGCGGCCGCGTTTGATGCTGTACGCCGCGGATCTCGTTCGTGACGCGTCTGGACAGTGGCTGCTGTTGCGCGACCACACCGACGCGCCCACCGGCTGCGGCTACGCGCTGATGAACCGCACGGTCCTCTCGCGCCTCTACCCGGAGCCTTTCCGTCATCTCGGTGTCAGCGCGCTGTCGAGCTGGTTCGCCGATCTGCGAACCGCGCTGTCGGCAGTCGCCCCGACGGCGGTCACCGGACCGCGAACAATCCTGCTCGGGCCGCGGCCACAGCGCCCCGGGTTCGTCGAGGCATCGTACCTGGCGACCCACCTCGGCTATCACCTCGCCAGCAGCGGAGACCTCATCACGCGCGGCGGACGGGTCTGGCTTCGAACGCTCGGGGGCCTCGAGCAGATCGACGTAGTGTTCCGCCGGCTCGCCGATACCAACTCCGATCCGCTCGAGCTCGGGCCTTCGGGCACCGGGGGCGTCACCGGCCTGTTGCAGGCGGTGCGCGAGGGAAACGTGGGTGTGGCCAACGCACTCGGCAGCGGCGTGGCCGACCGATTGTGGTTGCAGCCGTTCCTCGCCGACGCGGCACGACATCTGCTCGGCGAGACGCTGGAGTTGGCGTCGGTCGATACGTGGTGGTGTGGTGATCGTGACCGGTTGGCGGCGGTGCAGGCCGATCCCCACTCGTTCGTCATCCACGACACCGATCCGGTCTCACCCCATCCGTCCGTGTTCGGCGACGAGCTCTCGGACTCCGACATGGCGGATTGGCTCGATCGCCTGACTGCGGCGCCACACCGGTACGTCGTGCAACCGAAGGTCGAGTTCGCGAGCACACCGGTTGCCGTCAACGGCGAGCTGCGTAGCGGCACGGCCAGCATCCGTGTGCAGACCGTGCGCATCGGCGACGAGGCGATCGTGCTGCCCGGCGGTCATGGTCGTCACGTTGCACCCGGCCACCTGGTCATCAACTCCTGGGATGCCTTCGGCAAAGACGTATGGGTGCTCACGGATCCCGACGCGCGGCGCGCCCCGACCGGGTCCGGCGGTCTCGCCCGGCGGGCACGGCTCCCGCAGATCGACCTCCGCGATTCGCTTCCGACCCGTTCGGCCGAGGCACTGTTCTGGCTCGGTCGCAACGCAGAACGCGCCGAGACAGCCACACGCACAGCGCGTCTCGTGATCGCTCGCACCGGTGGCGATTCGGCTCTGTTGGATTCGTCGTGGCCGGCCAACGCGATCGCCGCCCTGCGTGCTGTCAGCGGTGGGCGTCCGGCCGACAGGGATCCACACCCCGACGCCGAGGGTGCCGACGCACTGGCCATCGAGGTCGCCGCCGCGCTCGACGACCGATCGGGCGCTGTGGCCAACAGCCTTCGGCACCTCGCCGCCAACGCCGGTGGCGTGCGCGAGTTCCTGTCGACCGCGACATGGCGGGTGCTCAACGGGCTCGACGCGCAGCGGCTGGTGCTGTCGGAGATCACCGATCGGAGCGACCCCTTCCTCGTCACCGAATGCCTCGATCGCATCATCGTCGACCTCGCCGCGCTGTCGGGCTTGGTGATGGAGAGCATGGTCCGTGGGCCGGGTTGGCGTTTCCTCGATCTCGGCCGCCGCCTCGAACGCGCCGTCCTGCTTCTCGGTGTGATCGAGGCGACGCTCAGCGACCCGCCCGCCGACGATGTCGCCCAACCGGTGTACGACCTCGTGCTCGGCGCGAGCGAAAGCCTGGTCGCATACCGCCGCAGGTACCGCAGCGATGTTCGACTCGACGCCATCGAGGATCTCCTCGTTCACGACGACAGCAATCCGCGGTCACTGGTCTTTCAACTGGATCGCATCAACGAGCACCTCGCCGCGCTGCCGTGGAACCCCGACGCGTCGAAGCACCGACGGTTCCTCGACGCCGCAGCGCGCGGTCGTATCGGTGAAGGACCCGACTCGCTGGCGAAGTTGGTACTGGGTGTGCGCGGGCCGCTGCTCGAACTGATCCGTGAACTCATGCTTGCGTGGTTCACGCACCCGGCGCGCCGCGGCCTCGGGGGTCTCAGCTGATGCGACTGCAGGTACGCCACACGACCGAGTACCGCTACAGCGCGCAGGTGATCAACGGCCACACCGTCGCCCACCTGCGGCCGCGCCAGACGCCCACGCAGGCGGTGATCGCGTCGGAGGTCACGACGACGCCGACCGCGGATCATGCCGACGAGTACCTCGACGCGTTCGGCAATCACGTCTCGTACCGCGCCGTCGAACAGGTCCACGATCAACTCGTTGTCACCGGCCTCTACGAGGTCGAGCTGTCGGCGCCCGAGCCGCTCGTGTGGTCGCCGCCATGGGAGGAGTTGCGCGAGATCGTCGCGGCCGACCGCAGCGCCGACGGTCTGCTTGCCCGGATGTGTTCGATCGAGTCGAAGCACGTCACGCCGTCCGCCGACCTCGCCAGATTCGCATCGTGGTCGTTCCTACCGGGCCGCGCATTCCACGAGGCCGTCATCGACCTGTCGCACCGAATCTTCACCGAGTTCGCTTTCGATCCCGGCTTCAGCGATGTCAGCACACCCCTCGCCGACGTGCTCACCTATCGCCGCGGGGTGTGCCAGGACTTCGCCCATCTGGCCATCGGCGGCATGCGATCGCTCGGCCTTCCGGCTCGCTACGTCAGTGGCTACATCGAGAACCGGCCACCGCCCGGCGTCGTCAAGTTGGTTGGCGCGGACGCATCGCACGCATGGTGCTCGGTGTACATCCCGGGTTGGGGGTGGCTCGACGTGGATCCGACCAACGACAAGGCACCGCCGATGTCGCATGTCACCGTCGGATGGGGCCGCGACTACGCCGACGTGGCGCCCGTGCGAGGTGTCGTGTTCGGGTCCCCGGCAACGCAGGAACTGTCGGTCGCGGTCGAGGTGTCGCGCGTCGGGCCATGACCTGTGGAGTGTTGCGGGCCCACCTGGGTGCCTCGTCGCACTCCACCAGGACCTAGCCTCCGGCGATGAGCGGATCGAGCGACGATGCACCGGTGGTGATCGTGGTCGGGGCCGTCAACGTCGATCTGGTGGTCGCCGCGCCGCGGTTGCCGGGGCCCGGTGAGACGGTGGTCGGCGGGGGACTGCAGACGTTCGGCGGGGGAAAGGGAGCCAATGCCGCGGTTGCTGCCGCCCGCGCCGGGGCGAAGGTCAGGCTGATCGCAGCCGTGGGCGACGACGACAACGGGGTTGCGGCAGTCTGCGAACTGCGCGACGAGGGGATCGAGGTCGGCGACGTCGCAGTGCTGGCCGGCCAGGCGACGGGCGTGGCATTGATCGTCGTCGATGGTCGCGGGGAGAACCAGATTGCCGTCGGCTCCGGGGCGAATGCCGCGATCACGGTCGATCACGTCGGTCGCTGCCTCGCAGCTGCACTGCCCACAGCGGGCTGCGTGTTGGTGAGCACGGAGGTCCCGGCTGCCGTGGTCGCCGCTGCCGTAGAGGCCGCGTCTACGGCCGGCGTGATGTGCATCCTCAATCCGGCGCCGGTCGTCCCGGTGGTCGTCGAGCTCTTGCAGTTCCGGCCGATCCTCACGCCGAACGAAACAGAGCTCCGCGATCTTGCTGCGCTGTTGGGCTCGACCGCCGGCGACTCCACGGCCGCACGAGCCGCGCACATTGCGGCTCGAAGCGAGCAAGCCGTCGTCGTGACGCTCGGAGCGGATGGTGCCCTCGTCGTGCCGGCGAATCAGGGCGCTCAGCAGGTCGCCGCACCCGCTGTCGATGTGCGCGACACGACGGGGGCCGGAGACACGTTCAACGGCGTGTTGGCCATGCGGCTCGCAGCCGGTGACGAACTGCGAGTGGCGGTGCCCGTAGCGATCGCCGCAGCGGCGCTCTCGGTCACCGAGGTCGGTGCGCGTGGTGGGATGCCGACGGCGGCGGCCATCGACGCAGTGGTGCAGCCCTGATCGTCACTGTGGTCGGCGAAGCGCCTGGCGACGGGGTGTTGTGTTCGAGCGTTGGCCGAGCCACACCGCGGCCAGCACCATGACGGCTCCGACGATCTGCGGCAGTTTCAAGGTCTGGTGGGCGATCAACCAACCCGCTGCGGTGGCAACGACTGGGCTCAGCAGGGCGAGGATGGTCGCTCGGCTGACGGGCAGCCGTTCGATGCCTCTGAACCACAACGAGTAGGCGATCGCCGTCCCGGCCGTGGCCAACCACAGGAATCCGAGTACGTTCTTGCCGGTGAAGTGCGGCGGCACGCCTTCGAAGGCCAGGGCGAACGGCGCCAGCACGAGCCCGCCGGCGATCAGCTGCCACGAGGTGAATGCCAGCAGGGGCACCGGCCGGCCCCAGTACTTCGTCAGCACGACCCCGCCGGCCATCGACACCGCACCGGCCAGGCCGGCGATCAGCCCCACGCCGTCGAGCCTGGCGCCGGCGCGCAGGACCAGCAGGGCGACACCGGCGATTCCCAGCATCCCGGCGAAGACGATCCTCGACGTCAGTCGTTCACGCAGCAGCCATCCCGCCAACGCCGCGGCGACCAGTGGCTGTACCGCACCCAGCGTGGCTGCGACCCCGCCGGGCAAGCGGTAGGCGGCCATGAACAACAGTGCGAAGAATCCGCCGATGTTCAGCGTGCCGAGCACCAGCGCCTTTGCCCACCAGATCCCGACAGGTCGGCGTCGGGTGAACGCCGCCAGCATCAGCCCGGCGGGCAGGGCTCGCAGCGTGCCGGCGAGCAGCGGGCGGTGGGGCGGCAGCAGCTCTGTGGTCACCAGGTAGGTCATGCCCCATGCCATCGGCGCCAGAGCGGTCGTCAGCAGCAGTGCCAGCGGTGGACGGCCGCCGGGAGCCGCGGTCGAGGCGTCGCCGATGGTTGAACCGGACAGGTGATTGGTAATGGCCATGTGCACCTCGCCCCGGTGTAATCGATCAGGCTGCTTGGGATCGAACAACTTGACGACAGGCTACTTGAAAATAGCTTGATGTCAAGCTAATCTGCGGGGATGCCATCCGACCAGATCGATCAGATCGTGCAGCAGTGGCGCGAGCACGTGACCGCGCTGGTCGATCCAGGACCGCTGGCTGTCACAGGACGGATCCTGCAGATCGCCCGGCACCTGGAACGCGCCCGGCTGAAGGTGCTGACGGCGTGGGGACTGACGCTGGCCGACTTCGACGTGCTGGCGACGCTGAGTCGCACGGCCCACGACCGCAGCCTCAATGCGCGCGAACTGCTCGGCGAAACGATGGTCACTTCCGGTGCGATGACCACCCGTCTCGACCGGCTCGAGGCACTGGCATGCATCAGGCGCGACCCCGACCCGGCGGACCGCAGGGGAGTGTTGATCTCGCTGACCGAGACCGGCAAGGTGATGGTCGAGCAGGCGTTCGCCGCCGTGATGGCGTCCGAGGCATCGCTGCTGACCGCTCTCGGTACGACGGAGCGGAAGCGGTTGGAGAGCGTCCTGCGCAGCCTGGTCGTGGCCTGCCGCGCCGGATCGCCGCGAAGCTGAGCCGGCGGGCCGGACGCCGTGGTCAGGCCTCCCGTTCGGCGTCGCCTTCGGCGCACTCGCTGCAACGCCCGACGATGGCGAAGTGGGATCCGTCCAGCACGAAGCCGTAGTCACGAGCGAGCGTGCGCCGAGCCGCGTCGAACACTCGTCGCGGCACGGCGACGTGGCGACCACAGGATTCGCAGACGAGATGGCGGACGTCGCTCGACACCGCAGTTCGCTCGTAGATGGCCGGGCCGTGCGACAGGTGGATGTGGCGCACGACGCCGATCTCTTCGAGCAGCGCCAGCGTGCGGTACACCGTGCTGACGTGCGTCTCGTCGAGCGAGTCGGCGAGCTCTTCAGCGGTGAACGCCCGCTGCTTGGCGCGGACCGCTTCGAGGATCGCCGTGCGGGTCTTGCCGACGGTGTGACCCTCCTCGCGGAGGCGGGCGGCGATGGCCTCGGGATCGACGAGATCGCCGGCATGCCGGCGGCGGACAGTCGTCATACTTTCGCGGCCAAGGCCGTGATCCACGAGCACAACTCGTGCACTCCTTCGCCCGACTTGGCCGATGTCTCGATGGTGCGCACATCGGGATTGACGTCGCGCAGGTTCGAGCGGAACAGGTCGAGATCGAAGTCGAGGTACGGCAGCAGATCGATCTTGTTGATGATCACCACGTCGGCGGACCGGAACATGACCGGGTACTTCAGCGGCTTCTCCTCGCCTTCCGTCACAGAGAAGACCATCGCCCTGACATGCTCGCCGACGTCGAACTCGGCTGGGCAGACCAGGTTTCCGACGTTCTCGATCACGACGACGTCGAGGTCGGAGAGCGGGAGCCGAGGCAGCGCCGAGCGCACCATCGTCGCGTCGAGATGGCATTCGCCGCCGAAGCCGTTGGCGGTGTTGACCAGTGAGACGGGCGCGCCGAGCCCAGCCAGCCGATCGGCATCGATCGATGTCTCCACGTCACCCTCGACGATGCCGACCCGGACAGCCGACCCGAGTTGCAACAACACCTCGCGCAGCAACGTCGTCTTGCCGGCCCCGGGCGATGACATGAGGTTGATCACCTGGACGCCCGCGGCGTGGAAGTCATTTCGATTGGCTTCAGCGGTGCGATCGTTCTCGCCGAGGATCTTCTCGAGCACCTCCACGCGGAGACCACCTGTTTGGTACCCGCTGTGATCGCCGACGCCGTTGTGATCGTGGTCGTGACCCTCGTGGTCATGGTCCTCGTCGCCGTGCTCGTGGTCGCCGTCGTCGTGCGAATGGCCGGTTCCGTCGGCGTGGTAGTGGAAGCGTCCCATGGGTGATCCTCCGTTCGAGCTGAACCGAACGCTACCGCGAATCCCGGCGGCGATGACTACGGCGATCAGCCGGTTGCCGCCTATCTGATATCTCGATCGGCTGCGTGTAGTCACTGGACCGCCGGGCCGGATCAGCTGTCGCCGGTGCGACCTGCTGCGCGAAACTGGCGTATGGCAATCAGCGGGATCGACGAGCCGGGGGTAGCCGATGCGTTCGCCGCGGTGCGCAGCGGTGATGTCGAGGGGCTGAGGAGGTTGCTGCACGAGCACCCGGGGCTGGTTACCAAATCGTTCGGCTCCGAGCATGATCGGGCGCGCGGTATGGGCCGCACCCTGTTGCACGTCGCCACGGACTGGCCGGGTCACTTCCCACGTGGTGTCGAAACCGTCACCGCACTGATCGACGCCGGCGCCGACGTCAATTCCAGGTTCAGCGGGCCGCACACCGAGACCCCGTTGCACTGGGCCGCGAGCAGCGACGACGTCGCCGCGATCGACGCGTTGCTCGACGCCGGCGCCGACATCGAGGCGCGCGGCGCCGTGATC
>JBDTYA010000305.1:0-5691 GCA_040005915.1 Ilumatobacteraceae bacterium
AAGGAGACACGATGCACCGTATCGAGAACCCCACCGAAGTCGACACCGTCACGGCCTGGATGGCTGAGGGCAACTGCCGCAACTATCCGCCGGCAGTGTTCTTCCCCAGCGACGGTGTGGGCGTCGATCGAGCCCGCAAGATCTGCACCGACTGCCCCGTTGCCAACCTGTGCCTCGAGTACGCCCTCGAAGAGCGGATCGAGCACGGCGTGTGGGGTGGCTGCAGCGAGCGTGAGCGCCGGCGCATCCTCAAGCGTCGCCGCGTCGCCAGCTGACAGACGCGAAACGACGCCGGCGCTCAGAAAGCTGCCGGCGTCGAGTCTCTAGGGTTTGGTGATCAGCTGGTGGAGTCGTCGATCGTCTTGTCGACCGGCTTGACGTCTCCGGGCTTCTGACCCTCGGCCAAGCCGTCTTTGAACTCCTTCTGGGCCTTGCCGAGGTTCTTGGCGAGCTTCGGCAACTGAGCGCCACCGAACAACACCAAAACGACGACGAGGATGAGGATGATCTCCGGCGGATCGAGGAAAGCGAACATGTGGCCACGCTACCACCGCTTTGCAGCGGTTGGCATGCAGCCCATGCCGGCTCAGGCCGACGTACGCCGACCGGCCTGGGCGCGCTGACGACGCAAGCGGCGACGCTCGCGCTCGGACAAGCCACCCCAGATGCCGAACTTCTCGCCGTTGACCAAGGCGTACTCGAGGCAGTCGAGTCGCACGACGCAGCCCCGACAGACCTCCTTCGCTTCGCGAGTCGACGCGCCGCGCTCGGGGAAGAACAGGTCTGGGTCGACACCGAGACAGTTGGCTTCGTCCTGCCAGCTCTTGGTATCGCCCTCGCCTCGACCATGGTCGACGTGGTCCCGGTTTGTGTCCTGCATTGCTTGGCCTCCCTGCCGTAGGGCCCCTTCGAGGAACGGTTATCACGCTCCTGTAATTACACGGACGTCATTCTCCACTATCACACATGGTTTGCGCAAGGGGGGATTTCGAAATGTCGTCATGCAGGTATGACGCGTGTTCGTCGGCAACCCACCCGAATGGGTGACGAAGCGCGAGGCCAGGCGGGCGAGAAACCCGTCGGACGAGCCCGACGCACGGTGGCGGGAGCTCAGTCGTGGCTGTCGGGGATCGACAGATCGTCGGCCAGCCGGGACAACCACGAGTCGAGAGCCTTGGTCAGCCGGCGCGTATCGCCCGTCGCAAAAAGGTCCATCACCAGTCCGGTGAACATCGCCTTGATCAGCGATGCCTGCTGCGCCGCACGTTCGGGCTTCAGTCCTTCGGCGACCAGACGTTGCTCGACATCGTGGCGCCAGACGCCGATCTGATCCGCGCGCACGTCGCCGGCGAGACCGGTGACGCTGGGCTCGAGTGTGGCCGCCTCGTAGTTGAGCCGCACCAGCGCCAGGTTCTGCGGAGTCGCACTGAGCCACTTCCACCAGCATCGGTAGAGCTCCACCTGGGTGATTTTCGGCGAGCGTCGCAGCCACTTCCTCTGCACGTCGATCTGCTGATCGATGGCACGGGCGAGTGCCGCAGTGATCAGCTCGTCCTTCGAACCGAAGTGATGCATCAGGCGGTTGATGCTGACACCCAACGTCGCGGCCATGGGGCGCAGGGTCGTGTGGGCGAGGCCTTGCTCAGCGAGATAGGCGACGACCCGATCGAGCAGCTCGAGCTTGAGTTGCGGATCGGCGGTGCGGGCCACGACGGGTCACCCTACTTCGAGCAGTTGTGCAACTCCCTGGTAGTCGGTCAGCTCGCGTACGAGAAAGCCGCGGATGCGCAACACGGCGCGCACCGCGGCCGTGGCCGGATCCGCGACCGCGGCGGCGAGGGCGACGCGCAGTTCGGTCACCAGCGGCTCCGGCATCGCGGTCGCCATCACGAGGGGTAAGGACGGGACGCGCGGACCGTGCCCAACGACGAAAAGCCCCGTCTGGTCGAGGAACGACCACGAGACGGAATCGATCGAGGCGAGGTGGCAACGGCCGGCGCGAACCGCTTCGACGCTGCGCGCATGAGCAGTGGTCACCTCGACGTTCTCGACTGCGACCCCGTGGGCTCGGGCCGCGGCCTGCAGGCTGATCCACCCCGACAAGCTGTCGAGGCTGTTGACGGCCACCACGAGATCGTCGCGGCCGAACAGCTCGGCGAGCGGCTGATCGGCTGCGCTGATCAACACCGATCGATACGTGCCGTCGACCGAGCCACCCACATCGGTGTCGAACGTGCCCACTACACGCACACGCGCGGACAACGCGTCGACGAGCGGCCAGCCACAGGTCTGGCCCAGCAGCAGGTCGTCGCGGCGCATCGCGGCATCGGATGGGATCTGCCAGTCGAGCTCGGGCGCCTCGAACGGCAAACGCGAACGGACCGCATCCCACAGCTGCTCCCACGATGGTCGCAGTCGATCGAACGGATACATCGCCAAGGAGGCGATGGTCATCGAAGGCCCCGCGCCCCGAACGGTCGGGCACCCGGAGAGAGCGGATGATCGGGCTGGCAGAACGGTCGTAGGAAGTTGCGCCTGGCAACTTCGATGTAGCCGTGCCGGTACAGGCCGGCGCCCTGCGCAGCCTGCTCGTCGCTCTCGAGCTGACGGTGAAGCTCGGGAAGGTCGTACCACGCGATGGAGGGCTGGGCGTGATGGGTGTGGTGGAGGTTGTTGTTGAGGTACATCAATGACATCGCCGGCCCGGCCCTGACGACGGCCGATCGCGTGCCTTCGGCGACCGCACAGTGCTCGACGAACGAGCGCAGCAACGTGAACGACTGGCCCATCAGGACGAAGCCGAGGAGGTACTCCCACACGGGCATCTCGACGATCGCGAACAGCCACCAGCCGAGGGCGATCGCGGCGACGAGGTGCGTCGCCCAACGCCGAGCGGCGCGTCGATCGGACATGACGACGCCGACCTCGTGCCAGAGGTAGCGACCGATGCTGTGGACCGAGCCGATCGTCAACCTGCCGGCCATCGTTCTGGTCACGAGGATGTACCCGCGACGCAGGACACCCGCCTTCGCCCAGTCGACGGGTCGCAGGTAGAACGACTCGGGATCGCCCTGCGGATCGGTGAGATCGGTGTGGTGATGCACCATGTGCGTGCGCCGGTACCGCAGGTACGGCAGCCACATCGACAGCGGCGCGAAGGCCAGGGCGGTGTTGACAGCTCGCCACCGGGTCGGGTGGCCGTGAAGTGCCTCGTGCTGCAGCGACATGTAGAACCCGCCGAGCAGAGCCAGGACGAAGACCTCGACCGGAGCGGGCAGCAGCCGGTGCCACAACACGATGGCGAGCCACGCGCAATAGAAGCCAACGAACAACCCGAGTGTCAACCACTCGATCCGACGACTCTGTTGTGCCCGCGCCACCACCGGTTGTCTCCTCGTGCTATCGCCTAGGTCGTTCTTCTCCAGTTTCCCTGCATTGTGCCATATGCTACACTGTTCCACGATACGGGTCGATTCTGCATCGTGGAACGTCCAGCAGCAAGACGGAGCGGAGTCAATGAGCGAACAAGACGATCTCGATCTCGCCACGCTGAGCAACGATGACCTCGTTGCCCAGATGCACGACGACCTGTACGACGGTTTGGCCGACGAAATCCTCGAAGGGACCACGATTCTCCTCGACCGCGGTTGGGGGCCCGACAAGGTTCTCAACGACGCATTGGTCGAGGGCATGCGGATCGTCGGCATCGATTTCCGCGACGGAATCCTGTTCGTCCCCGAAGTGCTGCTGGCCGCGAACGCGATGAAGGCCGGTATGGCCATCCTCCGTCCGCTGCTCGCCGAGACCGGCGCCGAATCGATCGGCAAGGTGGTGGTCGGGACCGTCAAGGGTGACATCCACGACATCGGCAAGAACCTGACCGCAATGATGTTGGAGGGCGCCGGCTTCGAGGTCATCGACCTCGGCATCAACACCGACGTCGACAAGTTCCTGGCCGCGCTCGAGTTGCACCAGCCCGACATTCTCGGTATGTCCGCCCTACTGACCACGACCATGCCGTACATGAAGGTGGTCGTCGACACATTGATCGAGAAGGGCTTGCGCGACAAGTACCTCGTACTGGTCGGCGGGGCTCCGTTGAACGAGGAGTTCGGCAAAGCAGTCGGCGCCGACGCGTACTGCCGTGATGCGGCCGTTGCCGCCGAGACGGCGAAGGCATTGGTCAGCGCCCGCCGCAACCGCTTGAAGGCCGAACCTCCCGGCCCGTCGTTGGCCTGAAACACGGACAGAGGCATGACCGTCGCGCCCCTCGTCATCGCCTGTGGAGCACTCGCTTCGGAGCTGCGCGCCGTGCTGAGGGCACAGGGCCTCACCGATGCGCTCGAGGTCACCTACCTGCCCGCCAACCTGCACAACCGACCTGAGCGCATCGTTCCCGAGCTCGAACCACTGCTCGACGCGGCTGCGGCGGACGGCCGTCCGGTGTTCGTCGCCTATGCCGACTGCGGGACCGGCGGGGCGCTCGACGCGTTGTTGGCGCGGCATCCGCAGGCGACCCGCCTTCCGGGATCGCACTGCTACGAGTTCTTCAGCGGGGCCGAACGGTTCGCAGCGATGCACGAGGAGGAACTCGGCACGTTGTTCCTCACCGACTTCCTCGCCAAGCACTTCGACGCGCTGCTGTGGCAGGGCCTCGGGCTCGACCGGCACCCGCAACTGCGCGACATGTACTTCGGCAACTACCGGCGTGTCGTGTTGATCTCGCAGACCGACAACGAGGCGGTCGTGGCGATGGGCCGCGAGGCCGCGCGACGACTCGGGTTGGATTTCGAGCATCGGCCCGTGGGCATGGCACCCTTTTCCGCCGCCGTCGGCGACGGGGTCTCGGTAGCGATCTCGCGGCGGGTGGCGTGATGGCCCGCACCGGTCGGGGTAACCGCGAACTGATCGTCATCTACTGGCGCGACATCCCGGCTCAGGTCAACGCGCAGGAGGGCCGGGACCGTCATCAGGTGGTGCTCGGCGGCAAGTTCCAACGGGCCATCGACCGCGCCAAGCGCAAGGCCAAGATCTACACGGCGGACGAAGAGGTCGCCCAATGGCGACGAGAGAGCCGGCCGATCACGGGTGATCTCGCCACCGAGGCTCAAGCCGCGGCAACCGCGATCAATGGCGAATATCGACGCGAGCGGCTCGGGCTACTGGCGTACTTCGGCGGCTGGGAAGCCGACGTCGTGACCGGCGAGGTGGTCGACCGCGAAGTGCTCGCCGCTCTCGAGGAGCTCGACGAGGACGAGGACGGCGAAGAGATCAAGCGAGACATCGAACAGGAGAACCCGTGACCGACACCGTGATCAGCTCAGCCACACGCGAGGTGGTGATCGGCTTCGAGCGTCCCTTCGTGATGATCGGCGAGAAGATCAATCCCACCGGCCGCAAGCTGCTGGCCGAGGAGATGAAGAACGGCGACTTCAGCCGCATCGAGGTCGATGCGCTCGCTCAGGTGGCGGCCGGCTGCCAGATGCTCGACGTCAACGCCGGCATCCCACTGGCCGACGAACCGGCGATGCTGGCCCGGGCCATCACCCTCGTGCAATCAATCACCGATGTGCCGTTGTCGATCGACTCGTCGATCATCGCCGCTCTCGAAGCCGGCCTCGGCGTGTACCGGGGCAAGGCGCTGGTCAACTCGGTCACCGGCGAGGACGAGGTGCTCGAACGGGTCATGCC
>JBDTYA010000306.1:0-2187 GCA_040005915.1 Ilumatobacteraceae bacterium
ATCTACGGCGGCAACGTGAAGAGCACGATGGCCGGCGAGTTCTCGTTCTCCATCGCGCTGTCGTTCGCCGTCCTCGGTCTCGGCGTGTTCGCCCGTGGGATGGAGACCGGCAAGTTCCGGAGTTGGGCGGCCATCCTCATCGCCCTGGCGATGCTGTGTCACGGCATCGTCCTGATCTTCGTCGTGCTCGGCGCGGTGTTGTTGTGGGCGGTCTGGATGGACCGCACGAGGTTCATCTACGGGTTCACGGTGCTTGCCGGGGCGGTGTTGCTGAGCGCCTTCTGGGTCGTGCCGTTCCTCGCCAACCACGCGTACATGACCGACATGAAGTACCACGGTCGCCCCGACGGTCCCACCGATTCCTACTGGGCAATGTTCTTCCCATGGACGACCTTCCTCGACATCCTCGTCACCGGATTCGCGATCTTCGGCTTCGTCGCGTCCGTGGTTCGGCGACACCTCGCCGGCGCGTGGTTGGGCATCTGCTGCCTGGCGCTGACAGCGTTCGTGTTCCTCGCCAAGAACTCGCTGCCGATCATCGGCCTTCTGTGGAATCCGCGCCTGCTGCCGTTCCTCTACCTGCTGCGCCTGTTGCTGATGATGGTCGGCATCGTGGAGTTCGTCGAAGTCATCGTGCGCGGCACGCGCGCTCGGCGCGTGGGTCAGGGCAGCATGTGGAAGGTCGGGTTGACTACGGCAGGCGTTGTCAGTGTTGTCGTGCTCGTGATGGAGCTGTTCCTGTTCCAGCAGGTGCCGGGCGGTCGCACAATCACCCAACACGGCAAGGCCGTGTACGCGTGGGGGATCGGTGACTTCAATCCCATCACCCTCACGCCGACAGCGAAGGACGCGCAGAGCGACGGGTGGACCCGCTACAACTTCATGGGTTACGAGGGACGCGCCGCGTACGGCGAATACAAGGCGTTGATCGATCAGATGAAGACTCTCGGCAACGACACGTCCCATGGCTGTGGTCGGGCGATGTGGGAGAACAACGGCGACAACGGTCAGTACGGCACCACCATGGCGTTGATGTTGCTGCCGTTCTGGACGAACGGTTGCGTCGCCAGTATGGAGGGCCTGTTCTTCGAGGCCAGCGGTACGACGCCGTATCACTTCGTCACCGCTGCGGCGATCAGCAGCGACAGTTCCAATCCGGTGCGCGAACTGCGCTACGACAACAACAACGATGCCAAGGGTGTGCCGTACTTGCAGACGCTCGGCGTGAAGTACCTGATGGTGTTCACCGAGAAAGCCAAGGCGGAGGCCGAGAAGCGACCCGAGCTCACCGAGCTGGCATCGGTGGGCCCGTGGAACATCTATCAGGTCGCGAACAGCGACCTCGTGGTGCCGTTGACGGTGCAACCCGTCGTGGTCAACCATCGCAGCGGCGATCCGCGCGAGCGCAACCTCGAGCTGGGCATGAGCTGGTTCCAACATCAGGACGAGTGGGCAGCGATCCCGGCCGACAACGGGCCTGCCGACTGGCAGCGCATCGACGTCGCCGTCGACGAGACACGCAGCGACGGCCTCGCACCGGGTGCGTCGGGCCGCAAGATCGACATCGTGCAGCCCACCGAGGCCATCCAGCCGAAGACGCTCGCCCCGGTGAAGGTCACCAACGTTCACCTCGGCGATCAGGACCTCCGGTTCACCGTCGACCAGATCGGCGTGCCGGTGTTGGTGAAGATCAGCTACTTCCCCAACTGGCACGTCAGCGGCGCCAAAGGCCCGTATCGAATCGCGCCGAACCTGATGGTGGTGGTGCCGACATCCACCGATGTGCACCTCACCTACGAGCGTTCGACCCTCGACTACCTCGCCTACCTGTTGACGTTCCTCGGCATCGCCTTGCTCGTGTTCATGCGGATCCGCGGCGACGTGAAGCACGCGAACACACATCCGTTCGGCAACGAGTCCGGGGCGTCGTCGTTCCCATGGGAGGACTGGGATTCGCAACCGGACGAGCTGATGATCGACCCGACGCCGACCGATTCGTGGCGACCGGACGTGGACGATCCACTCGACGACGACCTCGACGCGGCGTCGTTGGTCTGGGCAGCACCGAGCGAGCCTCCGGACGACTCGCCGATGCCCGCCGCTAAACTCTAGGCCCCATGTCCTCGACCGACCCGCAGGTGCTCGACGCCATCGTCAAAGCGTACGATGTGCGTGGCACCGTCCCCG
>JBDTYA010000307.1:0-11697 GCA_040005915.1 Ilumatobacteraceae bacterium
CGCGGTGCCGGTGTCCTGGCACATCGGCAGCACTCCGCCCGCGGCGATGTTGGCGTTCTTCAGCAGGTCGAGGGCCACGAAACGATCGTTGTCGCTCGCCTCGGGATCGTCGAGGATGTTGCGTAGTTGCTGCAGGTGCGCGGGCCGCAACTGATGGGCGATGTCGCGCATGGCGGTCTGCGTCAACAAGGTCAACGCATGTGGATCGACCTGCAGGAACGTGCCGGCGGGGGTGTCGAGGGTCGACACACCGTCGGTCGTCAACAGGCGGTATTCGGTGTTGTCGGGCCCGAGTGAGAGCAGCTCGGTGAAGGCGAACTCTGGCATGACTTCACGCTAACGCTGGTCGGCTACGGGGGTGGTGGTTGACCGAGGGCGGTATCGACCAGCGCCTGTTCCTGCGGGGTCGCCGCGGCGCGCTGATGTATTGCGCCGTCGGCGATCAGCGTGGCGATGTCGCCGAACCGCACGTCGGGACTGAAGGGCAACGGCGCGCCAGCCTGGTTGACGGTCGGCAGGGCCGGTGATGCAGCGACCAGTTCGAGCACGTTGCGTTCGGCAGCCGCCCGATTGGCCCACGCGTCGCTGTCCGACCGCAGCGAACCGACGTTCATCGCGGTCGCTCCCATCAACAGCAGCCGACCCGCCCACACCACCGGCGATCCGAGGCGAGCCAATTGATCGACCGCGACGCCGAGCGGTGGGATCAGCAGTGCCGCTCCCATGTAGACGTAGCGCGAGTTTGCAGCCGTCTCGACGCCCAACCCGCTGCGTTCGAGGCCGACGCCGACGTACATCAATATCGCCGTGACGCCGAGGGTCAGGAGGATGTCGTGTGCAAGTGGATCGCGTCGCCTCCACAGCGTGACAGCGAGCGTCGCGACCAGACCCACACCGACCAGCGAGCCGGTGGCGGTGATGCCCTGGAACACCGCCGTCACGCCGCGGTTCACGTACGCCGGGACTTGGGCCAGCGAACGAGACGACTTACCTGCAGGGTCCTGCCCCCAGACCAGCCACCACCACGCCGACGCCAGCAGCGTCGGCACGGTCGCGATCGCGGCGGCGCGCCACCGCCGTCGCACGACCATGAACAGCAACGTCCCGACCACGAAGAAGGGCCCGAAGCCGGATGACGAAATGGCGATCAGCCCGGCGAGCACGCCCAAGGCATCACGACGGTCGGGCGGACCCTCGTGATCGATCAGGGAGAGGTGCACGAGGAAGCCGAGCAACGACAGGTTGTACGTCAACTGGATGGCGAAGACGATGTTTTCCCACCCGCTGCCGAACACTGCGAAGGTTCCCGCGAGGATCGTCGCCGTCCACGGCGTCACGCCGACGCGGATGCTGAGCTTGCGGATCATGACCGTGATCCCCACATGGCACGCCATGGTTGGCAGCAGGTACGGCCAGTACGAACCGGTGCCGAACGCGGCGTGGATTGCTCGATAGATCAGGATCGGCCCGGTCATCCAGTGCCCGTCCTGCGCCATGAACAACATGGCGTCGAGCCCGCTTGCCTGGTGCACCTTCTCGCGCGTGAAGATGAAGGCCCAGTCATCGCGGATGAACCACTGATTGCGCCCGACGGCGTACATCACGAGGACGGAACCGGCGAGCACCAATAGGAACGCCCAGCGCGCTCCGTCATCGGATCCGGCCCACGCCACGTCGCGCCGCACGCGCGCCTCAACGTCCACGGATCACCATGTTCCACCACAGCTGCAGGAGCTGCACGGCGCTATGCGCGATCGCCGGCAGACGGAAGAACTGCGACTTGCCGGACGGGCGGAAGTAGTGGTGCACCGGGATCTCGACGAAACGGGCGCCTGCTCGTTGAAAGGATCGCATCATCTCGACGCAGATCACCCCGGTCGTCGATGTCAGCGGGCGATCGACGAGCAGCTGCCGCCGAAACATCCGGAAGTCGCAGTCGGTGTCGCGCACCCTCAGCCTGAACAACTGTTTGACGATGTGGTGGTAGATCCGGCCGATCAACTTGCGGTACCAGGAATCGCCGCGGCCGATCTTGTAGCCCTGCACGATGTCGATGTCGGCCGTTGCCAACGGAACGAGGAGTGCAGCTTCGCTCGCGTCGTACTGAGCGTCGCCGTCTGTGTAGAAGATCCACTCGTTCTGCGCCGCGGCGAAGCCGCTGAGGAGGGCCTTGCCGTAGCCGCCGTTGGTCTCGTGGTGGATGACTCGAAGCCACGGCCTGTCGATGGCCAGCTCGTCGAGCGTCGCCCCGGAGCCGTCTGCCGACCCGTCGTTGACGACGATGACCTCGACCGAGGCGACGAGCGGGCTCAGCGCGTCGTGCACGTCGTCGACCAGTCCACCGATCGTGGTCTCGTCGTTGTAGCACGGGAACACCGCCGAGACGCTGGCTACGTCTGTCATTCCTCGAGCTCCCCCAACGCCGCGCAGACCTGGTCGATCTCCGCCTCCGTCATCTCCGGAAAGCACGGCACGCTGATGCACTCGGCGGCCCAGGCCTCGGACTCTGCGCATGACCCGTGTTGCAGGCGCTCGTAGGCGGGCTGTTGTGTGATGGCGAGCGGATAGTGGATTGCGCTCGCCACGCCGTTCGCCTCCAGGGTGGCGCGCGCCCTGACACGGTCTGGGCTGCGGAGCACGGCGAGATGGTAGGCGTGACTGGTGTGGTGTGCTTGCCAGTGAAGCCCTGGCGCTGCGAGTCGGTACCTGCGGGCGATCGTGCGCCGACGGTCGGTGTCGGCGCTGAGCTCGCACAAACCGATGCGCAACCAGGCCGCCTCGACCTCCGACATCCTGAAGTTCTGCGAGACGTACTCGTGCACGTACTGCGCAGACATGCCGTGGACTCGCAGAGTGCGGACCCGTTCGGCAAAGCCGGCGTCATTCGTCACGACAGCCCCACCGTCGCCGATCCCGCCGAGGTTCTTGGTCGGATAGAAGCTGTACGCAGTTGCCGTCGACCGTCCCGGGTCGTGCAGCGCCCCGTGCGCCTGCGCGGCATCCTCGATCACCATCAGATCCGTCGCCGGCAGTTCGGCAGGGTACCCGTAGAGGTGGACGACGACGACAGCCTTGGTCCGCTCTGTCCGGCCTGCCTCGACGGTCGCGGAGGTGATGCAGGCGGTGCGTGCGTCGACGTCGATGGCGCGAGGAATCGCACCCACCGCCGCCACCGCTGATGCGGTCGGCACCGCCGTGAAGCCCGGCACCAACACCTCGTCGCCCGGCCCGATGCCGGCCCCGGCGAGCGCCAACTGCAGAGCGCCGGCTCCCGACGCCACGCCGACGCAGTGCAGAGCGGTCAGCCACTCCGCAAATTCGGTTTCGAACGCAGACAACTCGACCCCCAACAGGAAGCTTCCGCTCTCCGCAATCCGTTCGGCCGCTTTGGCGAACGTCGAGGCAAAGCGTTGTCCGCGTCGACTCAGGTCGACGACAGGTACCACGGGTGTCCACGATAGAACGTGGCGGTGGCGCGAAGTCCGCTCTCGAGATCGGTCGTGGCCTTCCACCCCAGAACCTCGGCGATCGTCGTGCCGTCGGTGTGGAACGAACCGATGTCGATCCGTTGATGATCCGCAGGCCACGGCACCAGTTGCAGGCCTCCGCTGCTGTCCGTTGCATCGATGGTGGTGGCGGCGATCTCTGCGAGCGAGTGGTCGGCCACGTTGCCGACGTTGAAGACTCGGCCGATAGCCGCCTGTGCGGTTGCTGCAATCAAGGCATCGACCACATCGTCGACGTAGACACAGTCGCGTCGCTGGGATCCGTCCCCGAAGATCTCGATCCGCTCGTTCGACAGCGCCTTGCGGATGAACACGGGAAGGAACCCCAACTCGTCACTGCTCAATCGTTGGCGAGGCCCGTAGACGTTGGTCAATCGCAGGCTGGTCGCCGGCAGGCCATGGGCGGTGTGGTACACGAGGTGCAGCTGTTCGCCGGCCAGCTTGGAGACACCGTTGACATCCATCGGACGCGTCGGGTGCAACTCGTCGACCGGTGATCGCAGCGGCCGCCCGTACACCTGACGCGTCGACGTGTGCACGACGCGAGCCGATGGGTTGACTCGGCGCAGGATCTCCAGGAAGGAGGCGTGCGTGACTGCATTCACGTGCAGGTCCTGCAACGGATCGCGCATCGACGCGAGATGGCTGACTTGTCCGGCGAGGTTGAAGATGACGTCGGCGCCGGCCACGGCTTCGGCAACCGAATCGTCGCCGATCTCCGCCACCAGGATCTCGGCGTCGAGACCGTCGACGTTGCGGCGATCGCCACCGTGTTCGGCGAACAGGGCGTCGATGATCCGGATCGTTGCGCCCCTGCGCGCCAACTCGTGGCAGAGGTTTGAACCGATGAAACCCAAGCCGCCGGTGACGACGCACGTCGTCGAGGAGAGGTCGCGCTGCGGAGGCATCCCGCGATGTTAAGAGATCTACGCGTGCAAAGATCGACGTCATGGACGACGACGAGTACCAGCGCATGGTCGCGGCAGGCGACCGGCACTGGTGGTACCGGTCGACCCGTGCGTTGCTGGAGATGCTGATGGCACCCCATCTCGCCCAGGTCGACGGCTCGGCATTGTGCCTCGATGCGGCCGGCGGGTCGGGTGCCACGGGGTCGTGGTTGGCCGATCGGGCGACCACCGTGCTCGACGATTTCGAAGCCTCGACGTTGGTCGCGGCAGAGCGCGATCACGCCGGTTACCGGCCCGTGCGCGCCGACCTCAACCACTTGCCGCATCCCGCCTCGTCGTTCGACGTCGTGCTGTGCGTCACCGCGTTGTACCACAAGATGAATCCGGATCCGCAGGTTGTCGTCGACGAGTTCGCGCGTGTTGCGAAACCCGGCGGGTTGATCTGCCTCATGGAGCCGGGGGTCAAACGACTGTGGCGCGGTCACGACGAGGTCACCGGTGGAGCGCGCCGGTTCAGCTTGGATGACATGAGATCTCTGGTCCGGGCCGCCGGTCTCGATCTCGTTCGGGCGACCGGCGCGTATTCGTTCCTCGTCCCTCCGGCGGCGTTGATGGGTGTGCTCGAACGCGGCAAGAACAAGAGCGACGTCGGTCGTAACGAGGGCGGCCTCGGCGGCGCGCTGGGACACGTTGCCGGTGCTGAGCGAATGCTGCTGCGCCGAGTCAGCCTGCCGTTCGGATTGTCGGTGATCGCGATCGGTCGCAAGTCGCTCTGATCACGACGTGCCCATGGAAGACCGTGCGGAGCGTGGCTCAGGCACACCGGGGCTTTCAGTCGGGCGGGCGATCCTTCAACCGCTTCGGCTCGGCCGACGCCGGATCCGCCGGCCACTGGTGCTTCGGATACCGGCCGGCGAGGTCTTTGCGAACGTCGGCCCACGAGCCCGACCAGAAGCCGGGGAGGTCGTCGGTGATCTGCACTGGTCGATCGGCGGGCGAGAGGAGCTCGATCGTCAAGGCGGTCCCGCCGGCAATCGTCGGGTGCTTCACGGTGCCGAACATGTCTTGTACGCGCACCGACACGGTGGGGTTGTCGCGTCCATAGTCGATCGCGACCGTGCGACCGGCGGCAGTCGTCAGGCTCGCCGGTACGAGATCGGCGAGCTTGGCCCGTTGGTCCCAGGAGAGCATCGCCGACAGCAGCATCTCGATGTCGAGCGCGGCGAGATCGGCACGATTCGTGGCTTGGCTCAGGAAGGGGATCAACCAAGCATCCATTGTCGCGAGCAGTGTCCTGTCATCGACCTTCGGCCAGTCATCGTCGAGGCGATCCGACGCGAACGCCAGTCGTTGCCGCAGATGTCGGGCGTTGTCGGTCCAGTTCAACACGCTCAATCGCGTTGCGCGGACGCGGTCGACGAGCGCTGCGACTGTTTCCTCACCTGGCCCCGCCGGGCGGAACTGCTCGTCGAGAACCATCGATCCCAGCCTGACGGTCTCATGAGACACCAGGTCATCGCGTTGTTTGTCCCATGACAGGACAACTTGTTGTTCGACCTCGTCGCCGAGTGACGCGATCAGTTCTGCGGCGCCGATCCCGGCACCGATGCGGACGCGTGCACTGCTGCGATTGCCATCGAGGTCAGCGGCGACGATGAACTGCTCGTTGGCCAGCTCGTCGGTCGCCGCGACCCAAGCGCCGGTGCCCGTGCGCATCTGGAACTGCCCTGGCTGCCGGCGACGAGTGGCGATGCGGTCGGGGAACGCCAGTGCCAACATCGCCCCGGTGTGCTCGGACGGCATGTCGGAGAAGTCGACGTGCGCGTTGCTACGACGGGCGATGTCGTTGGCGCGATCGCGTACGCGGGCGATGTCGCGACGGTCCGCCCGCTCGTGGTGATCGAGCCCGCAGACGACCCGCACTCGAAGTGCGAGGTCGGCCGGCAGTTCGTCGGCACGCCCGCGCAACATGTCGCGCTCGTCGAGGATCGCCGCGACCAGGCACGCCAAACCCTTGTCGTCATCGTGCGCAGAGTTCACCATGCGGGCGAGGCGCGGATGCAACGGGAGGGCCAGCATCGCGCGGCCGCTCGCTGTCGGCCGACCATCCTTGTCGAGCGCGCCCAACCGTCGCAGAAGCTCCTGCGCCTGTTGCAGGGCGCGTGGAGGCGGACGGTCGATGAACCGCAACTGGTCGATCGGGGTGCCCCACACCGCCAGCTCCAACGCCACGCCGGCCAGATCGACCTGCGTGATCTCGGCCTCGAGGTGGGCACGTCGTGTGGCGTGCTCGAGCTTGCTCCACAACCGATAGGCGGCGCCCGGTTCGGTACGGCCGGCGCGCCCGGCACGTTGGTCGGCCGACGCCCGACTGGTGCTGACCGTGGTGAGCCGGGTCATGCCATTGCCCAGGTCGTGCCTCGGCACTCGCGCCAGCCCGGCGTCGACGACCACCCGCACGCCGCTGACGGTCAACGACGACTCGGCGATGTCCGTGCTCAGCACCACACGACGCCGGCCATGGGCTGACGGCATCAGCGCCAGGTCCTGTTCGGCCAACGACAGCGCACCGGCCAGTAGCCGCACGTCGACGTCGGCGCGGACGCGGTCGACGAGGAACTGCTCGACCCGTCTCATCTCGCCGATGCCGGGGAGGAAGACGAGGATGTCACCCGTCTCCTCGGTGAGCGCGCGTAGCACCGCCTCGCCGGTGGCCTGCTCGACTCGCGTGCCCTTCATCATCGGCAGCCAACGCAGGTCGACGGGAAACGTGCGGCCGATGCTCTCGATGGTCGGCGCCCCGCCGAGCACGTCTGTCAACTTGGCGACGTCGGGGGTTGCCGACATGGCCAGGATCCGCAGATCGGGTCGAACCGTTTCTCGGGCGTCGAGCGCAAAGGCCAGCCCGACGTCGGTGGGCACGTTCCGTTCGTGCACCTCGTCGAAGATCACCAGGCCCACACCGGGCAGCTCGGGGTCGTGTTGCAACCGGCGGGTCAACACGCCTTCCGTGACGACTTCGATCAGTGTGTTTCGACCGATGTGGCGCTCGTCCCTGGTCTGGTATCCCACCAGTCCGCCGACCTCGGTCCCGAGCAGCACTGCCATGCGTTGCGCCGCGGCGCGCGTCGCCAGCCTTCGCGGTTCGAGCATGACGATGCGGCCATGGAGCCACGGCTGGTCGATGAGCCACAGCGGCGCCACGGTTGTCTTTCCCGCACCGGGCGGTGCGACGAGCAGTGCGGATCCATGGTGCTCCAGCGCTGTGCCGAGATCGCCCAGTACGTCGACGACGGGCAGGTCGCCGGCCGCGGCAGGCAGCGCCACCTTCAGCCGAGGGCGGGTGTGCCGTGAAATGGTCCGGGGTCGCCGGCCACTGGGATGGTCGGGCTGATCCACGCCGTGGTCGTGGCGATCTGCTCCGCCACCTCTCGCCACTTCTCCGCGTCCCAACCCTCGGCGCTGGCCTGCAGGGTGCCGTCGAGGCGGATGAAGACGAATGCCGGCAGCTGCCCGAGGCCGAGCGCGCGCACGAACGCCCGATCGGGATCGAGGTAGACGAGGAAGGCGTCGGTCAACGGACCGAGGAACGCCTTGGCCCCGGCGGCATCGGTGGTGATGACGAAGTTGACCCGGGCATCCGTGCCGCGCAGTCCCTCGAGAATGCGTGCCGCTGTCTTCAACACCCAGGCACTCTCGTTGGTGTACGGATCGAGCACCACGCTGGCCAGGTGGAACGTCGTCAGCCACTCTTCCAACGGGCGGGTGTCGCCACCGAGTGCCGTCAGTTCGGTATCGAGGGCCGGGTTGCTCGCCACGGCTGCAGACGGTAGCGCGCCAGGGCCACGCCCCCCAATGTGGCAGTAGTGTCGCGGTGATGCATCCGATCGAGCGGCTCCGTTATGTCGCCAGGGCATCGGGTGGTGACCAGCGGATGCTCGTTCGCGAAACCGCCGGCGCGCTGCGTGGGTTGGGCTTCGATCCGGCGGGCTTGGTCGTCGCCTGTCGGCGCATCGTCGAGCGCCATCCCAACTCGGGCCCGCTGTGGTGGCTCTGTGCCTCGGTCCTCGCCGCGCCCGATCCGTATCGATGTGCTGCAGACCTGGCCGACGATCTCGAGGCGGATCCGACCCCAGATCTGCTGGTCGATGCCCTGCCCGATGACGCGACCGTGTGCGTCGTCGGCTGGCCCGACCTCATCGGTGAGGCGTTGCTGCGCCGCGGCGATTCGACGGTGCTGGCCATCGACATCGACGACGACGGTGGCGGCAGCTCGGCATTCGTGCGCCGGCTGCAGCGCGCCGACGTCGACGCAGAGATCGTGCCTGCGGCGGGAATCGCCGCAGCGGTGCTCGCCAGCGACGTCGTGGTGGTCGAAGCGTTGGCGGCCGGCGACGCCGAGTTGTTGGCGACGCCCGGGTCGCGCGCGTTGGCGTCGGTCGGTTATTGCGCCGAAGTTCCGGTGTGGGCGGTCATCGGCCGCGGACGGTGCCTGCCCGGCGCGTTGTTCGAAGCGATGGGCCGGCGACCCACCGAGTTGAGGATGCCGTGGGATGCCGCGGCAGAAGTCGTGCCGCTGGCGCTCGCCCATTGGGTCATCTCCCCTGACGGGGTGGTGCCGGCGGGCGAGGCCTCGTTGCGGCCGGAGTGCCCGCTGTCCTACGAACTGCTCCGCTCCAGCGCCATGTAACCACCCAAAGTACTGTCGCGCCATGGCCGGCAAGCGCTCGCAGATCACCATGTCCGACGACGAGGTGCAGGCCTACCTCGCGTCCGAACGCGTGCTCAATGTCGCCACCATCGGGCCGACCGGCCATCCGCATCTGGTGGCCATGTGGTTCGCGATGGTCGAGGGCAATGCCGTGTTCTGGACGTTCAGCAAGAGCCAGAAGATCGTCAACCTGCAGCGCGACCCGAGGATCTCCGGGCTCGTCGAGACCGGCGACACGTACGACCGACTGCGCGGCGTAGAACTGCGCGGCCGTGGCGTGATCGTCGACGACTACTTCGCCGTGCTCGAGATCGGCAAGGCCGTCGGGGTGAAGTACAACGGTCCGTCGGCACTCGGCGAGTCGGCGCTGCCATTCCTCGAAGCTCAGGCCACCAAGCGCTCAGGTGTCGTCTTCCACATCGATCACGTCGTCAGCTGGGACCACACCAAACTCGCCGGCAGCTACTAACGGTCCTGCTTCGGGGGGTCGATGCCGAGGCAATCGTTGATGGCGGCTCGGGCGGCCTCGGCACGAAACTCCATCACGAAGAGCCGGCCCATCGGTTCGCGAGCGGCGAATCGGAGCATGGAGGTGTGATCCTCCGCCATCGTCGCCGGGATGTCGTTCTCCCACAGATCGTGGAGCGCCAACTGACACTGCCAGAGCGGGAGCCAGGCCACCTCGACGACACGATCCGGGCGCGGCGCACGCGGCTCGGCTGCACCGAACAGCCAGTTCCGCAAGCCCACTAGCGATGCCCGCGCGATGTACGAGAGCCACCGGCGGCCCCGGCGAGCTGGTTGGCGATCCGTTCGTGGTCTGCCTCGATCAATCCGACCGTGACGCGCAGGTGTGGTGTGTCGTGGCGCACCTGGAACGGTTCGCCGGGTGCCGCGCCGATGCCCTGCGCGGCCAGGGTCACGAGTGCCGAGCGCTCGTCGGCGACCGACATCCACAGGTTGATCCCGTCGGTACCGGTGATCGTCACGTCGCGCGATTCGAGGATCGCACCCACCAGTCGGCGCCGATGGGCGTACTCCGACCGGGCGCCGGCCACCGCAGCGATCGTCGGCTCGTCGTCGAGCATCTCGAGCAGCACGGCCTGCAGGATGCGGCTGCTCCAACCCGGCCCGAGCAGCCGGCGGTTGGTCACAGCGGTGACCACATTGCCGGCGCCGCCCACGGCGGCCAGCCGGAGATCGGGGCCGTGGCTCTTCGAGTAGCTGCGAATGTGAACCGTCTGCTGCGGTAGCCAGCTGCCGATGCTGACCAGTGCGCCGGTGGCGATGTCACCGGAGTGGTCGTCCTCGACGACGATCGCGGTAGCAGCGGCCCCCGGAGATGCGCGGAGCTCGGCCGCCAACGCCTTCATCCGTCGATTCGTCGTGGTGACACCGCTGGGGTTGTGCGCCCGCGGCTGTAGGAAGATCGCCGCCGGGCCCAGTTGCAAGGCGGCGGCGAACTGGGCGACGACAGGGCCTTCGTCGTCGAGGTCGACGCCGATCACCTCGGCTCCGAGCTCGTCGAGCAGATCGAGCAGGGGCGGGAAGGTCGGGTGCTCGACGATCACCCGGTCGCCGAGGCGCACGACGATCTGTGCGACGCGATCGAGCGCGTCCATCGCCCCGTCCACGACCGTCAGCGCCTCCGGCCGGAAGGGCCACCCGTCGCGCAGTCGAGCCTCGAGCTCGGGCAGCACCGGGTTGTCGAGATAGCTCGACGTCAGCGATTGACGGCTGATCTTGGCCACGACCGGCCCGAGGTCGGGGAGGAGCGACGACGGGGGAGTGCCGGTCGAGAGATCGAGCGCGAAGTGCCCCGGTCCCTCGGTGACCCTTCGATACCGCCGTGGTGATCCGGGGCCGGTGGGTTGGCGCACGAACGTGCCCCGACGTCCGCGGGCGTCGATCGCGCCGACAGACGTCAACGTCTGCCACGCCTCGCTGACCGTCGTCGGTGAGACGCCCAACGACTTCGACAACTCGCGGACCGTCGGCAGGCGAGTGCCCACCGCCAGGTCACCGCGCGTGATCATCCGCCCGACTGCTGCAGCGATGCCGCGGGCACTGCGGTCCTCGATCGCATCACTGAAGGTCACGGCCATTGTGCGGTGACAATAACCACCTTGTCGGCCGTGGTCATCGGTGGCGCACGACGTCGCCGATCCTGCCAGCCGGTCTGTTTCATCGGCGCGAACCGATGTGCGGTAACAATCCTCGTATTGTGCGCCTCGCAGGGTGACATTACGATCGGGCCCATGCCGAACATCGTGCGAGCAGCGCTTCTCCAAACCGACTGGGCAGGGAGCAAGGAGGCGATGATCGACAAGCACGAGCAGGCCGCCCACGACGCCAAGGCCGAGGGAGCGCAGGTGATCTGCTTCCAGGAACTGTTCTACGGCCCCTACTTCTGCCAGGTGCAGGACACCGAGTACTACAGCTACACCGAGCTGATCCCCGACGGGCCGACGACTCAGCGCTTCTGCAGCCTCGCCAAGGAGCTCGGGATGGTGATGGTGCTGCCGATGTACGAGCACGAGCAGGCCGGGATGTACTACAACACCGCCGCGGT
>JBDTYA010000308.1:0-5909 GCA_040005915.1 Ilumatobacteraceae bacterium
CCTTCTTGGCCGGCGCCTTCTTGGCCGGCGCCTTCTTGGCCGGCGCCTTCTTGGCTGCGGCCGTGGCAGCCGAAGCGGCCTTGACCGGAGCACTGTGGGCCGGTGCCTTCGATCGGAGACCGAGCCCGCTGGCGACGTCTTCGACGCGGGCCTCGACGTCGTCGAGGCGCTGGGCGAACCTACCCAACTGCTTGGCGACCTCGCTCTGCACGACGCCGACGAGATGCTCGGTCGTGGACCTGCCGCGCTCGACGAGGCGTTGCACCGTCTTCTCGGCGTCCTTGCGTCGCACCTGTCCGGCCTTCACGAAATCGGAGACGAGCTTCTCGGCGTTCTTCTGCGACATCTCGGTGTATTGCATGCCGGTGTCGAGCAAACGCTTGAGTACTGGTGAACCTGTCATGCGGGAAGCCTACCGCTGGCCAAACCGCCCTCGATCAGGACCTTCGCCACATCCGCGAGGTTGCGGGCAACAAGATCGGGCGTCGGAACGACGACGCTTCCGGGTGCGGTCACACCCGACTCGACGTGCGCGTACCGGCAACCCAGGGTCCGAGCCATCAAGCCGTCGGTCTCCGGACGATCGCCGACCATCACCGCCCGTTTCGCTGCGTTGTGGCCGATGATGGCGCGCACGAGCTCCGCCATCGGTTCGTACGGCTTGCCGGCGATGACCGGCACGACGCCGGAGGCGGTGACGATCGACGCAAGGATTGCTCCTCCGCCTGGTATCGGTCCGTCCGGAGTCGGATATGTGGCATCGTCGTTGGTCCCGATCAGTCGTGCCCCGTTGCGCGCCGCCCGGCTGGCGACGAGCATCCCGTCGTAGTCGAAGTCGCGGTGAAAGCCGACGACGACTGCGTCGACGGCATCGCCGCGCACATTTCCTGCCTCGTCGCTCACCACAGCACCGCGGCCTTCGACGGCCTGCACCACTCCCTCACCACCGCAGACCAACACCCGCTCACCGGGCTCGATCAACATGGCGGCCGCGCTCGCCGACGTCAGCACGTCGCCGACAGCGGGAATCCCGATCGCGTCGAGCGACGACTCCTGCACCTCGACGCGCGCCGACGAGTTGTTCGTCACGAACAACACTCTGTGACCGGCCGCGCGTAGCTTGGCTATCGCTTCGACCGAGCCCGGGATCGGCTGGTGCGACAACCACACGACTCCATCGAGGTCACACAGCACGACGCACGGTGTGCCGTCTGCCGACGGATCGTTGGGCTCGTCGGCGACTTCATCCATACCTGGCCATGTTGGCACGCCAGGTGCCAACCTGTACGGGTGCCCCGATTCGAGCCCTTCGCCGCATTGCGTTACTCGCCACTCGAGCCACTCGACGATGTCACGGCACCGCCGTACGACGTCCTTTCGGCCGCCGACATCGACGGTCTCCTGGCGCGGCACCCGCACAACATCGTCGCTATCGACGTCCCGCTCGATCGCGACGGGCCGGGTCGTTACGGGCTCGCCTCGGAGCGCCTACATGCGTGGATCGACGAGGGCGCGTTGGTTCGCGACGCAGTGGCGTCACTGACGCTCTACCGGATGGACTTCACCGATGAGTCCGGGCGCGAACGCCGCACGGTAGGGGTGGTCGGCGCCCTGGAAGTCGTCGACGAAGGCGATGGAGGCGTACTTCCTCACGAACGGACGACACCCAAGGCGAAGACCGATCGGCTCGACCTCACGCGGGCGACGCACTGCAACCTGTCGCCGGTGTGGGGTCTGTCGTTGACCGCCGGCCTCACCGATCTGTTGCAACAACCGGGCGAATCGGTGGGGCAGTGCACCGACGAGAACGGGGTCCTGCATCGCGTCGAGCGCGTCACCGATCCTGCGCGGCTCGCAGCGATCTGTGCCGCCGTTGGCTCGAACCCGGTGCTGATTGCCGACGGCCACCATCGGTACGCCGTCAGCCGCTCATACCGCGACGAGGTTCGTGACGCGACGGGCCGGGTCGACACCGATGCCGAGCTGACGATGTCGTTCGTTGCCGAACTCGTCGACGAGCAGCTGAGCATCGACCCCATCCATCGTGTGTACACAGGAATGACTGCCGATGCCTTGATCGGCCGGCTCGAGCCTTTCTTCGCCGTAGCCGAGGCCGGGCGGGTGACCGGTCGGTTCGCTGCCGTAGCGATTCAGCGGGGCGCGATGTGCCTCGTCCGCCGCGATGGGACGGGCGTGTGGTTGACACCGCGCACCGAAGCGTTCGCCACGGTGCGAGCCCTTGATGGTGCCTACCTCGAACACGCGTTGGAAGATGTTGGCGGGCTCGAGGTCAACTACCAGCACGGCGTGCAGAACGTCATCGACCTGCTGACGGACGGCGACGCGGACGCAGCGGTGATCATCCGACCGACCAGTATCGACGAGATCCGTCGGACCGCCATCGAGCGTCTGTTGATGCCACCGAAGTCGACGTTCTTCACTCCGAAGTTGCGAACCGGCCTCGTTGTGCGGCCGTTGGACCTCGACGAGGGTTCGCCGCGTCAGGCCACCGTGACGGCCGCGTCGAGGTACACGTCTTGAATCGCGTTCAGCAATCCGATCCCGTCGTGCATCGGTCGTTGGAACGACTTTCGGCCGGAGATCAAGCCTTGACCGCCGGCCCGCTTGTTGATGACGGCGGTCCGCACGGCAGCAGCGAGATCGCCGTCGCCCTTGCTCTCGCCGCCGCTGTTGATCAGTCCGATGCGACCCATGTAGCAGTTGACGACCTGCCACCGTGCAAGGTCGATGGGGTGGTCGGTGGTCAGCTTGTCGTACACCAGCTGATTGGTCTTGCCGTATGAGCTGGTACCCATTCCGCTGAGCGCGTTGTAGCCGCCGTTGTTCTCGGGGAGCTTCTGCTTGATGATGTCGGCCTCGATGGTGACGCCGATGTGGTTGGCCTGCCCGGTGAGATCCGCGGACATCTCGTAGTTGACCCCGTCGACCTTGAATGCGTTGTTGCGCGTGTAGCACCACAGCACCGTGAACATCCCGAGGTCGTGCGCCTCCTTGAACGCCTTCGACACCTCCTGCAGCTGACGGGTGCTGTTGTCGGATCCGAAGTAGATGGTGGCCCCGATCCCGCATGCGCCGAGATCGAACGCCTGCCGCGCGGAGCCGAACATCACCTGGTCGGCCTTGTTGGGGTACGTCAGGAGCTCGTTGTGGTTGATCTTGACGATGAACGGGATGCGGTGGGCGTACTTGCGACTGACAGCACCCAGCACACCGAACGTCGTGGCGACGGCGTTGCAACCACCGTTGATCGCCAGTTCGACGATGTTGGCAGGATCGAAGTACAGCGGATTGGGAGCAAATGAAGAGGCCGCCGAGTGCTCGATCCCTTGGTCGACGGGCAGGATCGAGAGGTAGCCGGTGTTGGCCAGCCGACCGTGACCGTAGAGCTGACCGAGGCTGCGAAGCACGGCCGGAGAGCGGTCGGACATCGCCAAGGAACGGTCCAGGAAGTCTGGACCGGTGAGCATCAACTGCTCTCGGGTCACACCGGCACAGACATGGTTCAACAGCATCTCGGCATCGTCGCCGAGCAGGGCGGAAACGTCCACGACACTCCTCGAAATTGGTTCACGACCCATCGCTGAGTCGGCACCGCCGTGTGGCGATGCGGCGGGGGTGATCGTACCGGCCCCGACCGGGTGCGGCTGGATCACCGAGCGCCGAGGGCGCTGACCGCGTGCTCGAGCAAGCGTTGCGCCTGGCGCTTCTTGGCGGCCTCGCACACCTCGGTGGCAACGACCTCGGTGCGGGCCTGCGTGCCTGCCGGACCGCGATAGAAGCGGCGCTTCACCACACCGCGTACGACGACATCGACACCGGCACCCCAGTCGGGGATGGTCGGCGGATCGAACCAGGCGACCGGCACGTTGGCCGTGCCCTCGTCGGTGGTCGTCGTCACCTCCAACGACAGCAAGCGGCTACCCGATGAGAGCGCTCGAAGAACCGGGTCGCTCGACAAGCGACCTTGCAGAAAGACGACGTTCATGTTGACGACCTCCGACACGCCCTATCGGCGCGATGAGAATGAGATGCTCGGGGGAAGCCGTACGTCGAACAGTACCAAGGGGGTGTGACGCGGTTCGTAGTCAGCGGCCCAAGCCGCGCAGGCGATCGGAGACGTCGGCGAAGTCGGGATCGATCTGGGCGACCATGCCGAAGAAGCGACGGGCCTTGATGACGTCGCCTGAACGGTCGTGGAGGTCGCCGAGCATGTACCACTGCCGCAAGTGGTGATCGCGCACCTTCTTGGGAGCCTCGGCGGCTCGCTCCATCAGCTTCAACGCGCCCTTCAAGTCACCCTGGTCGGCCAGAGCGCCGGCGGCGACGATGCGGCCCTCGGCCATCAGCGCAGGCTCCGGCGATCCCTCGCGGAGCTCGAGCCACAACTTGTCGACCATGTCGAACCGTTTGAGGGCCCGGTAGCAGTCAGCCAGCACGGCGTGGTGGTTCAACGTGCGGTCGAGCTCGCGGGCGGTCTCCAGTTCGGCGGCAGCTTTGCGCCATTGACCGGTTCCGTGGAACGCCAGACCGGCGATCTCGTGACCGAAGGCCATGTCGGGCAGATCGCGCAACACCGACTGCACCATCCGTCGGGCGTCGTCGAATCGCCCGCGATCGAGCGCATCGGCCGCGGTGGCAAGCCGCTCCTTGTACTTGGCGGCACGCGCCGACGGCGCGCTCTTCTGCAGATCCTCGGCTACCTCGGGTGCCAGGTCGAGCGACTTACGGCGGCGAGCCGATCCCGACTTGTCGACCGCGGTCTTGTCGGGCTCCTCCGGATGCGATGCACGCGCCGTCGCCTTGCGGGCCGCCGAGCGAAGCGGGCCGTCGTCGACCCACTGCTCGCGCTCCCAAGGTGCCGGCGCAGCCTGCTCGCGTGGCTCGCGGACACCTCGCGCCAGCTTGACCTCGGCCGAGCGGATCTGAGCCGCAGTCTTCGGAGCCTCGACACGGCGCGGCGGCACTCGGTCGCGTCCGGCTGGCCGATCAGTGGGCCGGCCACTCGTGCGGCCGCTGGGACGACCATTGGGCCGGTCGTCGGAACGGTCGGATGGTCGCCGCTCCGATCCGCCGAACGAGCGTCCTGCAGGGCGCCCCTCCGCTCGTCCCTCGGGACGCGGTCGCGAACCCTCGTATCGCCGCGGCCGATCTGCCCCATCGGCGCTCGCAGCCGGGCCGTATCGCCGCGGCCGATCCCCACCCTCTTCTGCGCGAACCGCCCGCGGGTCACGCCGAGATGCGTCACGCCGTGGTGGTCCACTGCGACCACCGTCGCTGCTGCCATAACGGCGCGGCGCCGGGCGGCCATCGGTGCTCGAGCCGCCGTCCCGGCGGGGGCCTCGCGGGCGGGCTTCGCCGGCTGCGCCTCGTTCGCTCGGTGGACGCTCCACCGCACCGTTGGCGCGGACCGGACGCGGTCCACTGCCCGTCGATCGATCGCGGTATGGGCGTTGGCCGGACTCTTCGGCGCCTGGGCGCCTCGGCGTGGCCGGGCGCGGGCCGCTGCGTCGTGCCTCGGGAGCAGCAGCACCACGAGCGCCCTGGGGTCTGCCGCCGGCCCCTCGGGGGCGGCTCGCACCACCGTCGGGTCGACCACGACTGCCACTCGAGCCACCACGGCTGGTGCCTCCGGCGGCGCCCTGCCCTGGCCCAGAGGGACGGCCCGGTCGCTGCGGCCGACCGGAATTGGACGAGGGTCGGCGGTCGTACGGCATAGGTGTTCGAGCCTAGGACCAAACCCGAGGCAGCGGCGCGGCCGGAGCGTTGGTCCCGACTCCGCCCAGGTGATCGCCGGCGCTGGGACATGAGGCCAAAACGCAAACGAACGCCCCCGAAGGGGCGTTCGTGCTTGAGAAATCCGGCGGCGTCCTACTCTCCCAGGGGGTCTA
>JBDTYA010000309.1:0-3925 GCA_040005915.1 Ilumatobacteraceae bacterium
GGGGCGCCAGTCATCAAACGTCGTGGGGATGAGCGCGTACCGAACGCGCGGAGTCGACCCAGAAGGGCGCGTATGCGCTTGCGGAGTTGTACCGACGAGGCCGGCGTTTCTCGCGTGGCATCAATGTGGCATGGTCATGGCGGGCCCGAACCCGTCTCAGCACGACGGTTGACCGCGATCTGCTCGATCACGTCCGCAAGACGCGGGCAGGGGCGATGCCGAACTCACCGACGAGGCCTTGGCCGCGCTTCTCGCGCAGCGTCGTGCGGTCGAGATCGACTCGACGTACGTACTGATCGCGCCGTTCGCCACGTCGTCAATCTCGACTCGGCGGAGTCGGTGTCGGAGTCGGTGTCGGTGGCATTTCTGGTCGAGCGCATCGGTCGGCTCAGCGAAACCACGCATGCGCGAGATCTGTGCTGCGCTCGAGGTCGCAACCGACTGTCGTTGAGCCGACGCCCAGACCGTTGTGTTGGTCCTTGAACTCAGGCGTACATTCCTTTCTTGGTGCAGTCTTCCGATTCCTCTCAGGGCTACAAGGACATGACGCAAACCCGGCCGATTCAATCGGCACATCGATCGGCACGGGCACTCGTATGTTCGGCTCGTCTGTCCGAGCGATCAGCGCAACCCGCGGCGACCCACTCGGGACCGACCGAGCCGCTGGAGCTAGCGGTACGGTAGGCACATGACCGCCACCAATCGGCTCGCCCAGGAAACCAGCCCGTACCTGCGCCAGCACGCCACCAACCCGGTCGATTGGTACCCGTGGGGCCCCGAGGCGTTCGCCGCAGCGACCGAACGCAACGTGCCGATCCTGCTGAGCGTCGGCTACTCCGCGTGCCACTGGTGCCACGTGATGGCGCACGAGTGCTTCGAGGACGAAGCGGTCGCCGGCGAGATGAACCGCCGATTCGTCAACATCAAGGTCGACCGCGAAGAGCGGCCGGATGTCGACTCGATCTACATGGATGCGGTGCAGGCGATGAGCGGCCGCGGCGGTTGGCCGATGACGGTCTTCATGACACCCGACGGGCATCCCTTCTACGGGGGCACCTATTTCCCGAAGCCCAACTTCTTGAGCCTGATGGAGGCCATCGACGACGTCTGGGCGAACCGACCGGGCGACGTACAGCAGAACGTCGAGGCGCTCGGCAATGCGATCCGGCGGACGGCGCAGATCGAGCCTGCTTCGGACCTCCCCGGTGTGGTCGCGCTGAACCAGGCACTGCAGCAACTGGCCGGCTCGTTCGACGCGACCTGGGGCGGGTTCGGCGGTGCGCCGAAGTTCCCGTCGACCATGAGCCTCGACCTCGTGCTGCGCGCTTTTCTGCGCGCCCCACAGGAGGACGCCAAGACCATCGTGGCGACGTCACTCGACGCCATGAGCAGCGGCGGGATCTACGACCACATCGGCGGCGGCTTCGCCCGCTATTCGGTCGACCAGGAATGGCTTGTGCCGCACTTCGAGAAGATGCTCTACGACCAGGCGTTGCTGATCCGCGTGTACTTGCACGCCTACCTCGTGTTCGGCGAAGCGCGGTGGAAACAGGTCGTCGAGGAGACGGTGGAATACGTGCTGCGCGAGCTGCGCCATCCATCGGGCGGGTTCTTCTCTGCGGAGGACGCCGACTCCCCCGACGAGCACGGCCATGGTCACGAGGGCCTCTTCCACACGTGGACCACCGACGAGGTGCGTGCGGCGCTCGGCGACGACGCCGACGTCGCCCTCGACTGGTACGAGTTCACCGACGGCGGCAACTTCGAGGGACGCACCATCCCCACCCGGGCGAAGCATCGCGGCCAGCTGATCCGTCCAGCGGAGGTCGAGTCGGTCAGGCAGCGATTGTTCGAAGCACGCGCCGAGCGTCGACGACCATTGCTCGACGACAAGGTGCTCACCGAATGGAATGGGCTGATGCTCGCATCGCTGGCCGAAGCCGCCGGAGCGTTGGATCGCCGCGACTGGCTCGACGCCGCCGTGGCCAACGGCCACTTCCTGATCGACAACCTTCGCCGGCCCAACGATGATCGATGGCATCGCTCGTGGCAGGCCGACGGCCGGCCACAGGCTCGCCACGCGGCACTCGCCGCCGATCACGCGGCGGTCGTCGACGCGTTCACCCGGCTCGCCGAGGCCACCGGCGACGGCTCCTGGATCGAGGAGGCTCGTGCTGTCGCCGACACGATGCTCGATCATTTCTGGGACGTCGACAACGGTGGCCTGTTCTCGACTGCCGACGACGGCGAGCAGTTGGTCGCCCGTCAGAAGGACATGATGGACAACGCCGTTCCGTCGGCCAACTCGATCGCCGCGTTGGCGTTGGTGCGCCTCGGAGCGCTGACCGGCGAAGCCCGTTACACCAACCACGCCGAACAGATCCTGCGACTGCTCGGTCGCGTCATGCCACAGGCGCCATCGGCGTTCTCCAACGCCATGGCAGCGGTCGATCTCGTCGCCAACGGCGTCACCGAGATCGCAGTGGTCGGCGACCGCGCAGACCTGGTCCGCGCCGTGCAGTCCCATTGGCTGCCGAGCGCGGTGTTGGCGTGGGGCACGCCGTACGACTCGCCGCTGTGGCTGGACCGTGACGACGGCGTCGCCTACGTCTGCCAGCACTACGCCTGCCAGCTCCCCGCCGACACCGTCGAGCTCCTGCTCAGCCAACTCGACATCACTGCCTGACTCCGCCGAGCGGCCGAGCAGTCGAGTGCGGCTACGCAGCCGCCCTTTCGAGGATGTGCACGCCGCAGGCCGAGCCGAGACCGATGACGTGGGCGAGGCCGACCTTGGCGCCTTCGATCTGACGGTCGCCGGCTTCACCGCGGAGGTGATGACAGACCTCCCAGATGTTGGCGATGCCGGTTGCGGCGATGGGATGACCTTTCGACTGCAACCCGCCCGAGACGTTGACCGGCTTCGACCCATCGCGCCATGGGGCACCGGACTCGAAGAACTCGACGGCTCCACCGGGCGGGCACAACATCAGGTTGTCGTAGTGCACGAGTTCGGCGGTGGCAAAGCAGTCGTGCAGTTCGACGAGGTCGAGGTCGTCCGGGCCGATGCCGGCCTTCTCGTACGCGATCGTCGCTGCATTCCGAGTGAGGGTGTTGACGTCGGGCAGCACCTGGCAGGCCTCCTGCCATGGATCGGTCGTCAGCACCGACGCCGAGATCTTGATCGCCCGCCGTTGCTGCTCCAGCGACAGCGTCTTCAACTTTGCGTCGCTGACGACGACCGCCGCGGCTGCGCCATCGCAGTTGGCGGAGCACATCGGCCGCGTGTTGGGATAGGCGATCATCATGTCGTTCATGATCTCGTCGAGGGTGAACCGCTTCGAGTACGCGGCGAGCGGGTTGAGCGTGGAATGGGCGTGGTTCTTCTCGCTGATCTTGGCGAACAGTTCGAAGCTGGTGCCGCCGTACTTGTGGCCGTACTCCATACCCACCTGTGCAAACACACCGGGCATCGCGTCGGTGCCAATGCGGCCGTCGGTCGTCGCCACCGCGCCGTAGCGACCCCGCGGTGTCCACGTCGCGTTGTCGGCCTTCGGTCGGCCTCCACCGCCCAGTAGACCGGCGCCGGCCAACTTCTCGACACCGACCGCCAACCCCATGTCGCACTCACCCGACTTCACCGCCATGATCGCCGTGCGCAACGCGGTGGCGCCGGTCGCGCAGGCATTGGCGACGTTGTAGACGGGGATGCCGGTCTGACCGATCTGCTTCTGCAGCTGTTGCCCGATCCCCGCATTGGACTGCATGAGGCAGCCCGCCGCCAGCACGCCCATGTCCTTCATGGTCACGCCTCCGTCAGCGAGGGCGGCGAGTGCCGCCTCGGAGGCGAGATCGACGGTGTCCTTGTCGGGATGCTTGCCGAACTTGGTCATCCGGATCCCCAGGATCCACACATCGTCGCTCATCG